>JAJZAV010000006.1 GCA_021799255.1 Bacillota bacterium
AGGGAGGAAATGGGGAGATGTCATCCAGTTGGTCTGCCAATTCATCGTGCTGCACCACGTTCACCCCCAAAGAAAATCTTGTCTTCAGAGGTTCGTCCGCGATTCGAAAATTCCTTTTTACTCCAAAATAAGAGGTTGATTGGATTGTGAATTTGACGAAGCCTTTGCGACGTAAACCACTCTGTCCGCATTTTTGACATCGGACGCGCCGAAATCGCCAAGCACCTCAAGCACGTCGAATCCCGATTCCTCTAACCAGTTGCAGATGGAATCCGGATCTACGTATTGTTGGAGATGCTCCTCTTCAATTCTCCGGTACAGTCCGCTCGCGGATTGGAGGACGAACGCGTGCACGTCGAAGCGCACTTGACCGTCATTCGACACGCTCGTTTCGTAAAAAACTGCGGAGTCGTCTTCAATATCGTGCCATAATCCCTCTTTCAGCGCGTCGATTCGCTTGGGCCCGAGCGCGTCAAAGCAAAAGAGGCCAGACTTTTCGAGGTTCGCTCGCACCGCAGCGAAGGCCAGATGCCAGTCTTTTGGCGTAAGCAAATAGTTCAGGGAATCGCACGTCGACAATATGACATCGGCTACAAAAGGCAACCTCAGCTTCCTTACGTCCTGGCACAACCACGAAACGGGGGCGTCACGCTCAGCCGAACGCATCGCGGCTTCTGCGAGCATGTCTTGTGACAAATCCACGCCGACGACTTGCCGGCAACTCGAGGAGAGTTCCACGGCAAGCCATCCGGTTCCACATCCAACGTCCGCCACCCGGAGGTCCGACAGCGATGGCAACACCCCGTTTGATGAGGCAGCAAAAAGCCATGAAAGCCATTCGTCGTAAGGACCATCCGACATGAACGCATCGTACACTGTCGCAAACCCTGCGTACGGCCTCACGGTGCTTCGTATGGAACGACTCGCCCGTCTCCCCAGAGACGCTCCAGGTGATAAAAGTCGCGCTCCTCCTGGCGAAACAGATGAACCACAAGATCCCCGAAGTCCATCAATACCCAGCGCGCTTCATTCAAGCCTTCCACGCCTCTGCACCGCACGCCTAACATCGCTAATTTGTCGCGGACGGCTCTCGACACAGCCTCCATTTGTGGCCCGGAATTCGCCGAACAAATCACAAAATAATCAGCCATTGGAGTCAATTCGCGTATGTCCAGAATCACAATGTCCCGCGCCTTTTTATCCGATGCGGCATCAGCGGCCATGACGGCAAGTTGGTCTACGGAAACGACCGTGCCTGCGATGCCAGTACCGAGTGGGCGATTCGCCTCATGTGGATTTGTCAAAGGGTTGCCTCCCTCTCTCTAGCACTGATTCGTTCCCACAAGTCATTTCTCACCATGATGGTCAGTGGGAAAATCGGTTTGTGTCGTTCTATCAGGTACCGCAGCGTGTCATCCATCGATTCGGCAAGAGCCAAGTCTAGGTCGCTGTTCGCAAGCTCTCTGATTCTGCCTACAGCATCATAGTCGCGCCCTGGTTCAATCGCGTCGGCTAAGTAGATGATTTTGTCCATGGTGGTCATCTGTACGCGGCCTGTCGTGTGAAAACGAATCGCGTTGGCCATCTCATCGTCTTCGATGCCAAACCAGTCTCTGAGCAAAACGGCCGCAATGGGACCATGAAGCAGCTTCGGAATCCCGCCGAACCCCGCGGGCACCTCCACTTTCTCCGAGACCGCAACGAGCGTGTCGGTCGACCACTCCCTCGCCACATCGTGCACCCAGGCTGCGATTCGCGCGCGCTCCTTGTCGATTCCGTAGATCTCCGCCAGCCGCTCGGCTGCGTGCACGACTCCGACTGTGTGTCCAAACCTCTTCGGGCTTAGTTCCGCCTGCACTCGTTTTCTGATTCCTTCTTCGTCAAACAAATCCCATCCGCCTCACGATTTCGCTTTGTTTGCACGCGGGGCGAACTGACTGTTGCTCGCCATCCGAAAACGCGTACGCCTATCATTTTCGGTTCCAACCTGCTGCTAAGACCCGTCACGACAAGTACGAAGGTGGCAACAGTTTTCGCACCTCGTTCGGAACCAAACCACACACTGACAACCCATCTTGCATTCGCTGCCGGATCCACGAGGACGAAATCTCGAGTATCGGCATCACAATGCGCGTCGCTGACAGTTGCGGCAACTCGGTCTTGACCCGTTCCAAAGTCAGTTCAAAAGGAAACGAGCCCCTATCCGCCACCAAAAACTCAATCTCCGATACTAATTCAACCGCAAGATGCCACGTTGGCAGATCAAACAAGCTGTCCGATCCGATGAGAAAACGAAACTCCACGTCCGGATACCGCTGTTTATACGCCTTCACGGTGTCCACGGTAAACGATGGCCTCGCAAGTTCATCCTCCAATGTGCTCACCGAAAAACGACCAACAACGGCCCCATCGGTGGACAACAGTGCTCGCACCATGTTTACGCGCACGTGAAAAGGAATGTGACGAACTCCTTGTTTATGCGGCGGATCCGGAGAGGGAACAAACCACACTTCGTCCGCCTGCGCCTGTTCGAAGGCCAAAGTCGCCATGGTCAAGTGGCCAAGGTGCGGCGGACTGAACGTTCCCCCGAAAAGAATCACCGAGCGAGTCACAAGGAATCTTCCTTTCGAACTCCAGTATACCATTTTCGAATCAAACCACCGACGGAAAAGGCTTGAAGCTACTTTCGCTCCCCCAAAAACGCGAGGGCCGCAGATCTCATGATCCTCCCGTCCGGCTCTTGCGAGAGCCAGTATTCCACGGCCGCCTTACCCTGGTTCACCAGCATCCACAAACCATCTACCGCGGTGGCTCCCGCTTCCCGAGCTTGCTGTAGAAAGCGCGTTTCTAAGGGCCGGTAAACAAGGTCCGATACCACCTGATTTGGGCCCAAGCAGGAAGGGTCATCGATGGGAGACTCCAGCGGGTGGGGCCACATGCCAATCGGGGTGGTGTTCACCACCATTTGTGCCGTCCGTACTGCATCGTGTCTATCCTCCCATGGAATCGCCACGATTGCCGGTGTCGAGTCAAACATCGAGACGAGTTCCATCGCCTGTTCCACTCGCCTCGAAACCAGCCGAATCTCCCAGTTGGGCCGATTCATCCGTATTGCGGCAAGAATGGCACGGCTCGCTCCGCCGGCGCCGAGAACGGTCACAACGCCGCGCTGGTTTGCAACGTGCTTTGAAATGCTAGTCCACCACCCAACGATGTCCGTGTTATGACCGAAAAGTCGACCGTTCTCTGAATCCACCCGCACGGTGTTGACCGCTCCGGTCAATCGGGCCTCCTCCGAGAGTACGTCGACGGCCTTTGCCACCGCCTGCTTGTGCGGAATCGTCACGTTGATTCCCCGCACGCCGAGCGCCACCACACCTCGCAACGCGTCAAGCACATCGGTCGGTTTGACCGCGAATGACACATAGGTGGCATCGATGCCCATGTGGGAGAATGCTGCGTTCATCATTGCAGGAGACGCGGAGTGTCCTATCGGCCAGCCGATGACCCCAAAGACTGACGTTGTCACGTTATCCCCTCCGCATGTCGCGGCGTCCTCTTGCACTTACACCGCCGATAAGTTTTCTTCTCGTAGAAACGTGAATATTGTCGGGAATCCACAGAGTCCCGCGAAAGAATGTCCCAGCCAAGGTGATCCAACCGAGTCCGGCGAGCACGAGGTCAGTTCCACCGGCCTGAACGACGAACTCCCGAGCCCCCAAGCGATTTGCCGTCCGTCGCTGCGACGTCACGGGAACGTCGACAAAATCCTTCAGTTTGGTTCTGCACTTTCGACATGGCACTTGAAGAATCTCGTCTGCGCGCTCATTGTAAATGACCTCTGCGCGTTCCAACTTGGTTCTATGAACAACCAACCGGCTGCTGACGTAGCACACGACCGATTGGTGGTTCCCCGCTTCGAAGTCGAGTCGCGCAAATGCGCCCAACCATAGGGATTGACCAGGATCCAGCTGATAAACGCGCGCCTTGATCCTCTCGTCGGGTACGACCGTTTTGAGACAGTCTGCACAAAGGGAATCGGTGACGCGATTCCCGTGAATGAGCCCCGGTGTGTCAACGACCAAGAGCGTTTTTCCGAAGGGCGTCTTCACTCGTGTTCCCACGGCGCGCAGCGTGGTTCCCGGAACGCGCGAGGCGGTGAAAACTGTTCCCTGGCCAAATCGACTCGTCAATTCGTTCAGTACGCTAGACTTGCCAACGTTCGCCATGCCGACCGCGTACACGATGTTCTCCCCATAGGATTCTACCTTGGAAGCAAGTTCCTCAATGCCCAGTGAGCGTTTGGCGCTCACGAACACGACGTCAAAAGGCGTGATCCCGGTTGCCTTCACAACGGAGATCACCCAGGACCGAAGGGACTCCGGTGCGACCTCAGGGGGCAGAACATCCGTCTTATTCACGACGACGACGACCTTGCTCCCACCCACGTACTGTGCGAGCCCGGGAACCAACGAGCCTGACATATCCCAAACGTCCATCACGTAGAGAACCAATCCGGGATTGTTGACGATGCGGGCCACTTCGGCCGCGTACTCGTCTGATGATACTTCCACGCGCGAAAACTCGCCGTAGTTCCGAATTCGAAAACAGCGCCGACAAAGTGGCTCGTCCAACGCGGCTGCTGACGATGGCACATACCCTGGCGCGTCTTTGTGTTCGCTCTGCAAGGGTGCTCCACACCCCATGCACTGCACTGCCTGCACGACTTTCACCACGCTTCAACAGAATGACAAGCAAAGGCGGAGATCATGGATCTCGGCGGCTAGTTCGAAACGTCATTGCGTTCTCGGATGGGGTCTTCGTACTCGACCGCTTCGAACGAGTCTCAAAAGGACGATTCGCTCGGCAAGTCTGACCAGACGAGTTCCCCACCATTCCCGAGGATTTATCGGTAGCACCAGTATCGTGTAGACGCCAAGTCGACGAGCCCCTTGGATGTCTGTAAACAGTTGATCTCCGACCATCACGGTTTCGGGAACCGAACGGTCAAACATCTTCATGGCGCGCCAAAATGCGGCAGGTCGCGGTTTGCGGGCCGCGCCCACCGCAACGATTCCCGTGCGCTTCGCAAACGTTTCAACTCGCTCGTCACCGTTGTTCGATACGATGCAGACGTCAAACCCCAGATCCATCGCTGCCTTAATCCACGCTGTCAGTTCCAGCGGGGCTTCGGGAGCATTCCACGGTACCAGCGTATTGTCAAGATCGGTGAGTATCAGTCTTTTCCCGTTGTTCCACAACTTTGACAAATCGATGTCGTACACCGACGACACGTATTCATCCGGGGTAAACCAGTCCAAGAACGTCGCCATGAAACCACTCTATCACAAGCGCCGTGTCTGGCAAAGCATGGCGACCTACTAGGTCGCCGGGCCCGCGTGACCGACTCGGTTGCTGCGCATTTCCTGATACAACTTGGTGAGCGCTTTGCGTTCAATGCGTGAGACGTAACTGCGTGAGATGCCGAGCTCGCAGGCAATCTCACGCTGCGTCTTTTCTTCTCCGTCCGGAATTCCGAAACGCTTGCAAATCACTTCTCTCTCGCGGCTTTGCAGATGAGGCAGGTTTTGATACACCTTTTCTCGTTCCCACGAGAAGTCAACCTGATTGACAATTTCGTCGGCTTCCGTGCCGAGCAAGTCGACGAGCGTCATTTCGTTTCCTTCCTTGTCGTAACCAATCGGATCGTACAAATAGGCGTCGCGTTTGAACTTGCGAGAGCTGCGCAGGTACATGAGGATTTCGTTCTCGACGCAACGCGCCGCGAACGTGGCCAGTTTCGTGCCGCGCCCTGGATGATAGTTCTCGACAGCTTTGATGAGCCCAATGGTGCCGATGGAGATGAGATCGTCGGAATCTTCACCCGTGGATTCAAACTTCTTAGCCAGGTGAGCCACAAGTCGAAGGTTATGCTCAATGAGCTGGTTACGGGCTTCGGTGTCACCGTCCATCATGCGAGCGATGCACTCTTTCTCCTCATCCGGCGACAGGGGCAAAGGAAAGGCGTTGTTCTTGACGTACGAGACGAAGACGGATACGTCCTTGAGAACCAAAGCTAAGAGGGTGAACAATCCGGGCACTTCATCATCTCCCGTGACCCGCCATGGCGAATCGTGGATTATGACGCGGCTTTCGCGCCGTGGTAGATGTGTATGAACCACCCTGCCAGAATCTGCATGTCCCCCCTTACTGCCCTATTTCAGCCCCCGAAGGACGGCCCTCGTCATCGCAAACACCTGGTGATGCGCGAGCTTCGACGGGGCGTCTCCCACGTACACCGCAAAGGCGATGGTCGGGTTCCGATAAGGAGCAAACCCGATGATCCAAGCGTTCACATTCGTCGTTCCCCCAAGTTCGGCCGTCCCGGTCTTGACCGCAATTTCCGTGGGTGCATCATCCAGAGCGTGAGCGGTGCCGAGAGGAGAAGTCACGGCCTCACGCATCGCGTTGGCAAGTTCCGTCGCGGCGTCGCGGCGAATGGCCTGACGAGAGACCGAGGGAAACCAGCGGATCGCTCGCCCATCCTTCTGTGCATCCATAATCAGTTGCGCGTCTTCGTACCTGCCGCCGTCCGCGACGACCGCGGCAAGGTTCGCGGCACCGAGCGGAGAAAGGGAGACGTCCTGTTGACCGATGGCCGTATTGGCCAGTTCTCCAGGAGTCCATGGGCCCTTGGAATTTCCGGCAAAGACCTCTCCCGCTCGAGCGGCTTTTAGCACCAGATGACCGTCAATCCGCTGCAGCCCCGGGCCCGTGCACCCGATGGCGGACGCCACATTTGCGATTGCGTGACCGCCAACCATTAGCCCCACGTTCGCGAAGGTCACGTCGCACGATTGCGCGATGGCCTCTGCAAAAGACAGTCGCCCATGCACGCGCCAGCATCGCATGCCAACGCCATGGATGGACGAATGCCCATCGCAGAGAAACGGTTGATCGCTTCGGACCTCGTAGCTCTCCAGCGCAGCCGCGGCCGTGACTAGCTTGAAGATGGAACCCGGTGTCCTTGGGGTGACGGCGGGAAGATAGGAAGCGTGACCACTTCGGACTCCGGAGAGCGCCAAAACCTCATGGCTGCGCGCGCTCAAGATGACGACGGCCCCGTTTTTCACGTGCGCCGCTTCCAGTGCCCTTTCGGCACGTGCCTCCCATGAGGCGTCCACCGTAGTTCTGACGTCCGCACCACGGCTCATGGGAACGTGATAACGAACCGAAGAGGCTTGCCTTCCCGTCACATCAGCGAGCGTTCCAATGAATCCTGGACGCCCCTGCAACCACGAGTCAAACGTGTCTTCGAGACCCTCTCTACCCTGTTCGCGCACCATCCTCGTCTTCGCGGGCCACACGTCCGGAAGCCCCACCCACCCGACGAGTTGAGATCTTCGAGGAGGAAAAATCCGGCCGTCGCGATACAGGATGTGTCCTCTTCCATCCTGTATCGACTGGATCTTGAAGTGCTCAAGATCCGCGCGCGTCCGAACGTCTCGCAGTACCCCACTGCCGCCGGCACCACCGATAACGCGATTCGGGAACAAGCTGATGAGGGAAACGCGCATCAGAAGCAGACCCGTCCCACACATATAAAGTACAGCCAGAACAGCCATCCGCCGTCGCAAGCATCGCACTTCCAATCTTGTCCATACGGGTCATTCGAGCCAAGTCGTCCATCGTAGTGTGTGAGCTAGAATCCCGTTCATTCCATCGCACGCGACTGTCCCTGACGATGGAGATAATCGCGCAGATTCGCTTCGCTGCGGGCGATATTCGCCAAGTGGGTGCGATAGCTTTTTGCAAAGTAATTTCTGCCGCTGCCATCGTTTCGCACCACATAATAGAGGTAGGGAGTTTTTGCGGGATGCATCGCCGCCAGAATGCTGGCCATTCCAGGGTTTGCAATGGGTCCAGGAGGCAGTCCCCGATGGAGGTATGTGTTGAAGGGATCTCGAATCCGAACGTCCGTTGGGGAAGGCGATTCCACTTTTCCCACCGCGTACTGGACGCTGGCGTCGACTTGGAGGGGCATGTTCAATTTCAAACGGTTCTCAATGATGCCGGCGATAATCGGTCGTTCGCTCTCGACTTTCGCCTCGCGTTCTACCAGCGATGCTTTCGTCACAATTCTCTTCAAATCCAGTCCTTTTGCGGTGGTGGACGTCACCAACACGTGGCTTATAAAGTCACTCACCATCTGACGAACAACGGCAGAGGCCGGTTCATCACGCACCATATCGTAGGTATCGGGGAACAAGTATCCCTCGAGAGGATACTTGACGCGCGCGTCTGGCCCTATTCCGGGGAAAAATTTCGAAAGAAGCCGAAAGGCGGAACGGTCCGTTCTTTCTTCGCGGAAAAAGGCTGCCGCCGAACAAACCCCCATGCTCTGCAGGCGCTGCCCTATCTGCTTCACCGTAAAGCCCTCGGGAATGGTGACCCGAACCATTTGGGAGCCGTCTACGCCGTCGGTGAGGCGCCTCGCGACGTCTCTAAACGAATCGCCCGTCGGAAGGCGATAGAATCCCGCCTGAATGCGCCCTCCTTGGCCGGTCCAACGCAAGAACTCCCGAAACCAAAAGGCGCTACCGATAATCCTCTTGCGGGCTAGCTCTGCGGCTACCTCCTTCGCGCTTTCGCCTCGATGGACGATGACAACCGTCTGGCTTGGCGCACCATGCACTTTGGGCCGATGAAGAAGCCAGACAACAATCCCTGTGCAAACGAGTGCGCCGCAACCAAACAGAACGCCACGATAGAGACCTGACGCGAGCCTTCCGTGTGAAGCACCGACTTTCCGAAACCCCAAGACTCCTCGAAGCCTCCCATGACCTATATCCATCCGTCTCTATTGGTGCTCCGGATTGTGGAAAATCATTCTTCGGATCTTGGGGAGGACCCTTGCGCGGTTTCCTGGCGTCGCCTGTCGAGGTATCCTTGAAGCATGATGGAGGCAGCGAGTGCGTCAATCACTTTCTTGCGATTCTTGCGGTTCACCTCCGCGCTGATGAGCAGCCTCTCGGCCGCAACCGTGGTTAGCCTCTCGTCGTACAAATCCACCGGCAATCCCGTCGTCTCTCTCAACAAGTCGGCGAATTGCACGCAGGACAGTGCGCCAGGGCCCACCGATCCGTTCATGTTCCGCGGCCATCCCACCACTATCCTCGACGCTTCCAGCTCGATGGCAAGCCTCGCAATTTCATTTGCAGACAGTTCGTCCGTCTTTCGGCGCAACACCAAGTGGGGCTCTGCGATGAGCCCCGTAGGATCGCTTTTCGCAACCCCGATGCGCGCTTGTCCGTAATCAATCCCTAGGATTCTCATTGTTCACCAATTCGGCGTACGCGCGCACTAGTTCTTCAATCAAGTCGTCTCGTTCCACGCGGCGAATTGTATTGCGCGCGTCCAGGTGATTCGTGATGTAGGCGGGGTCCCCAGAGATGAGGTACCCAGCAATTTGGTGAATCGGGTGATACCCCTTCTCCGCCAATGCTCGGTACGCCAATCGAAAAGCCCTCCTGACGTCGTGATTCACCAGCTTGACGTCCACCCGCATCGTTTCGTCAAAACCAGACTCCATACCGCTCACCCCGCTCCCCGAAGACGTCTCGGCGCAGCCTGCCCCACTCTCGTCTATTTAGTATCGGTCACCCGCACCTCGCCGTGAGCTTCAACGCATGCCCGGCGTTTATCTAGTACCGCTCTCGACTTCAACATGAACGTGTTTTCATACTCAGTGTATCATACCGTCATCCATCATGTGCACCATGGGCTTTCCAAGCATTGCGAATTTTATGCGTCGGCCGCGGCTTCCTTAACTAAGCGAGGCACCTCTGCGACGGCTTTCGAAATCCCGCCGACATCGTTGCCTCCCGCCTGCGCCATGTCTGCACGACCGCCGCCCTTGCCCCCGGTCATAGGCGCCAAGCGTTTCACCAGTTCGCCGGCATGCAGACCCCGTTTCTGTAGCTCCGGCGCCACGGAAACCACCCACGCAACCTTATCCGACGTCGCGCTGGCTAGCACGATGATTGAAGGCGGGAGCAACACCTTCAGCTGATCCACAAGATTTCGCATCTCCGGAGCGCTGAGATCCTTCAGAGAGGCGGACAGCACGGGGATTCCCCCTACGTCTTGCACATCGCGGACAAGCTCGCCGGCCCGGTTCTTGTGAAGTCTCGCCGTCGCGGACTCCAATTCAGACCTCTGTTTCTGCATCTCTTCCTGCAAACGGGAGATCCGCGCAGGCAACTCCGCCGGGTTCGTCTTCAACTGCGACGCTGCCTCAGCAAGCAGGGCCTCCCGCTCCTTAACGTACAGATAAGCTCCCTTACCCGTGACGGCCTCAATGCGGCGGACCCCTGAGCCGATTCCGGTCTCCGCGGTGATGCAGAACATTCCAATCTGCCCCGTCGACGTGACGTGACACCCACCGCAAAGCTCGATGCTGTAGTCTCCCGCCTTGACGACCCGCACCCGATTTCCGTATTTCTCGCCGAAGAGCGCCATGGCGCCGAGGGCTTTTGCTTTGTCGAGGTCCGTCTCGAAGATCTCGACGACGTCGTCGCGCCAAATGGCCTCGTTAACCCTGCGTTCAACTTCGCGCAGCTCATCGTCGTGAACTGGGCCAAAGTGGGAGAAGTCGAACCGGAGTCTTTCCGGTTCCACAAGCGATCCCGCTTGAGCGACATGCGTTCCCAGAACTTCGCGCAAAGCCTTGTGCAAAAGGTGGGTGGCCGTGTGGTTCTTAGTCGTATCTTGCCGAAGGCTCTTGTCCACCTTCGCGAGCACGTGTTGTCCACGAAGGAGAACTCCCGACTCAATTCGAACGTGATGGAGATTCTGCCCATGAGGGGCTTTCGACACGTCCTCTACGAGGACTGTAACCCCATCGCCCGACAAGGTGCCCCTGTCGGCGATTTGACCGCCGCTTTGGGCATAAAACGGGGTTTTGTCGAGCAGAAGCTCGCCTTCTTCGCCCGCCTTCAATTCTTGAACCTCGACGCCATCTCGGACAAGCGCGGTCACCACGCTCTGGGCCTCGAAGTCATGGTACCCCACAAATTGGCTCTTCGTCGTGAGATTCTCAAGAGCGCCTCGCAGGGCGTTCATTCCCTCCGCCGTTTGGCGGGCGTTGCGGGCACGTTCGCGTTGGGCGTCAAGCTCCCTCTCGAAAGCTTCTCTGTCCACCGTCACGCCCTGTTCTGCAGCTATCTCTTCCGTAATGTCGATGGGAAATCCGTACGTGTCGTACAGGCGGAAGGCGTCTTCCCCTGATAGAGATTGGCCTGTTTCGGTAAGCCCCTCCAACACTCGCATCAACAAGGCTTCGCCTTCCGAGAGAGTCTCATGGAACCGTTCTTCCTCGAGACGCACCACGCGCATAATGAACTCGCGCTTTTCGCGGATGTCCGGATAATCCTCACCCATGATCTCGTCCACGATGGGGACGAGGCCATGCAAAAATGGCTTCTCGATGCCGAGTCGCTTGCCGCTGCGCACGGCGCGACGCAACAGTCGGCGGATGATGTAGCTGCGCCCTTCGTTGCCTGGAAGAACTCCGTCCCCGATGGCAAAGGTGACGGTACGAATATGGTCCGCGATGATTTTAAAGTCCGCAGCCTTCGAGGTATGGTGCGACGCGTCAGAGGAAGACTCCGGATAGGGAACTCCGCACAATCGGCTTGTCTCATCCATCAATGGGCGAAACAAGTCGGTCTCAAAATTGTTTGGGACGTCTTGCAGAATCGAGGCTACGCGCTCAAGTCCCATGCCCGTGTCGATGTTTCGCTTGGGAAGCGGCGTATAAGAACCGTCCGGCTCCTTGTTGTACTGGGTGAACACCAGGTTCCAGACCTCAAGGAAGCGATCGCAGTCGCATCCCGGCTGGCACGTCTCGCTGCCGCACCCGTACTCCTCACCCCTGTCGTAGAAGATCTCGGAGCAAGGCCCGCACGGTCCCTCACCAATCTCCCAAAAGTTATCCTCCGTCCCGCGAAAGATCCTCTCGCTTGGAAGCCCGACGTTCTTGTTCCAGAGTTCATAGGCCTCGTCGTCTTCGACGTGCACCGTTACCGACAGTCTCTCGGGGCTAAATTCCAAGTAACGGGTGAGGAAGTCCCACGCCCAGGCGATGGCATCCTGCTTAAAGTAATCCCCGAACGAGAAGTTCCCTAGCATCTCAAAAAACGTTTGGTGTCTCGCGGTGTGTCCGACGTTCTCGATGTCGTTGGTCCGGATGCACTTCTGTGACGACACGATTCTCGGCTTCTCCGGAATCTCGCGCCCGTCAAAATAGGGCTTCAGCGGGGCCATACCGGCGTTGATCCAAAGCAGCGTCGGATCGTCCCTCGGAACGAGGCTCGCGCTCGGAAAGACCAGGTGTCCTCGTTCGGCAAAGAACTGTTTGTACAAGTTTCGGATTTGTGCGCCCGAGAGCGACTTCATGGGTGATCCCTCCAACGATTTTGAATCGGCGTCCGATAAGGATGGCTTCAACGCGAAGGCGTTTGACGGCGGTCGGGCGGCACTTGCAACACGTAAAAAAGCCCCCATCCCAACAGGGACGAGAGCGTTGTCTCGCGGTACCACCCTGATTACGGCCAGCCCCAAAAACGTGGGGTCAAAGACCGTCACTCTATCGCTGTAACGGGCGATCCCGTCGCCTATGCGCACTCCGGACTGGCTTCGACCGTTTCGGCGGCGGAGTCTCTCAGCCTTGGACCCCGTTTCTGTACGTCCGATGATTCCGGTCTACTTGGTTCCGTCATCGTCTTGCCCTATCGTTTCCATCCGATGATCACTAGGCCAACTGGCACAACGCTTCGCGAGGCCATTCTAGCGGAGATGAGGCCGAATTGTCAAACCCTGATTGCCCATTTCTACGGACTCGCCTTCGGATTTCGTACGTGCAGCCAAACGACCTTGCCCACGGCGAGCACGGGAACGGCGGCAATGAGACCCAGGATTCCGCCGATTTCTCCTCCCAACAGCAGCGCCGCCACGATGGACATGGGATGCAGGTCCAAGGTTTTGCCCATGATTTGTGGCGAAATCAAGTTCCCTTCGCACTGCTGCACGACGACGTTTACGATGAGGACCTTCAACGCCATCTGCGGGCTCATCGACAATGCAAGCAAGAGAGCGGGCGCGGAGCCGATGAACGGTCCAAGGTATGGAATCACATTCGTGAGGGAGACAAACAGCGCCAGCAACAAAGCGTAGGGCATCCGGACGATGAGCAGACCCGCGTAAGTCAAGATGCCTACGGCGAGCATCACCATGAGTTGGCCGCGCACGTACCGCCCAAGCGTGCCGTCGATGCCCGTAAGGATCTCGCGAAATTGATTGCGATGCCGCCTCGGCGCCAGGCGTACCAAGCCATTCCCGATGGTTTTCGCGTCCTTGAGCATATAGAACACGAGAAAAGGAACAACGAATGCCGCCATGACTGCACTAAACGTGGAGGTCAGCACCGCCAGGATATTTCCTGCGTAGGCGACGACGTTTTGCTGAGCCTGGTTCAAAGCCGACTCGAGTCCTTTTCGCATCGGGTCCGGCAAATACTGCTTCTGCCTGGATACCTGGTCAATCCACGTGTTTAATTGGTTGATCAGGCTCGGCAAATGCTCCGTCAGCGAAGCAATCTGGCGAGACACCACAGGAATCGCGTTAAGAACCGCCACGGCAATCAAGACGACGAACGCCAAGTAGATGATGAGGATGGATATGCCTCTCGGAACGCGTCGGCGAACGAGCATGTCCACGACGGGAGAGAGTACGTACGTCACAATCATCGCCGAGAGAAAAGGGAGCAACAGGGCTTTGATGACGGCCCACACGTCCAGCAAGAAACCGCGCAATTGACCAAATAAATAGATGCTCATCAGCGTGATAAGGACCATGAGCATGATCTTTAGATACCTATCCTTGGCGTCCACGAAGCGAACCCCCTCATCCCCATCATTGCCACTTCGTAAACGTGCTACCCGGATCAGTATATGCACGCACGTCCAAACTCATCGCATAAGAAGGATGGTTGCCCTTTCTTCGGACGAACTTTTATACTAGGTTGGAGACGAGCCTATGGGTCAGCACGGGGCTTGAATGGTGAGAGGAGTATCGAGATTGCCTTACCTTGCAGTGGCTATTGGCGGTTTACTAGGAGCATTGGCCCGCTATGGGGTGAGCCTTATCGTTTATCAGCCAAACGGGTTTCCGCTCGGAACCCTTCTCATCAATGTGACGGGTAGCCTGTTTCTCACTTGGTTCTACACGCTTACTCAGGAGAGAATTCACATTCATCCCCACCTGCGGCTAGCTGTTGGCACGGGGTTTGTTGGGGCCTTTACCACGTTTTCCACGTTCACTGTAGAAACGTGGACGCTATACACCTCAGGGCGAGGTTTAGAGGCGCTCCTTTACGTCGGTCTGTCCACGGTAGGGGGCTTACTCGGCGCATTCCTCGGGTATCTCTTAGCCGTGCGTCAATCTTCCCTCCGGTTTGCCGATTCTATCAGTGAAGACTCCTGAGATCTCGAGCACTTTTCTGACGTGAATCGAAGGAGACTTACGCAAAGGGAGCTGTGCGGGGAATGAATTTTGCTTGGGTTGGAGTGGGAGGCATAATTGGCGCGCTGATGAGGTTCCAGCTCTCCCGCTGGATTGGCGAGAAGTTAGCAGTCTCTTTCCCTCTTGCGACCCTATTCATCAACGTCAGCGGAGCCTTTTTGCTCGGGTACTTGACGCGAAACATCACGCTCTGGATTCACGATTCCGCCGCGGCAGAGCACGCCATGCTGCTGCTTGGAACCGGACTATGCGGTGCGTACACCACCTTTTCTACCTTTAACTACGAACTCGTTATCCTCGCGCGCGAACGACGCATCGGCACGGCGCTGGTCTACTTTTTGTCCTCCGTTCTCTTTGGTTTTGCGGCGTGTGCCATCGGACTGTACGGGTTGCCCGTCAGCCGCTGACGCTAGACGTCCAGAATCGAGTCCAGAAACTAAAAACCCGTTGCGGTGCGTAGCACCACAGCGGGGTAGCATTCAAGGTTTACACAACTCTAAACTGAAAACTTCGTTTTATGCGTTAGCCTACAGCTTCAGCACCCATATCCAAACCTGCCACTTCATCCACAGCGACTAACGAACCATCCTCCGCGACCTCAAACACCTTAACTTCGTCCCCAGAGACGTTGAATTCCATGAAACAGCCCCAGCAGTAAAACTGATTTGCCCCAATTTTCCCGATGTCTCTGCAGTTGCAGTGAGGGCACCTCATGTTCCCACTCCTCTCGTGTGTTAATGTCGGCTTCATCTTGTCCACTTCCTACAAAAACTAAACCAAAAGTTGGTTTGTCAAGCATGCATTTGCGTTGCCTTCAAGCAAAAGCAAGCCGTATCGCGCGGTCCCAAGCGCAATACGGATAGGACGTGCGTAACCGAAGGCTTCCAATCAAAGATTACAAAGAAGCAATCATAGAAGGCTTGAAGCCCAATTCAACTAACCTAAATATAGTGTCTACGAAATACTCGTCACTTCATTGCCGTCCATTATAGTACTTCAAGCGGAACCCTCCTGCAATGCAATATATACCAATTGAGGAATATGTGAAGCGTCGCACAGGAGTGTTCGAAATTTGTTTGATTCTGTTACCGAAACTTTTTGGGGTTTGTTCCACCGGCTACTGCTCCCGCGTCCCTACCCGTCTTTTCGCAGCGTTGACAGGACGCCGCGGATGATCCGTGCCGCTTCATCGATTTCTTCGGCAGTATTCCGTTCGCCGACGCTGAAGCGAATGGACTGTTGCGCTTCTTCGACGGTGCGTCCACACGCGATGAGCACGTGGCTGGGTGTCAGCGAACCAGCGGAGCACGCCGCACCGGCCGACGCCGCTATTCCCTCCAGATCCAGCCTCGCGAGCAACTGGTGACTCTTGAACCCGCGAAACGAAACATTCAAGATGCTATCTGCAGCCTCGGACATCGGCGTGTTGCGATGCACTCCAGCGATGGCTGACAAGTGCCACCAAAGCCTATCGCGCAAGGTCCTCAAATGCTCTTTTCGTTCCTCGAAGCCCATGCGCAACCGCCTCGCCGCAGAGCCGAACCCCACGATTCCGGCGACGTTTTCGGTTCCCGCCCTCTTGCCCCGTTCTTGCGCTCCGCCTGGCAGTACCGGAACCCAAAGAGCATCTTCTCGGAGGTACGCGGCCCCGACCCCTTGCGGTCCATGAATCTTGTGGGCGGAGAATGCCGCAGAATCCAGTGCGCTGTCCTTTAGCCTCATCTGCGTAACGCCCATGGCTTGAACCATGTCCGAATGAACGTGAATTCCAGGGAACTCGCGCTTCACGGACGCGGCTGTTTCCATGACGGGCAGCATGGTTCCAATCTCGTTGTTCACGGCCATCATCGCAACGATGGCCGTGTCGTCACGAATGGCATCGAGGACGCTCTCCACTTTGACGCGTCCCTCGAAGTCTGGCGGAACGAGGGTCACCGTCGCTCCCAGCTTTTCAAGCCAACTGCACGTCTCGAGAACGCAAGGATGCTCTACCGCCGTCGCGACGATGTGTCTCCTCTTGGGATGGCCGAGGGGGTTGGCGGACTCGCCGCCCTGGGACGGTGATTGCGCAAAACCCTCATCACTTCTCGCGAGGTATGCCCCGAACAGAAGAGCATGGTTCGATTCCGTTCCTCCACTTGTGAAGAATACGGACGATTCATTCGCGCCAATCAGCAAAGCCAATTCTCGGCGGGCTTGGTCCACCGCCCGCCGCGCCATTCGACCAAAATGATGAACGCTTGACGCATTGCCTTCGAATTCGAGTAAGTACGGTTCCATCTCGAGGCGGACTTCGGGGTTAAGCGCGGTGTCCGCCGCGTTGTCTAGGTAAATTCGGCGCTGGTCCACGACCTGGCACCCCCCAATCCTGCCGCATATTTTCCATATCATACTACCTTGGGTGAGGACGAGTATAAGATTTGCGACAAAGGAGACCATAGAAGTCGTGCAAGACAATCCGTCACATGGAGGATGATCCAATTGGCGAACAGAAACCAGTATGTGACTCCCAAGGCGCAGGGCGCGCTCGAACAGATGAAGTATGAGATTTCGAACGAGTTCGGCGTCCAACTCGGTGCCGACACGACAGCCCGTCAGAATGGTTCCGTGGGTGGAGAAATCACCAAACGCTTGGTGTCCTTCGCGGAAACCCAACTCTCTGGCGGACGGTAAAAAAGGCCACTCATTCGCAGTCATTTTAGTCTGGACGAAAGCCTGCGCGACGCTTGCGCAGGCTTTCGTCAGATATAGAACATGTATTCGTGGTTGTCGCGCTGACGCATTTCTACGAGATCTGCCAGCGTAAGAGAATCCAGTACGCCGAGAATCGCGTTCTCAAGCTGGTCCCAGAGTTGCGTCAACCCGTCCTCTATCTCCGCATCGACGATTTGCAGCGGTCCCTCCAAGGTCAAAATGATCTCCTTCACCGTGATCTCCGACTTCGGCCGATTCAATACGTATCCCCCGTACGCCCCTCGGACGCTGCGAACGAGACCGACGTTGCGAAGAGGGGCAATCAACTGCTCCAAGTAGTGCTCGGACAAGCCCTGACGTTCCGCGATGGACTTGAGGGAGATGGGGGTTTGCGACTCCATTAAAGCGAGATCCACCAGCAACATCAACCCGTAGCGCCCCTTGGTGGAGATCTTCATGGCTTATCCTCCTCTGGTAGATAATACGTCTTTGGTTCCACCCCAACGGGCCAGTAATTCTGCTCCACGAAGTGATTCGGGTAATCGTGGGGGTATAGGTATCCTGCCCCACTGCCGAGCCGCGCGGCTCCCGCGTACCCGGTCCCACGCAAGTGCGAAGGAACCGTGAGTTTGATTCCCGCTTGCACATCGTCCATCGCTCGATTAATCGCGTTGTAGGCCGCGTTAGACTTCTTGGCCGTAGCGAGATAGGTGGTGCATTGGGCGAGCGCGATGCGGCCTTCGGGCATCCCGATGGAAACCACCGTCTGGTGGGTCGCTTGAGCCAAAACCAGCGCGTGCGGATCTGCGTTTCCGATGTCCTCCGAAGCGAGGATCATGAGGCGGCGCGCGATGAACGCGGGATCTTCACCAGCAACAAGCATCTTCGCGAGCCACAAAATGGCCGCGTCGGCATCCGAGCCGCGGACGGACTTTATAAAAGCGGAGATGGTGTCGTAGTGCTCGTCCCCCGACTTGTCGTAAACGACCAAACGGTCCTGAACGGCTCCCCGCACCGCTTCCTCGTCCACCATCACGGTGCCGTCCGGGCCAACCTCCGCCGCCAGAACGGCCAATTCCAGGGCGTTCAGGGCGCGTCTTGCGTCGCCCGCCGCATGCTGAATCAAAAGGTTGATAGCATTCTCCGTGACATGCGGAGACTGCAGTCCCAGCCCGCGTTCCTCATCAGTCAAAGCACGAGAAATCAGGGTCCTGACGTCGCTTGGTTCCAACGGCTGCAGGCGAAAAATCTGCGACCGAGACATCAGGGCGGAGTTCACCGCAAAGTACGGATTCTCCGTGGTCGCGCCGACGAGCGCGACTAAACCGGCTTCAACGTGCGGCAACAGCGCGTCTTGCTGAGCCTTATTGAAGCGGTGAATCTCATCGATAAAGAGAACCGTCTTCCTTCCGTACATGGAAAGCTCGTCCTTCGCAACCGAGATCACCTGACGAATATCGGCAACACCGGCCGTCACCGCGTTCAGCTTCTCGAAGCGGGACTTGGTGGCGTGAGCAATCACCTCGGCCAGCGTCGTCTTTCCGGTGCCCGGCGGGCCGAAGAGCACGATGGAAAACAACCTGTCCGTCTCAATCATTCGACGCAGCAACGTGTTTGGGCCGATGACGTCGTTCTGACCCACCATTTCATCCAGGGATTTGGGTCTCATCCGATACGCAAGCGGGGCTCCCGACTTCTCCTCGTCGGCGGCCCTGGCACTGAACAAATCCATTGGGCTCCTCATTTCCTACTGAATTACTCGACATTAATCTTATTATAGGGGACACTGCGCTCCGTTTCAATCTCACTGTTCAATGTCGCTGTTCGTCTTTCCACGCGAAAAAGGCGCCGCAGGAAGCGACGCTTCGTGATTCGTGATTCGCGCTATCGCGCGCCCCGCAAATGCCGTGAAACCCATGGGTTTTGAACCTGCTCTCGCAGGTGGGTGCCCTGCTCATCCAGGAAGCAAATCCGCCTCTTGGCTTTCACCAATAAGGTGGCGGCATGTGCGCTGGTAGAGACGCCGGACTCCCGATTATCAAAGGTGTTGGCTCAAAACACAAAGGGCTTACACCAACAGCGCAGGGCGCTTCGTAACGCAACGTGTTCCGTGAACTCATGGTATCACGCGGTTTCGCACGCCGCAACCTGTTGAACGATGGTCGCATTCCCAGAGCACTGCCAGTTCCCTGGATCCTAGCCGCCTTCTAGCCAGCGGCACCCTAATCCGTTTATTTCACGGGAGTGGCTGCTCGACCCTTCTTGGCGACGGATAACCGCAGGATGGACAGCTGTTCCTCGCTGATTTGGGAAGGCGCGTCCGTCATCACGTCGGTGCCGCTCGACGTCTTCGGGAACGCGATGCAGTCGCGAAGCGACGTGCCTTTCCCCATAATCATGACAAGCCTATCCAGCCCAAACGCAATCCCACCGTGCGGCGGAGTTCCGTACTCAAACGCACTCAGCAAAAAGCCGAACTTCTCCTCAGCCTCTTCCGGAGAAAACCCAAGGGCCGCAAACATCCTCTCCTGAATGTCGCGCTTAAAAATACGCATGCTGCCGGAGGACAGCTCGTAGCCATTGAGAACGAGATCGTAGGCTTGCGCTCTGGTGGAGCCAGGATCCGTCTCCAGCTTGTCGATGTCTTCCCACTTTGGCATGGTGAACGGATGATGCTCGGCCACGTATCGCCCAAGCTCTTCGTCATAGCTGAATAGCGGGAAGTCGACGACCCAGAGGAAGCGATACTCCTCTTCGTTGATGAGACCCAGCTCCTGAGCGAATTTGACCCGCAGTGCTCCCAGCGCAGTGAGCGCCTTTTTCCACTCGGACGCGGCGATGAGGATGAGATCCCCGTCCTTGGCGCCGGTGTGCTCGGCGATTTCGCGCAGGGTCTCTTCGGAGAAGAACTTCGCGATAGGAGACACGATTTTGCCATCCATCAGGGCGACGGGTGCCACGCCTTTGAGGCCGAAGGGAGCCACGAACCCATTGAGATCGTCCAATTGCTTGCGGGAGTATCCGGCGCAGCCAGGGGCCACCAAAGCGCGGATGGCGCCCCCTTTGGCGAGTACGTCCTGGAACACGCGAAACTCCGTTCCTGCGACGATGTGAGCGATGTTGTGAATGGGCAATTCGAAGCGAAGATCTGGCTTGTCGGAGCCGTAGGTCTCCATCGCATCTTGGTACGTCATGCGCATGAACGGGCGTTCAATGCTCGCGCCAAGCGTTTCTTGGAAAACACGGACAAACATCTCCTCCATGAGAGCGAGAAAGTCATCAAGGCGCATGAACGACATCTCGATGTCGAGCTGCGTGAACTCCGGTTGCCTGTCCGCGCGCAGATCCTCGTCGCGAAAACAGCGAGCAATCTGGTAGTAGCGTTCCATCCCGCCCACCATCAGCAACTGCTTAAAAATCTGCGGCGATTGGGGCAGCGCGTAGAATTCTCCCGGCTGCAAGCGGCTCGGCACGACGTAGTCGCGCGCGCCTTCCGGCGTGCTCTTGGTAAGTATCGGCGTCTCCACCTCCACGAACTGGTTGTCGTCGAGGAAATTGCGAAACGCGCGAAACACGCGGTGTCGCAGCATGAGCATCTGCTGCATCTCTGGGCGGCGGAGATCCAAGTAGCGATAACGCAACCGGACCATTTCGTCCACGTCAATGCCGTCCTGAATGTAAAACGGCGGGTTCTTCGCCGCGTTGAGAACCTCGAGATCGGTAACGACAACCTCGATGGAACCCGTCTCTATCTTCGGATTCACCGTGTCCTCGTCGCGCAGGACAACGCGGCCCTTGGCGGTGAATACGTACTCGTTGCGAAGTTGCTCAGCCTCGTGATGGATCTGTTTCGGCGTGCCTTTCGCCTCTTCGAAAACGAGCTGGACCACGCCGCTTCTGTCGCGCAAGTCGATGAAGATGATGCTCCCCAAGTCTCGCCGACGCTGCATCCAACCGGAAACAATGACCTCGGTTCCGGATGGAGCCTCTAATAGGTCCATCACGCGGTGGGTGCGGTACAACCTGGTTTCAAGCGGATGCATGTGACATACCCCTGCCCTTCTGCTTCTAATCGTTGAAACATGGTTCAGATCTCTTGTCGTGCCTGGTTCGTGAGGAACTGAATCGCCTCGTGTTCCGGAATCTCCTGCTGCACGCCAGTCGAGAGATCCTTGATGGACACGGTGTTATGCAGTAGCTCATCGCCGCCGAACACGGCAACAAAGCGGGCGTGTTCCCTATCCGCCGCCTTAAACTGAGCCTTCATCCCCTTGCCCTGATAGTCCTTGTCGGCCCTGATGCCGTTCTTTCGCAAACGGTGAACGAACTTTTGCGCCGTGATTGCCGCCGCCTCGTCTGCAACCGCCACGAACACGTCGAGACCGCTCTTTTGACTGGGTTCGCCACCGTTGGACTTTCTCATCAAGATGGCCCGTTCCATGCCAATAGCGAAGCCTATTCCTGGCGTCGGAGGACCGTCGAGTTGCTCCACCAGCCCATTGTAGCGGCCACCTCCGCCGAGGCTGCCGCTGCCTGGATAGGTCAGTTCCCACGCCGTGCGCGTGTAGTAGTCAAGGCCTCGAACGAGGAGAGGATTCACCTCGTAACGCACCTCAAAGGCGTCGAGCAAGGCTTTCGTGCCCTCGAAGTGCTGGCGGCAGTCGGAGCAAAGCGAATCGAGGATGGTTGGCGCGCCAACTTCCTCAAGGACGGCCTGACACCCGCGCTTGCAATCGAAGATGCGCAGCGGGTTCTTGTCGATGCGCCGACTACAATCCGAGCACAATTTATCCCGAACCGGATCAAGCGCCTCCAGCATCCGCTCCTTGTGCACAGCGCGACAAACGGGGCAGCCGACGCTGTTCAACTCGACGCTGACGCCTTCGAGCCCGAACTCGTGGAGGACATCCACAGACAGCGCGATGATCTCGGCATCAATGTCCGGCCCGTCCGCTCCGAGGGCCTCGCACCCAAGTTGATAAAACTGCCGTTGTCGACCGGCCTGTGGGTTCTCGTACCGGAACATGGGCCCTACGTAATACAGTTTCGACACACCGGGATTCGCGTACAGCTTGTTCTCCACGTACGCCCGAATCACGCCTGCCGTCCCCTCCGGGCGAAGCGTCATGCTGCGCCCCTTCTTGTCTGGGAACGTGTACATCTCCTTCTCGACAATGTCGGTGGTCTCCCCAACGGATCTGACAAACACCTCGGTGTGCTCGAAGGCTGGCGTCCGAATCTCTTGAAAGTGATACGCCCGAAACAGGCGTCTCGCGACCGTCTCAAGATTCTCCCACCAGTCCGTTTCACCGGGCAGCAAATCCACCGTGCCGCGCGGCCTTTGATACGCCATGATGTCATCCCCCCATAAACCCACAAGACATCGAACACACAAAACGCCTTCCATCCCCGTCGATTCCTCGACAGGGACGAAAGGCGATGTCTTCCGCGGTGCCACCCTGTTTGAGAGCCATTCGCTCGATGAACGACGAAAAATCTCGCGTTGCTCTCCACTTTGCGCGCGTAACGTGCGCTTTGCGCCTCCATTCGGAAAAGCCTCACCCTTGCCCGCAGTTCCCATGGGGGTAAGCATCCAAATGTCAGTTCTTCGGGGTTGTCCCGTGGCACGCCTCTCGGACTCGCTTCCACCAGCACGAATCTCTCTGTGCGAAGGGCCTTGTGCCACCTGTTCCTCGGCATCGAATCGTTGTGAAGTTTGGAAGGTATTATACGGATGCGAAAGGATTTAGTCAATGACTAGGAGCAAATTCGACGCAAACCTCGCCAGGATACTCGCATTCGTATGTGCAAGTCCGTTACACTGATGGATGTCCAATCCGAGCCGTCCATCGGCGGTAGTCCTACTTTGAGCGGCTCGTACCCACTGGTATGAATCTTACAAGAATACAAAATCACACGAACGGAGTTGGATGACGATGGAACATCAATTCACGAGTCCGGCCCCGCAAACCTTGGATGGTTGGTTTGCGCTCCACGACTTTCGGATCATCGACTGGCAGAGATGGAAGGGGCTATCCTCTGACGAAAAGCGTACGGCAATGCGAGAGCTGTCCATGCTAAATCAGGGGTTCAGCGAAGATGAATCCGTGAATAAAGCAGGATTCGGGATGTTTGCCGTCGTTGGCCATAAAGCGGATCTTCTGTTTTTGCACTTTCGTCCGTCGGTGGAAGAACTGATAGAGGCCAAGTATCGCTTAAACCAAACGCGGTTTGCTGACTTTCTCTCCTCCCCGTACTCCTACTTCTCCGTGGTCGAACTGAGTTCGCATTTGGCGAAACCAGGGGTGGATCCCCTCGAGAACCCCGCGACGCGCGAGCGGCTCCAGCCCAAGGTTCCCGCGGCGGATTTCGTTTGTTTCTACCCCATGAACAAGAAACGGGTGCACCACGACAATTGGTATACCCTAAGCGAAGAGGAGCGGCGTGAGTATCTCATGGCCCATGGGACCATCGGGCGAACTTACGCCGGGCGCGTGAAGCAAATCATCACGGGTTCCATGGGGCTTGACGACTGGGAATGGGGAGTCACATTGTTCGCCGACGATCCGCTTCAGTTCAAGAAGCTAGTCTACGAAATGCGTTTTGACGAAGGAAGCGCCCGGTTTGGCGAGTTTGGGCCGTTTCTGGTTGGCGAGCGCATCAAAGATTCCAACCTCTCCAGGTTGCTACGGGCATAGGTTGCGCACCATGTCGGTGCAGGACTGCCCTCGACGAGGGACAGGACGGGAGCAAGAAAAGCGCGGCGTGTTCAGCGCCGCGCTAACTTGGCTCGCCACAGCAAAACCGTGCGATTGTCCACGTGCAGATTCTCGGCGGATTCGGACTCGTCAGTCAACGCCGTCATCGGCGAGAATTCGTGGAAATGAGTAAGAAAACCGTTTTGACTCAGTTGTTCGCGACACGTGTCGGCGTCCGTACGACGCATGAACATCCCTCCATAGCGTAGACTGCACTGCAGCGTTCGCGGGTATACAGAACCCTCACGTGTCGCAAAGGACAACCCTTGGAGGTTAGTCATGACAAGGACGAATTCTGAACATTGGCAGGCGCGCGCCAATCGCGCCATCCTGGGCGGAGTGAACAGCCCATCCCGAAGTTACAAATCGGTGGGCGGCGGGGTGCCCGTTGTAATGCAGCGCGCCAAGGGGAGCCGATTTTGGGACGTAGACGGAAACGAATACGTTGACTATCTCGCCGCCTACGGACCTTTGGTGTTAGGGCACGCGCACGAGGCGGTCATGGAGGCGATTCGCGAGGCCACACGGGACGGAATCCTGTACGGAACGCCTACGACGTGGGAGGTGGAATTCGCAGAATCTCTGCAGCGTGCGATACCCGACATGGAGAGAATCCGCTTCGTGAATTCGGGTACGGAAGCGGTAATGACCACGGTGCGGGTTGCCCGGGGCGTGACCGGACGAGACAAGATCATCAAATTTGCAGGGTGCTACCACGGGCACACGGATTTGATGCTGGTGGCAGCGGGATCCGGCCCTTCCAGCATGGGTGTCCCGGACAGCGCTGGAGTGACGTCAAGCACCGCGAGTGAGGTGATTACGGTACCTTACAACGACATTCACGCCTTGGAGGAGGCGTTCACCCATCACCCCGACGAGGTAGCCGCGGTCCTGGTGGAGCCCATCGTGGGGAACTTCGGGATTGTGGCCCCCTCCACCGACGCGTACCTGGGTGAAATCATCAACATCGCCCATCAGTTCGGGGCTCTGGTCATTTTCGACGAAGTCATCACGGCCTTTCGCTTCCACTACGGTACGGCAGCCCAAATATACGGCGTGCATCCCGACCTGTACGCTCTAGGAAAGATCATTGGCGGAGGACTCCCCATCGGCCTGTACGGAGGCAGCGCGCCCCTCATGGAGAGCGTCGCTCCACTCGGCCCCGTTTATCAGGCTGGGACGATGGCCGGAAACCCGGCATCCATTCGAGCGGGCATCGCGTGCCTCTCCGTCCTCGCACAGCGTGATGTGTACGCACGCATGGACGCGCTGGGAGAACGCCTCGAGGCAGGGATCCTCGACTCGGCAAGAAGACATGACGTTCGTATCACCATCAACCGCGTCGGCGGTGCCTTCACGGTGTTTTTTGGAAATCATCGGGTAACGAACTACGACGACGCCCAACGGACGGACGGAGAGAGGTTCGCCAAGTTCTTTCATCTTCTGTTGGAAAGGGGAATTAACACAGCCCCGTCCAAGTACGAAGCGTGGTTCGTCTCCGCCGCGCACACGACCGAAGATATCGACAGGACGCTCGAAGCCGTGGACGAGTCCTTTAGAGCCATGAGGCCTTAAGACGCAAAACGAGCGGCCCGCCATCCCCAGCGGGTCCCGCTCGTTTCGCAATCGTCACAGGTTATCCTGTTTTAGCCTTCCGGTTTTAAGCTTTGCGAGGTTAAATCACTCCGGCTAGTTGGGCCACCAAATCGGACTTCGGCTTATAGCCTATCAACTGCTTCACAACTTGGCCATTCTTGAATACAAGTAGCGTCGGTATGCTCATAATGCCATATCTCTGCGCGGTTTCGGGGTTCTCGTCGACGTCAAGCTTGCCGACGGTCAGCTTATCCTTGTATTCTTCAGATACTTCCTCAAGCACGGGCGCCATCATCTTACACGGGCCGCACCACGGCACCCATAATTCTACCACGACTGCCTTATCGGACTGCAGAAAAGCAGTAAATGTCTTATCCGTGACTACTTGTGATGCCATGAAAAATCCTCCTCTATCTATTGAGCTCGACGCCATTTCTCCCCTCAAAAAAAGGGTCCGCACGCGCAACCCGCCTTGGGGAAACAAGCAAATGACGTCCGACGCGGACGACTTATGGCTATTTTGCCAACTCATCCCGCTTGTATATTGTATCAACTCAGCCACCGACGCCGCAACTTTCCATTCTCCTGCAACCCGCTATTTGCTCCGATAGCGAAGCCCAAATCGAACCGAAGCCACCGACAGCAAAAGCACGATGGAGCATCCCCACCAATAGACCGTCCGGTTATGCCATAGGGCCGCAAGGGCCTGTATCGGCAACACCCAATAGAGCATCGAGGCCGAAAGCAGAATGGCCGGGATGAGGGTTCCGAGCCATCGATACATCCCGAATATGTATGCGGCGGCCCCCAGGGTCAGACACCCAATGAGCATGGCCTCGGGCGTGAGATGCCAGGGAGTCATCCAAATCCCAAGCGCCGGCACCAGCGTGCTCTGAAAGACCATCGCTCCGGTCACGTTGCCGAGGGCCAAACCGTCCTTGTTGCGCCGAATCCACACCACGCTGTTCAGCGTTTCCGGCAATTCCGTCGTCAGAGGAATCAAGATGGCGGACAAAACGAATGCCGGAATTGTAAACCAGGTCGCCACTTGCTCGACCGCGCTCGTCAACAGTTGCGCTCCTCCTACGATACATGCGAGCGCTAAGAAGAGCTGTACGAGTACCAAGGGCACGGCTGGGTTGTCCGCATGGTTCTGAATGTACAAAGGGTGAAGATGACCGTCGTCGGTGTCCGTTGCCTTCTCACGCAGCGTGACGATGAGGAAAACGCCGTATATCCCGAGCAGCATGAGCGGCACAACGCGGTGGACCAACGGACTGGAGATGCACCCCGCCGCGATAGCCACGCCATAGGCGAACAAAAAAAAGCCCATGTCGCGCGAAAACGCCTGGGAACCAACCTTCAGTTGATATGTCGAATGAGTCCTGCGAACTAGCAACAGGGAGATTGCCAACACCAAGCTACCCAAGGTCGCGAGTAGAAACGGAGCGCCTAGTATGCCTCCAATCCCTACCTCGTGGGCACTCGCTTTCCCGTGTCCGAATAGGATTGCGGTTACCGGCACCGCGGTCTCCGGCAAGGCTGTTCCGAGCGCAGCCAAAACGCTGCCAACGGCACTCTGCCCGAGGCCAAGTTTTCGGCCCAACCACTCGATGGAATTGGTGAATAGTTCGGCGCCGAACAGAATCAAGGCCAGGGCCAGCACCAGGGTCACCGCCAAGCGCAACTGCGACACCTCCATAGCGTGAGCCATCCATAAGACTCTACGCCATGAAGTGTGCAGATATGCGGACAAGGATTGCCTTGGTGTTACTTTCGTGGAAGGGTCGCAGGGCCCAGCACCCATCGACCACTCCCTTGACTGTGCGCCAGTGCGTCGCAGACCCACCGGCTTGGTTCACCAAACGGGCTTTACTTTGCGTCGGACCCTTGGCGAACGGCATCCAACATGCGGGCGGTGACGGAGGCGGCATCCGTCTGTCTGTCCATGAACAGGGCAAGCCACGCGTCGTCCACCGCCGTGATCATCCAAACTTGACCCTCGTCTCCCACGATGGACGTCTCGTGGATAGAAGCCATCCCCACTTCGCGGCGCAGTTTCTCCACGGTACGCCGATAGGATCGAAGGACTTCGAGAAACGGTTGATCGTATTCCCTATCGCACGCGCCCACGCTCTCCCCCGAAAACGCAATCCAACCAAGGACCAAGTCGTCCTCCGTCAGCTGGAGAAAGACGTTTTGCCACTTGTCCTCTGCGAACGCCGGGACTTGGTGCTCAAAGAGCTTGAAGGGATGAAGCGGCCGTTCAAACACGCTCTTCTGCTTCTGTGGTTCGTCGTGCACCACTTCCACGGTGTGCGCGGTTCCCACGGTTCCTGTCTCCTCGCTGGGCGCGGCGAAATCCAGGGAAGCTGAAGGTTGCACTGTGTCCTTGCTGTCTGTCTGATCCTTCGCGGACGCCCTTCTGCTTCTCAGCGGCCCGGACGTTTGCGGTTCGGGCGCGTTTGCCTTGGTCTGCGACGAATCCTTTGGCTTTCGTTCACTTGAATTCGGACGTAGCCAAAGTAGATTCATCCATACGAGCATGGAGAGCAGGACCACAACTACGACAACGATGGCCACCACCAACTGCTCATCACCCGTCTTCCTGTATCAATCTCATGGGTTGTTACGGTGAATCCGAACGCTGGCGTTCATCCCCGGCACCACGAGCTTTCCTTCGTTGCCGGAGATGGAAATCCGCACGGGAATCCTCTGAACTTCCTTGGTAAAGTTGCCCGCAGACTGGCTTGACGGGATGAGCGACGAATACGAGGCCGCCAATGCCCCGACGTTCTGGACGACACCCGAAAACGTCGTTCCAGGGTAGGCGTCGAGGTAAATATCCACCGTCTGCCCCACGCTCACGTGGCGAATGTCCGTCTCCGGAACGTACGCGACGATGTACTCCTTTGATAGGTTCGCCAATTCGGCTAGCAGATCACCAGGGGCGACAACCTCACCAGTTACGGCGTCCTGCTTCAGTACCTCTCCATTGATGGGGGAAGTGAGGTTCATTGTTTGCCCAGTGGGTGTCGTCTCTACGCCGATGACTTGCCCCTTGCTGACGGTATCTCCGTCATGCAGAGTCCAACTCGTGAGCTTGCCCGACGCAAGTGCGACGATTGAGGTCGATTGCACCGATACGCTGGCATCGTTCGTCGATACATATTTCGAACGATTTGAAAAGTAAATATAGCCAGCAATCAGAAGGCCGAAGATCACGATGAACCCCAGCACGTTGAGGAGAAACATCTGTCGAACGCGCATCAACCTCAACCCTTCATCCATAGAATTCAATCGCCACCGATTTTACCGTGCAAAGCAGGAAAAGGAAAGTCGGCGCGAACCAATGATGGGTTTTCAGAGCCGGGACGAATCCCTTTCTTTGGGCTGCAGAGGACGACGAGAACGCTTCGTCCATCCGCGGGGACGCAGCCTGTATAGGGCCGGGATTAAAAGTACCGCGCACACCAGCAGATAGAACCCCACAAACACCACCCAGGATCCAGGGCTTCCGGTTTCCGCGTTCTCGAGGCTCGCCTCAATCCACAGGGGATTCAAATTCAGCAATTGGTCGCCCCATCCTGCCGCAAATGCGTCAATCGCGTTGTGCAAGGCGAGCAGCCGCAGTCCGTACCCGACCACCCCTGACACGATGAGCATGAACGAGACCATTCCGTACGACAACACGGTGCTCCAAGCCGACTGAAGGGCGATGCTGGAAAACATCACGCTGATGGAAGCAATCACGAAAATGGAGAACAATTGGAACGCAAAAACGGACAAGACCTCTTGAGGTACTGCGCCGCCAAAGAGAAATACCAAACTGTACAGGGGCAACGTGACGACGAGCAACAGGACGACGAGGGCCGACGACGACAGGATCTTCCCCACAATAACCCCAAGGGGAGTCAGGGGCGTGGTCATCAACACTGGAAGCGTGCGCCGCTCCCGCTCCCCGCTTACGCTGCCCGCGGCAAAGGCCGGCGTGAGGAACGCGGCGATGGCCATTTGTAACCAACTCAGCGCCACGAAGATCTGCTCGCTACGCACCGTCAGAGAAATAATGGTCTGACCCTGCAGGCTTTCGTATAGGAGGCCGAAGGTGAGCGCCACCATAAAGAGAAGATAGCCAGTGATGACAAACGGCGCGCGCTTGGTGCGCATTCTCTGGCGGAATTCCTTTTGCAAAAGCGGGTTCGTGAGTATCATGACCGCACCGTCCGTTCCGTCAGCCGCAAAAACAGCGCCTCGATGTCGGTGGGCCGCTCGGCGAATTGGTACAACGTGATGCCTTGCGCGATGATGCGCTCCATCAATTCTGCCTGCTGGTGAAGCGTTCCCGCATAGACCACTTCAACGCCATCCGCTCTCGGAGAGAATTCAAGAATATGCGGATCCGACTGCAGCACGGCGGTCCATTTCGACCACTCGGCTTGCCCCGCAAGCCATAGCGTTCGGTGTGCGCTCGTATGGGACATCATCACATTGATGGCCGCCACTGCGGCGACTTCTCCGCCTCGTATGATCCCGATTTCATCCGCCACCTCGGCGAGCTCTTGGAGGATATGCGAACTGATGACGACCGTCTTCCCGGATGCACGCAACCGGGAAAGAACGGATCGCATCTCTATTCGAGATCTCGGATCCAATCCGGACGACGGCTCGTCCAAGATCAGAACCGCCGGGTCGTGCATAAGGCAACGCGCAATCTCGAGGCGCTGCTGCATCCCGCGCGAAAGGGAATTGACGTAGAAACGGCGCTTGTCGACGAGGTCTACCGATTCCAGCAGTTCATCGGCTCGCGTGCGCCACACGCGCTTTTGCACCCCGTAGCATTCGGCATAGAACTGCAGGTATTCATAAGCCGTCAACTCGTCGTACACGCCAAATGCGTCCGGCATGTAGCCGATGGACCTGCGCACTTTCTTGGCCTCGCGTCTCAGCTCGAATCCGTTCACAAGCGCCTTCCCGGAACTTGGCGTCACCAATGTGGCGAGCATCGAGAGCGTTGTCGTCTTGCCCGCCCCGTTTTCGCCTACGATGCCGAAAATCGTGCCGGATCGAATGTTCAGGTTCAGGTTGTTCACGGCGTTGACCTTGCCATAGCGCTTGCATAGATTCTGCGTGATAATCAAGAGATTCTCACCCCAACGGATAATCGGCTACGTTGACGATTTGGCGAACGAGCGTCAACGTCGTTGACGAAGCGGTCTTGCCATTATGCGCGGTAAGCCGTGGCAGCGTCGGTGGGCGCTCGGTCGTGGTCGCAACGATGAGTGCCTGGTTTTGATTCAGGGTCAAATTGATGAGAGGGGCGCTATATTCCCCAAGCCGCCGGCCAACCCCGTGAAGGATATCGTGGTTGTACGCGCTGTACGCCAAAAGCCAACTCGGAGTGCTCACAAAGGGCGCCGACTCGGGCTCCTTCAGCATCACCCGTCGTCCTGGAGCCATGTCGCCGATGGGGAACATCTTGTCGTTCCAAAACACCGCGACGTCGTGCAGCGTGTACGGGGTTCGGTTCTGAATCGTGCCCGTAAAATAGTACGTCGAATCAAGCGTGGTGTTGAACTCTCCCTGACCGGTGATGGAACCCGCGGAATACAGATAGCGCATCCCCCATCTCCCAACCGCGTCAAACGACGCGAAAGAACTCTTGTGCATCTGCGTGATGGTCGCCGTGCCGATACGCCGAATGCCTTCTTGCGCCAGGGGCAAGAGGAGCGTTGGCTGAGACGTATGCGCCGTCACGTCCACGGTATGCGGGGACATGAAGGCGGAGATCCCGTACGACTCCGCCTGCGAGTTCCCGACGAGATCCACCACGGCGACCCCCTCCGTGAGCATTCCTTCGGGGCGTTTCGTCTCTCCGAACGAATAGATGGAAACCGTGGTTACCACGCTAAGCAAAGGCAATACCCCCCATGCGAGCGACTGTTTCCGAAGTCGCTTCAACACGAAGAACGCCAGAGGTCCCACCAAAAAGATGTACGCGCTGAAAATCATCCCCCAGTAACGCAGGGACGGCACCCGCAACGGCGACAGGGAGTCGCTCGCGCGACTCAGCGTGAGAATGCCGTTCGGATCCAGCAGATTCTGCACCGCGTTGAGGCTGGTGTTGTCCATCTGCTTGAGCAAGGTGGACCATAAAGACACGTCGCCCGGCCACTGAAGCAGAACGGATTGGGTCGGAAAAAACGACGTCTGGACAACCGCTCCCCGCCCCACCGTCATGGAGGCAATGAGCGGCAGGGTTTTCGATCCCGCTATAATCCGCGCCCCCTGGCGAATCCCTTCCCCTTCCATGAGCAGCGTCCGGTGAAGCGGGGTCTTTGGAACCAGGTTCGCGAACAAGCTGCCGGATACCCAATGATCGGGGCCGGCGACGATGGGGAGCGCAGGGGTTGTACCGCCCCATTTAACCCCCGTTACAAACAGCATCCCACCCATTCGAACCCACGTCCAGAGCGCTTCCTGCTGGTCCTTTTTCAGGCCGAACAGGGTGGTCGGAGTGGTAACGACGGCGGTTAACGTGTCAAGGAGGTTGGGCCTGTCCGGAAAATCGGCAGGATATAGGGCGAACGGCAAGACGGGATTGTTGGCAGGCGAAGGCCCCGTGGTTCCCGTCAAGAATTGAGCGTTTATGGCTTGCGTTGACAAAACGGCCACCAGGTCGTTGTTGTCAATCCGAGTCGCATTCAGATAGGTCTTAGCAATGATGCGGCCATTGCTAACGCAGTCCACCTCGGGACTCGTCAGCTTGGACAGGATGTTTCCTGGCACCGCGATGACCTTTTTGCTCCAACCTGTAGGAATGTGAAGGGGCCACTCGACTCGTCCGTTTTGCGACGGCCCAGAGGGGGTAAACCCGTTGACGGAGAGCACGAGGCGAGCGGACACGGGTTTACCCACGTTGTCGATGGAGATGTTCACCGGAATCCAATGATTCTCGTTAAAATAACCGGCGTATCCGACCGCTGCAGTCATGGTTACTGGATGAGTAGGGGTAGCCGCCTCAGCGCTCGACTCAGGCATTGCCACCGTCGCAACCATCGCTAAGGTGGCAATCACACTGGCCGTATAGATACTTCGCACAGGCTGAAAAGAACCCCGCTTGAGAGGCCGAAATGTCATGAGTCAAACCATTCCTCTCGTTCACTACCAAGACTAGCCTAGGTCAACAGTGGTCCCATTCACTATGCCGATTATAGCATTTCGACTAGACGCGCGTTTCGTGGTCGAACTGTTTGCTCAGGTCCTGGAATCTTTGTGGTTCTACTTCGATGCAAAGGAGATTCTCGAACTTGCTGTGGGTGCTTAGCGAGCCAAACCGCGAACTGAGCCTGGGTCTTCGCCAACGTTGCCCGCATTTCGGCAGTCATGAGACTGCGTGCCGGTTTAGGATTCATCTCAATGACCCAGACTTTCCCGTCTTTGTCGACGCCGAGATCGAACCCGGCGAGCCCCACGTGGGAATTTCGCTGGCTGAGGAGCGTAGCGACATTGATGGCGCACTCAGAGAGTTCCCGCACCGGAAGCCGTTTCCCCTCGCGTCGGGCCATGAGAATCGCTCGCTCAAGCGAAAGCCGCTCTCCTCCCGCAATCAAGTTGGTCACGACCCCGTCGGCAGCCGCCTGCTTGGGCACGATGCCGATGAGTTGCCACTTGCCTTCGCCATCCCGATGCACGACAACACGAAAGTCGAGCCTGCGGCCGCCCACCGTCATCAAATCGATACCCTTTTGCACCAGGTGCAGAGGCTGTTTGCGCCTCGCCAACCTGCGAAGTAGTTCAGCGTTAGAAATGACCTCGCGGATCCCCTTGACTTTGCCGTTGATCCTATCGATGGACATTCTAAAATTGCCATCTCTCAGATACTCGACTCGAGTGACCCCGTTGCCGCCGTAGCCGCCACTCGGCTTTACATAGGCCACTTTCCACTCTTGAATCAAGGAGGCGGCACGTCGGACATCGGTCAGCTGCTCCGTCGGCGGCAGGTAATCCTTGTGAATACTTGGCTTGAGCAGACGAACCATCTGCCACTTGCCCGGCATTATGGGATTGAAAAGTGGAAGGTTGTTCTGTCTGGCCATCCTCCGCAGTTCTTCGGAATACCCGCTCACGGACAAGTGGACGTACACATTCTCATAGAATACATTAGGTAGCGGGACGATTCTCTTCGTCCAATTGCCAAACGGATCGTTC
>JAJZAV010000211.1 GCA_021799255.1 Bacillota bacterium
GACTTCTAGATGAGTTTGGCCAATCACGTAATCTTTCGCCTCGTCCGCCTCTTGCGGACTGGCAAGTCGCTCGCGCTGTACCCTCGTCTGATAGACGACGTCGGCGTCCGCCATGGCGTGACGCACGTCGTGTTCACGGTGCATTCGCAGCGTCGACGCTGCGAGTTCTTCCCGGAGCGGCTCAGGCAGGTCGAGTGAATCGGGATGCAGCAGTGTGATGTCGATGTCCGAAAAATAGGTGAGCATTCGGAGAAGCGAATGAACCGTTCGACCGTATTTCAAGTCTCCCATGACGCAGACGTGCAGACCGTCGAGGCGACCGAGTTCTCGCCATATGGTGTATACGTCGAGAAGGGCCTGCGTCGGGTGCTCACCGCTTCCCGCGCCCGCGTTGATAATCGGCACCGGGCTCACTCGCGCCGACTCGGCAATCGCATTCGTCTCGTGGTGGCGAATCACGATGGCGTCGGCGTAGCATCCGACAACGCGAAAGACATCGTCCAGCGATTCGCCTTTCTTAGCTGAGGAGTTTTCGCGTGCGTTTTCCGCCCCCAGGATTCTTCCACCCAAACGAGTGACCGCCGACTCAAAGGACAGCCGGGTCCTTGTGCTTGGCTCATAAAACAGAGTCGCCACGACGGCGCCTCGAAGGCGCTTCAAAAGCACTTCGCGGCTGTCGCGCCGCATCGCTTCGGCGCTGTCCATCAGCCGCGAAACCGAAGCCGCATCAAAGTCGTGCGTTGAAATTACATGCCGCATCAACGTCACCCCACAATCCACACGCCGTCTTCGTCGTCGGTATCGGTAAGCTCTACAGAAATAAACTCGTCTCTCGCAGTCGGTACGTTCTTCCCGACAAAATCGGGTCGAATTGGCAGTTCCCGATGACCTCTGTCGATAAGCGCCGCCAACTGAACCATTCGCGCGCGCCCTGTAGCCATGAGGGCATCCAGCGCGGCACGCACGGTCCGCCCGGTGTAAAGGACGTCGTCGACGAGGATGACCGTCTTTCCAACGATTTCTAAGTCTTTAAGGGGCTCGCGCTCTCGACCCTCGATTTGAACATCGTCCCGGTAAGGTCCCGCATCCAAGTGATAGACCTGCGGACGAACCCCCTCGATGTCGAGGAGCTTGTCGGCGAGTCTCTCCGCTAGATAAGCGCCTCCGGTTTTGATTCCCACAAACACCACGTTGTCGAGTCCTTTGTTTCGTTCCAGAATCTCATGCGCCATTCGCGTGATTGACCGATTGAGATTCTTTCCGTCCATGATCTGAGCCTTCTTCACACTTCGCACCCCCGATTCAAAGGATTGCCCGAAACCCCGCAGTCTCCGAAATCCGCCACGCGCATCGCCGTTCAATTCCACTAAAAAACGGCTGCCTTTAGGAAGGCAGCCGTCATAGCGCATCACCGAAGACATTCGGTGTTACCGTAGCGACAACTGTGGCGCCTTTCCAACCTCACGGGATTGGTTTAAAGGACTCACGTAGACGTTTCGGCATATTCTATCAGGTAAAGCAGACGGGATCAAGGGCGAACTCTGCGGCGCTCTCCCCAGCCAGGTGGCCCGTAGAAAAGGCGACCGTAATATTGTAGCCGCCCGTGTGCGCGTGAACGTCCATGACCTCACCGCAAAAGTACAGCCCTCTTACCAGCTTCGACGCCATCGTTCGCGGGTCGATTTCCTTCACCGACACGCCCCCGCCCGTAACCGTCGCTTGGGACAAGGGGAGGGTTCCCGTAATGTGAACCGCGAAGGACTTCGTATTTTTGACGAGCCTCGTGATCATGTCGTTGTTCAAGTTCGCCACCTGCGACGAAGACGGGATACCGGTCTCGGCAATGATGACGTCCGCGAGCCTGTCGGGGAGGATCTGGCGACAAAGGGTACCAACCTGCTTTCGCGGCTCATCTCTACGCCACCGGCGCCACGTCTCGGCCAACGCCTCGGACGCCATGAGTGGCAATGCGTCGACGCTCGCCGTAAGGTTTCCCGACTTTTTGCGGCGCAAACTCGTGGACACATAATGGCTGCAGCGCAAGGCCACAGGCCCGCTTAGCCCAAAATGGGTAAATATCAGATCCCCCTCTTCCACCGTCAGTCGCTTTGTTTCGTTGTACCAGAGAGTCACTGGGACCGCCTTTAACGACAACCCCTGCAACGTGCGCTCGCGAATGAACCAGTCGTTGCTCGTGAGCGGAACCTCGGTAGGGTACGGATCAACGATGGTATGGCCCGCGCTCTTGGCCCAAGGATACGCATCTCCAGTGCTTCCCGTCTTCGGAACGCTGCAGCCACCCGTTGCCACGATGACCGCCTTCGCCGACACCCTGTTCCCGTTCGCTAAGCGGATCCCCGTAACGGCGCCGTCCTCTTGGCAGAGACCTCGCACGGGCGTATCGGTCCAGACGTCCACGCCTCGTTCGTAGACGGAATTGACAAGCGCAGAAACCACCGTCGAAGCCTTGTCGCTTCTCGGAAAAACGCGACCACGGTCCTCCTCTTTCAGCCCAATTCCGAGGCCTTCGAAAAAGCGCATGATATCGGTGTTTCCAAATCTAGCCAACGCGGAATGCAAAAAACGGGCGTTTCCCGGAATGTTGTCCATCAACTCGGGCAATGGTTTGGCGTTCGTCACGTTGCAGCGCCCCCCACCAGAAATCCCAAGTTTGCGCCCCAATTGATTTCCTTTTTCCACCAGCAGTACCCTGGCGCCCCGTTCCCGCGCAAAAATGGCGCTGAAGAGGCCGCTCGGACCACCGCCTACCACAATGACGTCAAACTCCTCGGTCTTCGCATCGGGCAACTTGGTTCACTTCCTATCGTTCACGCGTCGGATGGGCACCCGTCAAGGCCCTTTCCTCAACCCTGCTAACAGCGTTTCCATATCTTCGGGTAATGGGCTTGAGAAGGACAGCTTGTCCCCAGTCGCCGGATGAATGAACCCGAGCGTCGCGGCGTGAAGGGCTTGACCCTCTATCGGCGCCCTCTTCACTGGAGCGTACACTCTATCTCCGACGAGGGGGTGCCCGATATACGCCATATGTACGCGTATTTGATGGGTGCGTCCGGTTAACAGCTGCAATTTCACGTACGCCACGCGCTCAAACTGCTCAATCAGAAACAGGTGCGTGAGGGCCCTCTTTCCGCCTTCGACAACGGCCATGCGCAGGCGATTGTGCGGATCCCGTCCGATGGGCGCATCAATCACCGCCCTCGGTTCGGACAGCACTCCTCTGGCAAGCGCCAGGTACACTCTCTCCATGCTGTGCGCTCGCAACTGCTCCGAAAGTCCATGATAAGCGAGGTCTGTCTTCGCAAACACGATTAGCCCCGAGGTGTCCTTGTCAATGCGATGGACGACTCCGGGTCGCAGTGCCCCCCCGAGCGCAGACAGCGAAATTCCCCGTCCGACCAGCCCGTTGACGAGAGTCCCCGACAGGTTTCCCGCTCCCGGGTGAACGACAAGGCCTCGCGGTTTATCAACGACCACAACGTGATGATCTTCGTGGACAACCGTGAAGTCCATGGTCTCGGGAACAATCTCCACCGATTCCGGCTCCGGAACGCGAACGGTGTACACGGTTCCTTCAGACACGATATCGCTTGCCTTGACGGGGCGTGACGCCTTAGACGTGACCCGTCCGTCGTCAATGAGGCTCTGGACCTGACTGCGCGACATGTTGTAATCCAAGTCGGACAGCGCGACGGTCAACCACTTGTCAAGGCGCATGCCGAAGCCATCTTCCGCCACAACGAACGTCTCAACCCGATCCGCTCGGGCGGCATCCAGGTTATCCGCGGGATTCTTCACTCGCCTCTGATACCTCCTTGCGACGGCGCATGTCGGATTGTATGGATTTTAGGATCCACATGATAATCCCGGCATCCAGGCACACATCGGCGAAGTTGAATACTGCCGGGAAATACACGAACAGGAGATAAACGTAATCCGTAACGTACCCGGTGACGACTCTGTCCGCCATGTTGCCGAGGGCTCCGCCAAGGACCAGTCCAAGCGCGACGGTGGACCATCGTCCGAGTTGAAACCTGCGGTGGACGTATATGCCTCCGGCGATAACGAGCACCGCTACGGTTACAAACAACCACCGATCATGCGGAAAAATGGAGAACGCTCCCCCCGAATTTCGGGTGTACAAGAATTCTACGACGTATGGAATCACCGTTACGGGCTGATTCAGAATGAGGTGCGTCCGTACCCACCACTTGATCCCTTGATCTATGGCGAACACGAGAAGAGTAACGATATACAGCACGCGAGATCTAGACCTCCTTCCTTCCACCTGTTAGGCCACAGAAGACATCATTTCCCTGCCGTCGACACGTTAGGGATGGTTCGCATACTCTAATCTGACGGTACCATGAACCTCTCGCCTCAAGCGCGTCTACGCGGACGATGCCCCATATTCGAGACAACGACATGCTCCTTGTCCGAGGAGCATGGATGATACAGGAGGACTTGATGGTGATCTTACCAGAGCAGAGCCCGTACTCAAAAATCATTTGTCCACCGCTCGGACAACGAGTCCCGAAGCCGCGAAATCGCGGCATCACCATGGTGATTGACAAAGGATTGGGGAAAAACTCGTTCATCGACTTGATGGAAACGGCGGGTCAGTATGTCGACATTTTGAAATTTGGTTTTGGAAGCTGCCTCTTGTACCCGGAAAACGTCCTGCGTCACAAGCTGATGTCGGCTCGGCTGCATTCCGTCATCACGTGCACGGGAGGAACATTTTCCGAAATTGCCCTGCATCAAAATCAATTCGAATCGATGGTGGAAAAAAGCCTTGAACTCGGCTTCGCGGCCATCGAGATCTCGGACGGAACCATGACGTTGGACAGAGCGACGCGCGAGGCGGCCATTCGGCGCGTATCCAAGGAGGGCATCGCCATCTCTGAGGTTGGAAAAAAGCTGGACGCCTTTCCTCCCGCGGCGGACATTGTCGCTCAAATCGACGCGGATCTGAATGCTGGTGCGCAATTTGTAATTATGGAAGGACGTGAGAGCGGAGAGAACGTTGGAATCTATAAGGACAGGGGAACTTTAGACGAACAACTTCTCGACGAGCTCGTCAAACGACTCTCCCAAGACTCTCTGAAGCGCATTATTTGGGAAGCGCCCAAGAAAGCGCAACAAACGGCCCTCATCCAACGATTCGGAACCAACGTCAACCTTGGAAATGTGGCGCCGGACGAAGCCCTCGCCGTGGAGTGTTTGCGCCAAGGCTTGCGTTCGGACACGTTTGTCGCGGCACTTCTACGCAAAAAGTAACGCCCTCTCAGGCATCCGAGGACGTTGCGGATTCGGCGGGTTATGGCAACTGATTCTTGTATTCTTCGTTTGAGATTTGGTCCACGTCGTCGACGATGCCGACGTGTTCCTCAAAACCGGACTCCTCGTACATGTGAATGTAACCCGATCTTCGATTGAATCGCTCTACGGCCTGCCACGAATCTTCACCGTCAAACGCGGTCACGCTGGTATCATCCATGTCCGTGCGTCCAAATCCTGGATATAGGAATTCTTCTTCGATGGGACGGAGCCTGTCCGGATGGAGGCGTTCGTCTTCTTCTTTGCAGTCCACGCAAAGCGTAACGGATGGCCTAGCCTCGAGTCGCTCGTTGTCAATCGACCGACCGCAGGACTTGCAAATTCCGTACACCCCGTCATCGATGGCTTTGAGTGCTCCATCGATTTCCTGCAGCATGAGCTTGTCGTTGTCTCGAAGCGCGACGTCCTTCCCTCGTTCAAACAGTTCGCTGCCGATGTCCGCCGGGTGATTGTCGTACAGTGAAAGCTCGCTTAATTCGTCGGACATCGGATCGTCAAGACCATACTCCCCGGTCCTCTCCATCCTGTCGACAATTAATGCCCGTTCCTCGAGTAAACGGTTTCGCATGGCGTTTTTATCCACGTTTGCCACATAAAATCTCCCCTCGGGTAATGCTTCAGTTCGGCTGCTGCCGATGGTCAACTGCAAGTTATTTTGCAGGACAACCCGCGGGAACATTCGTCGTTTTCACTGTCAAATATACGGTGAGCGCCCACTGCCAAACGCGCCAATAGAAAAACCTCACGCCCACCTAGCTCGTGAGGTTCTTCGCAATTTACGAGCAAAAACTCTCTGGGCTTAATGCCCTGTGCCGCTCTCTACGACGGGCATCTCCCTCGTCGAATAGTCCCTGTCAAACTTTTCCCAGTCTCCGGACTCCAACATTTCTAGCTGGGCCTGGATCAAAGAACGAAAACGGGCCCGAAACACCGCAGCGTGGCGTTGTACTTCCTCGACTTCACTCGCTATCTTTCGCGACTTGCTCAGGGCTTCGCCCACGATTCTATCGGCGTTCTTTTCCGCTTCCTTGATGATGAGCTGGGCTTCCTTTCGGGCATTGTTCTTGACCTCTTCCGCCGTCTCTTGCGCGACTATGATGGACTTCCCGAGGCTTTCCTCAATGTTCGTGAAGTGCTGCAGCTTTTCATTCAAGGTTTCCATGGATGCTTCCAGTTCGCGATTCTGTCGAATCAAAGCCTCGTAGTCTTGAATAATCCGCTCTAGAAAGTCATCAACTTCGTCGGGATCATACCCGCGAAAATGGCGACCAAACTCCTTATTATGAATATCAAGCGGGGATAAGGGCATTCCGGCACCTCCGTTGACTCTGGTCGTGAACAGATCTTGGCCCAATTCGACAGGATTATACTGTAGAACAGGGAAATCGACATATTCCTTTCCAGTTATTCGACGCACTACAGTGAATTCCTGCGATGAAGAGCATTTCGGGGCCGAGAAATCAAAGTCTTCTTGCGATGAGTGCGGGCTAGGAATGAAAGAGCCACGCTACTGTCTTTTGGATGCAAGAGTGCCCACTTCAACTCTTGTTCTTCCGGACCTCGTTTCACCAAGGAACTCAAACACACGCACCCTCCCAAATCCCCGAACGGACAGGATATCCCCCTCCTCTACGGGAACGTCGGGACCAGAAAGCTCCACGAAATTGAGCGAGACGTGCCCTTTCGCAAACAACTCGGACACCTTGCTCCTGGATTGATGCGTCGCGTGAGCAACCACGCTGTCCGCACGTGCGGAGGTAACTTCGATGATGTCGCGCACGTACAACGGTTCGGGCCATTCCCTGTCGAGGGATGTCGTATGTACCGCAACGCCTTGACGCCCGATG
>JAJZAV010000212.1 GCA_021799255.1 Bacillota bacterium
TTCCGTCGGCGAACTAGCCCGGGAAAATAGGATAAGGGAACAGCGTTCCCTTATTTGGATAGCTATCAGGAAACAGCGGTACCGCATGCCCTTGTGGGGCTACGGAGTTGGTGCAATACCCGCCGGGGGTACCAAGCAAATACCACATGGCCTCGCCTATCGGCCTGCAACCCGTTCAAGATGGCATCATCGGATGCAACATGGCTTCATCCGATCACGATTCTGCGAATCCGAGCCAAACCTTCCTCGATGTTGTCCCGAGACGTCGCGTACGACAAACGGACGTACTCCCCTTCTTCGTCGTCGCCCGGCGTACCAAATGCGGTCCGTGGGAGCACGGCGACCCCGGCCTCTTCTAGAAGGAGCCGCTGAAACTCTTTTCCCGTCTTAAGCCCGAGGGATCGACAGGCGTCGGTCACGTTCGGAAACACGTAAAAGGCGCCGCTCGGCGTTTTACAAGAGATGCCCGGAATGCGGTTCAGCGTTTCGACGATTCCGTCGCGGCGCGTCCGAAATTCCCGAACCATCGCCGTCACTGCATCCTGCGGACCCCGCAGCGCTGCAATTCCGCCGAACTGCACGAAGGTGTTGGTACACGAGTCCGAATTGGTTACTAGGCGAGCCACCAGTTGCGCGAGTTCTGTGGGCATGACGCCATAACCGAGGCGCCATCCCGTCATGGCGTAGGTTTTGGAGAATCCGTCCAGAATCACCGTGCGCTCTTTCATTCCCGGGAAGGAGGCGATGCTCGTGAAGTTCCCTTCATAGACGATACGACTGTAAATCTCATCCGCTAACACCCAGATATCGTGCTCAACGGCCAGTTGGGCGATGGCAGCCAGATCGGTCGCGGTCAACATACCCCCCGTGGGATTTTGAGGAGAATTGAGGATAATGAGCTTGGTTTTCGATGTGACGAGCCTGGAAAACCGATCCATGTCGAAGCGGAAATCACGGGACTCGAGGAGGGTCGCAGGAACGGGGATCCCTCCGACGAAACGAACGACAGACTCGTAGATGGGAAACCCGGGATTCGGGTAGATAACCTCATCCCCCGGATTGACCAGAGCGTGAATCGCATAGTAGATGATGGGCTTCGCCCCGGACGTCACAACCACCTCATCGGGCGATGCGGGGATGCCTCGCATGGCAGAGACGTGCTCTGCAATCGCCTCCCTCAATTCGGCCAATCCGGCGGAAGGAGCGTAGTGGGTTTGATTCTCGTGCAACGCTTGAATGCTCGCTCGTTTGATATGCTCGGGCGTATCAAAGTCGGGTTCACCGATGGCAAAGCTGATGATGTGTTGTCCTCTGGCTTCCAGCTTGCGCACTTCGGAGAGCACCTCGAAGGCGTTTTCCGTCCCAAGCAAATTCATTCTCTTCGCGAAGTCCAATCCACATCACTCCCCACAACATGACTCTTCCATGACTCGGAGTTCAGGCTTCCGGCTTCCCGGCTTTAGCGTTCCGGCTCGCCTTGAGATTCAGTCCAATCGGCCGCGGGCTGCGATCTCGATTTGCTCATACGCTCCATCAGTCTTGAGAAACGCGAAGTTGTGCAGATTCACGGTGCTGCAGATGTGATTCGGGATAATCTGAAGCTGATCTCCGATTGAGATGTCGCAGTCCTTTGGAATGCGAATCATGCCATGCTCTTCAGTCATTCGTTCAAAAACGGCCTCGTCGCATGAGAGTACCTGCCCAAATCCCTTTAGGTGGAGCGGCGCCACCCCAGGCTGGACATCGGTAGCAAACGTCTTGCTTCCCCCATCGACGATGATCAAATCTTCAGAGGGTCGGCTAACCACCGTCGCGACGATGTATGCCGCGCAATCCTCCATGGTCAGTGATTTCAATCCTACTTGCATCCTATCGCCAAACACATAGGTTCCCGGACGAATCTCAGTGATGCCCTCGATTTCGGCAACGTATGGCCCCGTCGGCGTCGAGCCCACGCTTACTTCGGTGATGGCCAGGCCCTCACTTCGCATCCTCCGCGCCAAATCCGCCATCATTTTCCCCTCTTCTAGCGCAGCAGCCTTCGTATCCAAAGTAGGAGACTCGCCCAGCAGAGCCCCTCTATACGTGTAAATGCCCGTGAGATTTAATCCTCCAAGACGGCTGACGGCTTTCGCCAACTCCACCGCTTCGTCGTAGTTCACGCCCGTTCGGTGTAAGCCGGTGTCGACTTCGAGCCGAACGTTTAGGGTATGGTTGTGCCGCGTCGCGATTTCAGACAGTTTTTTTGCCCCCACCAGGCTGTCGACGGCAACGATGAGATCCATCTTCTTGGATAAGTTCACGGCCCGAGTAATCTTGGATTCCACCACCAGGGGATACGCGATGAAGATATTTTGTACCCCTCCGGAGTACATCACTTCGGCCTCGGACACTTTAGCGACGGTGATCCCCACGGCTCCGCTCGCTAGTTGCATCTGCGCGATACGCGGTACCTTATGCGTCTTAACATGGGGTCTTAAGTGAACACCGGCCTCTGAGGCAACGTGGGCCATTCGCGTAATGTTCTTCATCATCTTTTCCGAGTCAATGACAAGACACGGAGTCTCCACTTCGACCACCTCCTCTCCTGCCAACTTCACTTTTGCAGCCTCCACTCCTGCCACCTCCATGGTTCAGCCTCCGTATGAACCGCCCAGGATGGTCGGGCCCAATCGCACCATCACGCACAACGAGCTTGCCACTCACCATCACGTACCGCAGTCCACAAGCGAACTGCTTCGGATTTTCGTAGGTCGCTTCGTCTTCGAACCGGTGGTAATCGAAGATGGTGATGTCCGCTACAGCGCCCCGTTGAATGCGGCCGCGATCCCCCAGTTTGAACCTGTCCGCGGGCGCGCTGGTGGCTTTCCGGACAGCCTCCTCAAGCGTTAAGACTTGAGATTCGCGAACCCACTTGGATATAAATCGAGGGAACGTTCCGTACAGTCTCGGATGTGGATGGCCCTCTTCGGACGGCAATCCGTCGCTTCCTACGAGCGCATGCTCGTAGGCCAACACCTGTTCCACGTCGCGATTGTCCATGTGATGAATCACGATGGTACCGGTGCCAGCGCTCGCCTCTATCACTCGAAAATAGGCTTCGATTTCGTCGCAAGACAATTTACCCGCAACGTCGGCCACGGACAGGCCCTCAAACTCCTTGCGGGAAGGGCTAGACACCAGCACCACCCTGTCCCACCCGGTGATAACGGCGACGTTTTCCCAATCGCTTCCTTGTGCCTCGAGGGCCTCGTGCGCCTTGTGACGGAGTTCTGGGTCCGCCAGACGCGACAATGCACTTTGAATGCCGCCTTGCAGCACCCACGGCGGAAGCAGCGAGAGCAGAGTGGTGCTTCCGGCGGCATAGGGGTAGGCATCGCAGGCGACATCAAGGCCAACATTGCGCGCCTCACGGATCATGGCGATTGCCTCGTCAATCGTTCCCCAGTTCTTTCGGCCCACGACTTTTAAGTGGGAGATATGCATGGAAACCCCGGTCGCTCTGGCTATCTCCAGCATCTCACGAATCGAGGGCAAGAGGAAATCGCCTTCACCGCGAATATGCGCGGTCACAATCCCGTCGTACGCGCGCACGGTCTCGGCGAGCGCCTTCAACTCTTGCGCTGCGGAGTAACAACCCGGGACGTACATGAGGCCGAGCGACAGTCCCAGCGCTCCGGCTTCCATCGCGTCGGCCAGCAACCGTTGCATCTGTTCAATCTCGCCAACTGTTGCTGGTGCGTCCGAAAACCCCATCACTCGAACGCGCAACGGCCCGTGGCCAACAAGAGCCCCTACGTTCAGACTCTTGTCCACGCGGACAATGTCGTCATAAAAGTCAGTGATCTCGGGGTACCCAAATGGCTCGCGAGCGCCCGCCCAATGTCCGAGCACCGGTTCCATATACTGTCTCAGACCTGCTCTTACCGAGCTGTCTTGAGGCATGGGCGCGACACTGTGCCCGCAGTTCCCCACGATGGTCGTGGTCACACCTTGCAACAATTTGAACGGTAACTCGGGCTGGTGGAGAATGGCGAGATCGTCATGGGAATGCACGTCGATGAAGCCTGGGCACACAATCAACCCGCTGGCGTCAATCGTTTGCTTCGCCCGTTGATCGATGTCGGTTCCTATCGCTTCTATTCGATCCGCTACGATTCCAATGTCACCCACATACCGTTTCCGATTCGTCCCGTCGACGATGGTTCCGCCACGAATCAACACATCAAACATAGGACCCTCTCCTAGACGTCCTGCTTCAACTGCACAATCATCTCGATTTCAACCGGAGTGTTGAAGGGAAGCTCCGGTGCGGCTAAAGCGGATCGCGAGTGCCTTCCATTTTCTCCGAAGATATCCTCAAGGAGCGTCGATGCACCGTTGATCACGTAGGGTTGTTCGACGAACCCCGGGGCACTGTTCACAAAGCCAAGCACCTTCACAATCCGTTGGATTTTATCGAGACTTCCGAGATGAGCGTGCAGGACGGCGAGTAGGTTGATCATGGTTTGGCGGGCGGCCATTTGCCCCTGTTCCAATGTGAGGTCTAGGCCCACCTTCCCCTTGAACATCAGCTCACCATCGATGCGGCAATCGTTTCCGGACGTGTAAACGAGATCGTGAACCGTGACCGCTGGCACGTAAGCGGCGACCACTTTGGGTGGAGTAGGCAACGTGATCCCGAGCTGTTTTAATCTCTCCGACGGCAACAATGGATTTCCTCCAGTCGATTGAAACTAGTTTTGAATGCCTAGGCTCAGCATGCGCGTTGTGCGCAAATAAGTCGAGCATTTTAGGACCCACCTGAACCATGCGCCACTCGCGTCATTCGTCGAGCGCAAAACCGGTGTCAGCGCCGCTCGTAAACAAGATTCGGCGATTCTCGAAAGGATCCCTATTCGCCGCATAGGCCGTGTACGAGTATCGGAACGTTTTGGCCGGGAAGACGTTGCGAAACCGCAGGTGTTTGACTTCGATGCGATACGCCCCGCTCTCACCTTTCGTCAGGCCTTTGACGTTTCTGATGCAAATTCCGTAATTCATCAGGTAAACATGGGGATGCGCTCCGTCGAAAAATCGGGCGGGATTTTGGGGGTCCGTCACATCCACGTCGTTCACAAGCACGCGGACCTCCTCCTTGTCGTATCGGTCGGCGAAATGGATGATCCAACTCGTCTCGTTTCCCGTGAACGCGGTCTTGAACGCATCGTCCCACGGGGTGCCGAGGAATTCAACCGTGCGAGAAATCTTCGATCCGTTCGCCGACAAGACATACCTTCCCTCCTTCGCCTGCTCGGCGGCCAGGTGGAAGATGGCCTTGCCGTTTTGGACCGGGACGGTATTCGGCAGCGTCGATGCGAACCAAGAGGACGGGGGCTGCAAGGTCACCGTGTCGGCGTCCGAATAGGCCGTGACGGTGTTGGGGATTCCTGCAACAATTTGCTCTGCGTCGGTCCACAGCACGTGCTTTTCTGGCCTGGACCACGGGACGTAGGAACTGTCCGGCACATACGGGAACTCGTGGTAGGCGTCCACATGGGGGAACGTCTCTTTATCCAGTTTGATATCCGCCTTGCGAAACACGTGGTTCGCCAAGTCAATTATGATGGGAATGTCGCGGTCCTGGATGGCGTGCGCCCCCTTACGGACGTTGAGCGCGATGGCATCGTCAGCACCTAAGAACTCGTAGACTTCCTTCGCCCCCTGGTACGAGAGAACCGTTGAGGGCTGACACAGCCAGTCAAATTCCTCGCCTGCGAACACGAGGAGGGGTCGCGGCGCAACCAGGGACATGATGGAATGCGCATCAAACGGCAGCCAATCTTCATGGTTCGTGAACTGCGAGATTTGCGAGGAGAACCAGTGCGACAAATGGCCGACCATGTTGCTGATCTTCTCGCTTCGCCCCATGCCGTCCGGAAACGGATTTCCCGTGTAGTGGTAGATCCGCCCTTCGACGTTGTAGCGAAAGCTGGAAGTCCCCGCTTGACCGGTGTCGACGGGGATGGTGATGGCAATCCGGGGATCGAACGCACCTGCCAACAAGGCCGCCTTGCCGTACCGAGACACTCCGGTTACCATGGTCTCGGCCGGATTCACCTCGGGGAACGCCCCCAAGTGGAGCGCGTCGACAATGCGACTCACGCCCCATGCCCAAGCCATCAGTGCGCCCGAGTCGAAGTCCAGTTCCCCCGCCTTGTACGGGAACAGAGTCGTGTACGCACCGCTCTGCGAGGCATCATCGCTGTAGATGGGATTCGGAGCCATCTCAATCACGGCATAGCCGCTTTTGCGCAACTCTAGCCTCTGTGATTCGATTATCTTCCCAATTACCGTGAGAACCGGATACGGACCTTCCACCTCGGTGTCCGCTCCCTGCGCCGGTATATAGACGGTGGCATCGAAACTGGCTTCTCTAACACCCTGGTTCATCGTAATGACAAGTCGATACGAGTCGACTGGATCCGTTGCAAGGCAGGAAATTGCTGGGTCACAAATCGTTTCGCCATCCGCGTTCCCCTTCCCATCCGTATTCCGTGCCGGGAGCCAGTGCGACTTCATGGTTTCCACCTTGTAGGATAGCGATTCCGGTTGCAAGACGCGCCCAAAGACGTAGCGCTGTGCGAGCGAAGCCAATTCCACCCGCCGTTTCTCCCAATCCTCGGTGGTCTCTACCGTGCTACCGTCCATGAACTCAAACGGATTCGGCAACGTCGGAACGCTCTTCCAGCCGTCCATCCTCCATCGCTCCACTTCTTTTTCGCGATTTTGCGCCCAGCGTTCACGAGCTCCAGCGCCGGAAAGCTACGGCTCTCCCGTACCGGGCCAAAGCGCCGGAAAGCTACAGCGTATACCCGAAGCCGAGTATGGTGAACGACTTGCTTTCGCTGTCCGGCGACATCCTGACTTCGATTTGGTGCTCCCGGACAACGTCCTCTTGATACAAGATCACGGCGTTGCAATGCGTCCAGTTGTTAAGGTGTGGATCCAGGGTTTTGACGCACTTTCCGTCCACGAAAACGTCCGCTTTACCAAACTCGCTCGCCCCCGAGTCCTTAAAAACCAACAGAAGGCTCCGGCTCGAAATGGCCATCTTGAAACTCTGGTTGCCCGAGGCGCTAGATTTCATCCAATTG
>JAJZAV010000213.1 GCA_021799255.1 Bacillota bacterium
TTCGTAGGTGCGAGCCCACGGCCCCCCTTTCAGACCCCCGGGGAGCCGCCCAAGCGCGCCGGGCACTGGCGCCCCGTCTTCTCGTCCGCGCTGCGGCCGTTCTTTCAGCCCTTCCCCGCCTGCGGCAGGCGGCGGACGAAATCCAAAGCGTCCCGCCACGTGCCCTGCTCCGTGAACTCAAAGCTCCCCTTGCCGTTATCAATCAGACAATCGGTCACGAGGAAGGTCTCCATGCCGACGTTGCCTGCGACGCCGTCCTCCTGAACATCGTTGCCGAACATCATGCATTCGTCGGGAGCCGCGTCGAGCTTCGTCGCTACCTCCATGTAGTACTTCGGGTTCGGTTTGCAAAAGTGCATGTTCTCGATCGTGGTGATGAGGGCGAACGGGATGTCTTCAAGACCCGCCCAACGCAAACGGTGGAGAATCGCGGACTCGGGAAACACCGGATTGGTCGCAACCGCCAAGCGATACCCTTTTTCGATAGCGGTTCGACAGATTTCCCGAGAAATATCGGTGGGTTGGGAATAATGACGAAGGGTGCCGAAGGCGCCGGCGTAAAAGTCGTCGAAGTATGGCCAAATGGCGTCGAGCGGCACGTTCGACAGCTCGCGAAACGCAACTTTGAACGCATCCTCGTTCGTCAGGTTCGGGTCCTCGTCCAGAATCGCGCGCTCGGTCGCCTTCAAAATTGCGCGCTGCAGTTCCTGCGGATGGCCCAAATGCGCGATGGTGGGCATCAGAGCCCCGAAATACCCGGCGAAGAACGCGTCCTGGTTGAGAGGGAGAAGGGTGCCATCGAGATCGAACAAGAGGGTGGAAAGGGCCATGGTGTCGCGCAAGCCTCCTGTCAAATGAGTCCCCGAAATCCGGTTTGCCGGAGCGCCTCGTAGGCAACGATGGCGACGGCGTTTGACAAGTTGAGCGATCTCGCTTCCCCCCGAATGGGAATCCTCACGACCTGATCCTTGTACTTGTCCAACACGGGTCGCGGAAGACCCGCCGTCTCCTTGCCAAACACGAGAAAGTCGTCGTCTTGATACGCCACGTCGGTATACCACTGCCCGCCTTTGGTGGACGCGTAGAAGAAACGGCCCTCTTTGTGCAACTCCCAGAGCTCGTCCAACGAGTCATGATAGCGGATGTCGAGCAGATCCCAGTAGTCGAGACCGGCTCGTTTCAGTTGCCTGTCGTCCGTCGAAAACCCTAGTGGCCGAACCAGATGCAGAACCATTCCGGTTGCGGCGCACGTTCTCGAAATGTTGCCCGTATTTGCGGGAATCTCCGGTTCAACGAGAACGATGTGCAATCAGGGTCACCGTCCCTTCCTCGCGCGAAATCGCACGCACACGCTGACTACGGTGCGCAAACGTTCTCGTTAGTTTACCACAGCAAGAGCCCGTCCTCGAAACGGGAGCACGGCAGTTAAGCACGTGCACAACCTTTGGGCAGTTGTCGTCGTTTACACGTCACTGGGAATGTGTACGTACAGGTACCTCGTGTTCGGTGTCCACGCTCGGCTATCGAGATAGGCGTAATGCCTGTGGTAGCTGGCGTCGGTGTGCGCGTTAACGAGGGGCGCCCCGCTCGCATCGAAGTCGACGACGATTGCACTGTGGCCAAACTTGCCGTTCCCGGTCCAATCATAGAAGATGAGATCCCCAATCTTAAGTTCCCTCGCCTGCGGGACGACTTCGGCGTGTAACCGGTACAAGAGCCACTGAACCAGCGCATTGGCCGTTGACCAACTGTAACTCCAGTTTGCCGATTGGCCTCCCGTGGGGAAGCGGTACCACCAACCGACCGCACGGCTGCCACCATCCGTCATCCGCACAGTCCCCGAAAGCAGGCATTGGGACACGAAGTTGGTGCAATCGTCCGACTCAAATTTGGCGAAGGACGGATTGTACCCATCCCACCATAGCTCGGCGTACCGAAGGGCGCGCACCCTGTCGTAGTGATGGGTGCTTTCGCTGCCTGTGAGTTGCCGCGGTTTCGGCAGCATGTCGTTCGGGCGGGATCCCCTATCTACTTTGCTCCCCGTCCCTTCCCCCGACTCCACGTCCGCAGCCAGACTCCACGCCTCATCGCTGGCCAGCACCCAATGCTGGCGATGCGCTACGAGACGGGATTCCACGGTGTATTCTCCGGCCAGTCGATAGACCCACGTGACTCGCTCGCGAAGGGTGACCCATGCGCTTTTCCCGTCGTTCTCTTGGAGGATCCGCTCGATTTGAACATTGCTGTGAGATCTGAGCACGTGCCCCTCGCGCAGGGACATCTCTCGGTGTTTCGCCGAGATCCGTTTACGAAAGGTTCGATACCAAGGCACATCAGAAGTGCCCCGACCCACCTTAAGAACAGCCTTCGTTTCGCCCGTCACCCAGATTCGATTGCGTTCTTCGAAATAGTCTCGAACCGCATCCACCACACTGTTCATCAGCCGTTCACCTGCCTACCCAATCTGTTGCATGGTATGCGAATGGAGCCCCGATTCGCGCCAATCCCGGACACAATCCGTCACACTTTCCACAACATAGGGCTATCGCGAGGTTCGATAGAGGTATTCGAAAATGGCGTGAAGTACGGTTAGCGTGCAGGTAAACGGCTGTGATAAACTGTTACGCGGCACACGACCTGTGTGCATTCATAGTTCATCAAAAGTTGTGAAACAACTATCACGTCTCACTTGTCTGCACACCCTCTGCCCGTACGCGGCAGGCGAACGACCGCCCTATGGCGGACAGCCCCATGGCGGGTTGCCAAAAGCTTTACGCTCATTTGGCGTTCTATTGGTCTCACCCATGGTCAACAGCGAGAGGAGGAAGTTTGGTGGCAAATCCCACTATTGTGGTCATGCAGGGGGATCAGACGGGACAGGAGCTTCTGGACCAAGCATTGCTGGTCCTGAATCCGTCCGTGCTCGGCGTCCCTATTGACTTCGTGACCTTTGATCTCAGCCTAGACAACCGCAGACAGACCGAGAACCGAGTGGTTTTCGATGCGGCCGCTGCGATGCGCGAACACCGCTACGGCCTGAAGGCCGCCACCATCACCCCCGAATCCCAGAACGACGTCGGCAGCCCGAATGCCATCCTGCGTAAGGAGATTAACGGCACGGTCATCGTGCGCACGGGTCGACGCATTCCCGGAGTGGCTCCCCCGGTTGGCGTCTATTCTCCCATCTCGGTAGTGCGCATGGCGGTGGACGATGCGTATGGCGCCAAGGAGTGGCGCGAAGAGAAGGACGGAGATGAGGTCTCTTACCGGACAGAGAAGATCTCGCGTAGGATCTGCCACGGCGTTGCCGAGTATGCGTTCCAGCATGCGAAACGGACCAACGCTAAGGTGTTTGGTGGACCCAAGTTCACCGTAAGCCCGACCTACGAGGGGATGTTCAAGGAGGAGCTCGACGCGGCGGCGGCGAGGCACCAGGACGTTCCGTACGAGCCTCAACTCATCGATGCCACATACGCTTTGCTTCTCGTGAAGGCTGGGGAAGCGCTGGTCATTCCGACGCTGAATCGGGACGGCGACTGCTTGTCGGATCTGGTGCTGCAAATGTTTGGATCCATCGCGGGATCCGAGTCCATTTTGCTGTCGCTGGACGCCAACTGGAATCCGCAGGTCGTCATGGCCGAAGCTCCGCACGGCACGGCGCCGAGCCTGTTTGGCAAGAACGTCGCAAATCCCATGGCGATGATCCTGGCGGGGGCGTCGCTCCTCGCGTATCACCCGGGTAAGGAGTACCAGACGGCCTCCCGCGCCATCTACGAAGCCACTTTGGAAGCCGTCATGTCGGGTGCGCGCACGACGGACCTCGGCGGCGGGGCCAGCACAACGGAGTTCACACAAGAGGTCATCGGTCGCGTGAAAACGAAGCTCGAAGTGTGGAGCACGCTCGGCTAACGCGTATCGAGTCATTTGTACGGGTCATTCCCCGACCCGTGGAATATGAGAACTCTACTTATCAAGGGCGGCGGGTGAACATCACCCGCCGCCCTCTTCGTGCAATCGATTCCAGACAGCGGCGATAGCCCAGCCCATATGGGCATGGTTGGAATAGGGTGTGTATTGGGGAAGCGCCCGTCAACCTCGGGCGCGTGGTTCCCCCCTAGATGCACCCGAAATGCGCCAGGAGGCAACCTGCCATGATGTCACGAAACCGAACCCTGCGCAACATGCCCGAGTGGGCACAGCAGTTTATGAACGAAATGCTCAAACCGCCACGGTTTATGACTGAAGGCAAAGAGAATGGACGCGTGATGGACCCGTACGGATGGAACGGTGGAGCGACGCGTTCACCGAACGGATCGTCAAACCGTAGCTCTACCCACCCATCGTCCGCCGGGGATGCGGGACGACCCTCGCGGAGCACCTCGGACAAGGACGAGATAGCCAGACCCCGCAGGAGCTCCAAGCCTGCCGCAGACGGGGACGCCATCACGGACCTGGACGACTTTGACCCCTACGAGGATGACGACGAGGTGACGACGGCGAAAGCCACGCAAACTAAACGCCCGCGCAAGGCGAATGGGACCAGCAAGAGAGGGACCAGAGCCTCGAGCCACGCCGGGTCCGACGATGCCAACGACGGACGGATGCAGCCGGAACCCGTGCGCAAGTGGCGCGCGGCCCTGCTGAATGCGGACATTCCGGAACCGGTGCTGTATGCCTATGGCTTTGACATCGTGGATGTGATTCGACATCAAAACATCGTGCGAATCGTCACGGAGGACGGCAACTTCGCTCTCAAGACCACTCACGCATCGGCTTCACGCGTCAAATTCTTGCAAAAGGCCATCGAACACGCCCGGAGTCATGGGTTCGAGAAAGTGACACCCATCGTGCCAACCGTTGGCGACAAGTACTACGTCCTTCACGATTCAGGAGTCTACTACGCCTCAGAGTGGATTACGGGAACGCCCGTGAACTTCGCCTCCAGCGTGCATGTGGGAGCGGTGGCGAAGAGTCTGGCCGAGTGGCACGAGACGACGCGTGGGTTCAACCCACAGGGCTTTCGCCCGGAACCCGAGTTCGCCATTTCGCAGATGCTTGCGCGCCGGACGAGCGATCTGCGGCGATTGCTCGCCCAAGCGGAGAACCAGAGTTCGCAGGACGAGTTCGATAAGACCTTCATATCCTTGGGGGCAGGACTGCAAAAGGACGCGAGCAAGAGCGTGCGCCTCGTTGAGTCCGACGAAGTTCGCGATTTTCTGAAGCAGGACAGGGAAAACCCAGGCATCTGCCATCTCGACGTCATCCCGGGGAACTTCATTTTCGATGGGGAGAGGCAGGCGCACTTGCTGGATCTGGATCTGGCGACCTACGCACCGCGGGCGCTCGACATCTCCCACCTGCTGCGTCGAGGCCTAGAACACTCGCGCTGGAACACCGACATCGCCTACGTCACGTTTTTGCATTTCAATGAAATCCGGTCCATCTCCCGTCCGGAGTACACGCTCATTCAGGCGCTGCTTACGTTTCCTTATCGGGCGTGGAGACTGGCACACACGCGCTACGGAGTGTTGGCAGACGACGCGCAGATTGAGGAGATTAAGATGGCCGCGAACGAGGAGACCCGCCGGCACGCCTTTCTTGAGTCTTACGCCAGACAGATCCCGTAGAGGTCCGCCTACCGTCCCTGCGCCCACGCCATCTCCGATGCGATTTCGGGATCCGATTCTACTTCCAGCGCCTGGCCGACCGCGCCCCGAGTCGCTTCAGGATTGATTCTTCTCAGGGCCCAGGCCGCGCTAGCGCGCAGTTCTTTCCTATCGTGCCGAAGAAACGGCAGAATGTGCGGGATGGCGGCCTCGTTTTTTGCGTTTCCCAACGCAATCAAGGCGTTTCGCTTCCAGGTCTGCACCCCCCGCCACGCGCCGGCGGATTGGCCGTAGCGCCGCGTAAACTCACGGTTTGACCAGCCGAGAATCTCGACGAGCTGCGGAAACGCGAGTTCGTCTTTGGGCAGATACTCCTCGTGCAAAGAGAAATCCACGTCCCGATTCTCCGGGCACGCCCATTGGCAGGTGTCGCAGCCAAAGACACGACGTCCAAGCGGTGCGCGGAACTCCTCGGGAATGATGCCTTTCATCTGCGTGACGTACGACAGGCACCGCTTCGCGTCGATAACTCCGGGAGCAATCAGGGCGCCCGTCGGGCACGCGTCCAAACAGCGCGTGCAGTCGTGGCACTGGGGTGCGATGTCGCTCTTTGCGGGCTCGATGTCAACGTCAACCGCAAGAGTCCCGAGAAACACAAAACTCCCGTGCTCCTCTGTATACAGCATGCAGTTCTTGCCTACCCAACCAACGCCCGCTCGCTCGGCGACGCGCCTGTCCACATACGGGCCCGTGTCCACGACAGCCTTGGCGAGCACGGGTCTGCCCAAGTGTTCTTCGAGGCGCTCCGCGAGTCGTTTCAGTCGCCTCTCCATCACGGCGTGGTAATCTTCTCCGTAACAGTAGACGGTCACGTTGCCCTTATCCCGTCCGGATGAGCGGTGCTGATGCGCCAGTTGGTGGCCTTCTTGCGTCAGATAAGCCATCGCGACGGCGATGAGCGACTTGGCGTCCGGGGCGAATGCCCGAGGATCCACGCGCGCCCCGATGTCGGACCACTCGAATCCCGTGGCTCCGCGCTTTGCGTAGGACTCTAGCTTCGGGACCAACTCGGGAAATGGGTCCGTCGTCGTGGCGCCAATGGCGTCGAAGCCAAGTTCTCGTCCAATCTGTCGGAGTTGGGATAGGGACAGTTCGTGACCCCTTTCCTCTGTCGTCATCGGGGGACCGCCTCGCGCGCGAGTTCGTCGCATCGTTCGTTCAACTCAACCCCCGCGTGTCCCTTCACTTTCTCAAAGGTAACGCGATGCCTGTCCACCTCCGCGAGAAGGTCCTCCCACAGATCCCGGTTTTGCACGGGATCTCCCTTGCTGTTCTTCCACCCATTCTTGCGCCAGTTGACGTACCATTTCTGCTTGAAGCAATTGATGACGTAGGCGGAATCGCTGTGAACGACGACGTCGCACGGCTCGTTGAGCGCCTTCAAGGCCTGCGCCACC
>JAJZAV010000214.1 GCA_021799255.1 Bacillota bacterium
GGCGGGTGGGATGAACTCGATGACTTCTATGCCCGTATTGCGAAGTTGGTGTCGCAGCGTCGCAGAAAAGGTGTGCAACGCCGCTTTTGTTGCACAGTAAATCGGCGTGCGCGCCGAGGGAGTGAATCCCAGTCCCGACGAAACCTGAATGATGGCTGGGTCCTTCTGCTGCCTCAGGTGCGCGATGAACAACTGAGATAGGTGGATGGGTGCATCCAGGTTGATACGAATCTCCGAAGAGAGGGTATCCCAGCCTTCATTCGTGGTGGTGAAGTCGATATCCCGCTGGATCCCTGCGTTGTTGATAACGACGTTGACGTTAGGATGCTCACGCGTAACGTCTTGAAATAAGTGCTCCCGCCCACTTGCGGTGGACACGTCGCATACCATGGTGATGATACCCGCAATGCTTTGCTCGGCTTCACGCAGCCTCTGTTCCCGTCGTCCGCAGATAATGACGGTGTTCTCCTTCTCTCTAAGCTTCTTTGCAAGGGCATATCCGATGCCCGTTGCTCCCCCTGTGATGAGGACCACGTTTCCTGTTAATTTCACGTCCATTCGTCCTTTCAAGACCTTGGTCTAATCGGCACGTGACGAGTATAGCAAAAACAAAAGAAAGGGTTCGTGCTGTGGAAGCACTTTAGAAAGCGGAAGGGGGAAAACGCTGAGACGGCAGACGGGAGTTAGGTGTCAGGACCAAGTTCTTCGTCGATTTTGCGTTCAATCTCATCGTCGGTGAGGTCAAATTTCGCAGACAGATCTCGGGCAATTCTGCGTTGTTCATAGTAGTATCGGCGAAGCTCGGCTCGCGAGGGTTTGCGCCTATATCCGTTTCGCCCAAATGCGCGGAATAGAAGATAACTGGCGAGAGCGGTCAAAACGAGCATCAGAATGCTCACCAGAGGACTGCCGAAACCAAATCCAATGATCATCCCGTGCACCTCCGTTGGCGAATCAGACCCGTGAGAACTGCGCCCGGATTTCGTGTTCCGTGATTATTGTAGCAAATCACGCGCCCGCAGAGGGAGAGTCTGGCTGCGACAGCAAGTGCTTGTCGTCTTTCACGGGCAGGAGCAGGCTGAGGCCGCTCAGAGCACATAGGAGGCCGATGAGTGCAAACACCCATTGCAGAGAAATGTGGATCATCAGCGTGCCGAACACGGCCATTCCGAGCGGCATAGCGAAGGTCGAAAGAGCCCCCAAGAGCCCCATGGCTCTTCCTCTCATGGATGGCGGAATCAACGTAATGAGCGTCGCGTTCAACCCACCGTTCAGCGCTCCCACAAAGAATCCGCCAAAGAGCGCAAGCAGGCTCTCGGTGAGCACCACTCGAAACAGCCCGAACGCGGCGCACGATGCCCCAATGCCGACCAATCCGGTTACGAGGAGCGCGCGCAGAGGAACTCGCTTTGCAACCGTGCCCAACAGTAGCCCTCCTGCAATGATTCCAACGAAGAAGCCGCCGTTGATGATTCCAAGATAAAACGCGCTGCCGTGCATGGGTCCCTTCACCCAAGCGGTCATGGTGATATCAAAGGGAGCCATAGAAGCGTTCGTGACCAACGCGGAAATGATGACGAGGAGGAGAAACTTCGATTTCGTGATCAGCCGGACGCCTTGCATCCATTCCTGCATGAATCGCTTGATTCCCTGCTGATTTCGATGGAGCGGACGTTCCTCGTTGTGGGAGAGAGAGCCAGATGACCCTTGGGAGGGAGGGGAGATGGTCTCTCGGACGCGAATGAACGCGAGGCTAACGACGGATGCAATGAAGGAAATCCCGTTAAACAGAAACAAAAGAGGGGCCCCGAGCAGGGCCATCAAAGCCCCGCCCGAGACGGTTCCAACGAGTTGTGCGGTCGCGTTTGAGGACTGCAGGAGCCCACTGCCAGCGGCAACCTGGTCTTCGTTGACGAGCAACGGAAACAGCGCCGCAGAGGCTGGACCGAAGAACTGACCCGCCGTCTCTAGCGCGAGCACCATGAGAAGAATAGTAGAGAAGGGCCACTTTAAAAGTACGGCACCAAAGAGGATAAAGTTAAGGATGGCTCGAATCCCGTCGGATCCCATCATCGTGGCACGCTTACGCCAACGGTCAACCATCACTCCCGAGAAGAGGCCCGTGATTGCCGGCACGGTCTGTGCAATTCCGGTAAGCGCCAAAGCCTCTTTTGAACCCGTTAAGGAGTAAACATACCAGGGAAGCGCGATTCCGAAGAGATTGTTACCAGCCGTCGAGACCAATTGACCCGACAAGAGAATCATGAAATTTCTGTTTTTCACAAGCGACACCGTTCGTCCCCCGCATCCACACGAATCAAGATGGGTAAAGTCTAATGGCCCGCTAGCCGCTTGTCATCGGTCGCCCGATTGGCGTTAACTCCGACCTTAGGCGGAGAACCCACCCAGTCAAATGGCTTACCCCCTTGAATACAATGTGACCGAAGAGGATGGAGAGATGGATATGACAGGACCGATGACAAAACGAAAACCTGAGCTTGGCAAGTTCCTCCTGTGGAGACACTTTCACCAGAACGCCGAGATTCGCCCCCATTTGCCGGAGACCAGTCGCTTTAGCAAGAACACTTTCTCTCAAATCCTGAAACGCTATAAAGAGGTCTACGTCAAACCATCGGGTGGCAGTCGCGGCATCGGAATACATAAAGCGTGGCTTGCTAATGGACGGGTGTACGTAAAGGAGACGACAAAAAGGCCCGCAATCCTCTCCGGAATCGATACCGCCTATGCCTACATTGACAAGAGGCGCAAAGGAAAACCGTACATCGTGCAGCGTGGACTACGTTTGGCGAAAATTGAAAACCGACCGTTCGACATTCGGGTCATGGTTCAGCGAACGTCAAAGGACGGACCGTGGTTATACTCCGGCATGGTTGCCAAAATCGCGGGGAAGTCGAGCGTTGTGACCAACGTAGCGTTAAGCCACGGGAGTGTGATGCCGGTCGACGAGGCCCTGAAGCGCGCGTTTGGCCTAGGGGCCAAAGACGTGACCAGAGAAATCGAACGGCTGAAGCGGGTTGCGCTTCTGTGTGCCAATCATTTCGATTTGTATCAAAAATATAGGGAACTCGGGTTAGATATGGCGTTCGATGCGTCCGGAAAACTGTGGGTCATCGAGGAAAACACGGGGCCCAGCCATCGGCTTTTCAAGTTGCTGGGGTCGGACCTTTCCATGTATCGGCGCATCCAATTCCGGTACGGACAATACACTCGGGCAATTAAAAGCAAAAAGACTGCAGGATCCGAATCGAAAAGAGCGTGGTAGAATGTGAACTGTGTGCGACATGCACATGGTTTCTCGTTCGAAAGGGGACTTCACTTTGAGAAAGCTCCTTTTTGGCTTGCTGGTCCTGGTAGTCGTCGTGGTGGGCGGGTTGTGGTACGGGAAAAAGATTATGACGAACGTTCTCAGCGGGAAGATGGCCGTAGTCCTCAACTCGCCAAGCGGCAAACAGGTACTCAATCAAGTACTGAAGTCCAAAGGCGTGAAAGACGCGCTTGAGACCATCGGATCGAATAAAGCAGGACATTCTGCAATTTCAGGGCTAAAGACGGTGGGTACATCGGCGAAAAACAACCTTCATTTTGCCAAGGAACAGCAAGCCATACAGTTCGCACTGAGCCGGGTGTCCGCGGCGCAACTTCTTACGTGGGCGAACGATTATCGCAATCGAAGTACCCTCAGCGAGGCGCAAAAGAAGGAAATTGAGAGTCAGGTGCTCTCGAAATTCAGCGTAAATCAATTGCAGGCGATGGCCGGTACCATCGGGAAGTAGGACTTGTTTCTGGGGACAACCATACCTAATGAAGGGGGAAGAAACATGAAAATCGGAATTATCGGAGCTGGAAATATTGGGGGAACCCTGGCGAAACGGTTGGCTAAGCTTGGGCACGACGTCAGCGTCGCCAACTCGCGCGGGCCGGAAACCCTAGCGACCCTCGCGGCGGAATCCGGAGTTAAAGCCCTGCGCGTCGAAGACGTCGCCCGTGGCGCGGATGTTGTGATTGTTACAATCCCCATGAAGAACGTTCCCAAATTGCAAAGAGGTGTTCTGGACCAAGCCAACCCGCACGCTGCCGTCATTGACACGTGCAATTACTACCCGAAACAGAGGGACGGGCTGATTGCCGAAATTGAATCGGGCATGCCGGAGAGCCGCTTTGTGGAAAGCCACGTCGGCCGACCGGTGGTCAAGGTGTTCAACGGGATAAGCGCAAAGAACCTGATGGAGCGAGGGGTTGCAAAAGGAACTCCTGGTCGGATGGCGCTGCCCGTTGCCGGAGATGACGAGATTGCGAAGCGGATGGTGATGGATCTGGTAGAAGAGTTGGGATTCACCGCCGTCGATGCTGGGGGACTCGACGAATCATGGCGCCAGCAACCCGGAACTCCCTCCTACGGGGCCGAAACGGACGACGCGGGGCTGCGACGGGCTCTGGCCGATGCGAGCCTCGAGCGTACGGGTGAATGGCGGGCCTAAAACGAGTGGAACCCATGGCTCGATTTCGCGCGTTGGTTGCCGATGGAAACGAGGATGCGCCCGCGGTGAGGATTGACGAACTCACCCTCTCGGATCTCCCTGCTGGGGACGTGACGATTTCGGTTTCCTACTCGAGCGTGAACTACAAGGATGGACTCGCCGTGTCCCCCAAGTCGCGCGTCGTTCGACGGTATCCGATGGTCCTAGGCATCGACCTCGCGGGCGTTGTCATACATTCCACCGACCGTCGCCTCCACGCAGGAGACGAGGTACTCGTGACTGGCTACGACCTTGGGGTATCGCATTTTGGAGGGTTCAGCCAAGTCGCGCGGGTCCCGGCCGAATGGGTCGTACCTTTGCCGAAGGGGCTTACGCTGCGAGATGCCATGGCCTTTGGAACGGCAGGATTCACCGCGGCGTTATCCATCGACAGGATGGAGCAAAACGGTCTGGGGACGGACGCGGGCCCCGTGCTAGTGACGGGCGCTACAGGCGGAGTCGGGAGTTTGGCTGTGGCCATCCTGAGTCAGCTGGGGTATGAAGTTACCGCGAGCAGCCGCAAAGAGGGGGAAGCAGAGTATCTCCGCCATCTAGGCGCCGCTGTCACCGTGACTCCCGATTCGTTCATGAACGGGGAAAATCGCCCGCTACGAGGAGAAATTTGGGCTGGCGTGGTGGATCCGGTGGGCGGAGAATCGCTCGCATCCATCTTGCCGGCCGTGAAATATGGGGGTTCCGTGGCTCTCTCGGGACTGGCTGGCGGATGGAGATTTGCGACGACGGTTCATCCGTTCATCCTGCGGGGGGTGAACCTCCTCGGCATCGATTCCGTTCAGTGTCCCATGGATACGAGGCGACGGATCTGGGATAGACTCGCGACAGACATGAAGCCGATTGGAAAATTCGACCTTGTGACCGTCTCCGCCACCCTCGATGACGTCCCAGAGATGCTTTCGAAGATCCTAAAAAGCGAAGTTCGCGGGCGTGTCGTTGTGTCGCTTTAAGACTCAACGCGTTTCACAAGCCCGGTTTGAGAACGACTTTGATGCAGTTGTCCGTTCTGTCATTAAACATCGTGTAGGCGCTGCTAGCGTCGCTCAGCGGGAGTCGATGCGTGATGATTTGGGTCGGATCGAACTCGTGGTTCACGATTTTTTCATACAGCAGCGGCATGTAGTGAATGACCGGAGCCTGACCCATTTTGAGCGTAATGTTGCGTTCCCACAGAGTCCCTAGCATGAATTGGTTATATTTCCAACCGTATACTCCCGTCAGTTGAATGGTGCCGAACTTCTTGACGGCATTCATCGCAATATTGATGGCGCTAAGGGTTCCGCCGACCTGTCCCACCTTTTGTTCTTCAAGCTCAAGCGGTGTCTTCTTACCGTCCATGCCGACGCAATCGATGACAACGTCCGCTCCTCCGCCAGTCATTGCCCGGATGTGCAAACCGGTGTTTTCGAACATCTCGAAGTTGACGGTTTCCACGTGGTTGACGTCGTGGGCATGATTTAGGCGATACGTGATGGAGTCCACCGCAATCACGCGCTTTGCCCCTTTCATCCATGCGAACCGTTGGGCCATCAGACCTACGGGACCACATCCGAGGACCACCACGGTGTCGTCCGCTTTGACGCCCGCATTCTCCACGCTCCAGTAGGCTGTGGGGAGCACATCGGATAGGAGAACCAGCATGTCGTCGTCCAGTTCGCAGGATGGCGGGATCACGAATGGAGTGAAGTTTGCAAACGGCACGCGCAAAAATTCGGCTTGTCCACCGGGATAATTCCCGTAGCGCTCGGTGAAGCCGAAGTATCCTCCCGTATCGACCTCTCTGTTGGGGTTGGAGTTGTCGCATTGGCTCTCCATGCCGTGTTGGCAGTAGTAGCACTGACCGCATGAGACGTTAAATGGAACGATGACTCTATCTCCCTTTTTGATCCTTGTAACCCCTTTGCCGACATCTTCGACGATGCCCATCGGTTCGTGGCCCATCACGTAGCCTTTGGTGGCGGGTATCGATCCCAAAAATACGTGGAGATCCGATCCGCAGATGGCCGTCGTCGTGATTCTTACGATAATATCGTCGTCTTTGGCAACGGAAGGACTCGGCACTTCGGTGACTTGCATGTTGCGGACACCTTGAACCGTAACTGCTTTCATGGTCTTCCCTCCCAAGCAATGAACTGAAAATCACATCAGTAAAAGTAAATCAGTGGAATTATGACGTGAGAGGGACAAAAATATTCGCTTTCTGGACGCATCGAGCGCATTCGGTCACGAAACCAAGGCATCGAGTCGTCCGTTCCGAGCGCGATTTTCCTTTCAATGAAATTGGAGATCCTCTGCGGACCGACCTTTGGGCGACAACGCCCTGTTTCGTGTGATACAGTGAACATTGAAAATTCCGTCATGGGAACGGTGACGGGGGAGAGTGGTGATGGTTCATTAACGGACGTAGATACCTTGGTCTCAAGACCGGAT
>JAJZAV010000215.1 GCA_021799255.1 Bacillota bacterium
CCATTTACATTCGATGCGAATTTCGAGATTCAAGTCCTTGGAGAGGAGCAGAAATTCCGTTTTCCCCGAGTGGCCGTAGATGGTTGTGTAAGGGACGTTGCGCAGGAGTAACTCCGAGCCAAAGTCCAAAGGGCGCTTATGATACTCGGAATAGGGGACGACTTCGAAACCCTTTTGCTCGACGGTGCTCACAATCGTCTGCTCCAGGATGCTCCCGGAACTGTTTGCATATCCGCCTTGGGAACTCGGCTTCTTCATTCGGGCACCGCCCCAAACAGTGCCAAAACTTCCTTGGCGGTGTTTCTGTTGCGCCCGTCGCAACTGATGAACCTTTGTACGTCAAATCGTTCGACTTGCGCCAAACGGTACGCCGCTTCCGTGAACTCGCTCTGATGGTTTGAGATGAGAACCGGAATCCCCTGTTCCCCAAGGGATGCCGCGAGGTCGGCGAGATCCTGCTGATCCTTCGGACCGAATCCTCCGGCCGCGTAGTCCGTGAAATTTGCGGTGGATGACAGGGGAACGTACGGTGGATCGCAATAGACCACATCGCCCGATTTGGCCTGTTCCATCACGTGGCGAAAATCCTGGCACACAAACCTGGCGCTCTTGGATCTCTCGGCGAAGAATCTCATTTCTTTCTCCGGAAAATAGGGTCGGCGGTACCGCCCAAACGGAACGTTGTACCCACCGTCCTTGTTGTATCGAATTAGCCCATTGTAGCCATGTCGGCCAAGATACAAAAAGAGAACGGACTTGCGCCAGACATCTGTTGTCTCGTTGAATTCAGTGCGCAGTTCGTAGTATCGTTCGGAAGTGTTATTTTCTTCGGTGAACAGCCGCTCACAAGCGGAAATGAACGCCTCTCCATGCTCTTGCAACGTCTTGTAAACGTGAATCAAATCCTCGTTGATATCCGAGAGAAGATACGCGTCGTAGTCCACGTTGAGAAATACGGCGCCGGAGCCGACGAATGGCTCAATGAGACGCCTCCCCATGGGGAGCTTGGCTCGTATTCTATCAATGATGCGATATTTCCCTCCGGGCCACTTCAAAAAGGGTCTCATCCGTCTATGCACCTCATCCGTATGATACACCACCCGCAGGTTTTCGCGCTTTACAACCCCGGCATTGCGCGTATCGCCGCGGAAAAACAGCGACTGGAGCCCCGTGATTAACAGCGACTGGAGCCGTGATAAACAACCAACGGGAACCGTGATAACGAGCCATCGGGAACCGCGACGGTTCGTTTATAACAAAACATTATTGTCTATATCAAAATGATTAACTTTACAAATAAATACCCCTAACCGTATACTCCAAATGGCCTCAAGAAAATGCCTTTCATTCAAACGGACAGATATCGGAGCGGAGGGAAAGTAACATGGCAAATCGCGTGGCAATTATTGCTTCTCACACTGGACTAGAGACGGCTTACAAGGTGATGAACATTGCAATGGCGGGCGCCGCCACAGACGCAGAGGTGCAAATCTTCTTCACGTTCGATGGTCTCGACATCATTCGCAAAGACGCGGCAGAACGGCTCAAGTTTGCTCCTGGCAACGAGGGGTTCGCCGACGGATTCAAAAGGGCGAACGTCCCACCCGTGACCGACATGATCACAATGGCACAAGAAAGCGGGGTCCGTCTCGTCGCCTGTCAGATGACGATGGACGTGATGGGTTTAACGAAAGACGACTTCATTGATGGCGTTGAGGTTGCAGGTGCGATGACGTTCCTCGACTTTGCGTACGACGCGGACGTGTCGCTCACGTTCTAAGATCGATTAGCCGATACCGTCATAACAAGGAGGGACCATCCCATGTTAGAAGGAGTCCATAAGCAAGTCGACTGCCAAGGCCTATCGTGCCCCATGCCAGTGGTGAAAACGAAGCGAGCCATCGACGAAATCGAGCCGGGCCAAGTGTTGGAGGTCATCGCAACAGATCCGGGTTCCGTCGCGGACGTTAAGAGTTGGGCTACCCGCACCGGCCACCAGTTCCTCGGAACGACCGAACATCAGGGCACGTTTCGTCACTACATCCGGCGCGCGAAGCCGAGTGAAGTCCAAGAGGAGAAGAGACATCCACACACGATTTCGCACGATGAACTCTTAGCGAAGCTCGCCGCTGACCCCGTCATTCTCGACGTGCGCGAACCCGTCGAATACGCGTTTGGCCACATCCCCGGCGCCAAGTCCGTTCCGCTTGGCCGACTCCACGAATGGGTTCGGATGGCCAAACATCTCACGGAAGAAGAGATTCACGTTGTGTGTCACTCGGGCAACCGTAGCGACACTGCCTGTCAGATCCTTCATGAGCACGGGTTCAAACGGGCGTTGAATGCCGTGGAAGGCATGCGCCGCTGGAACGGCCCCATCCACACCTTGGAGACGTTAGAGACGGCGGAGGTCGGCGAGTGAGCGCCGCGCCTGGCCTGACTAGCGGAAAGGTCGTGTGACAAATGCCGCATCTCTCGGCCCTCCAATACGTTCTGGCTGTCGTGTCCGGCGGGGTGGTCGGATTTACCTTAGGACTCTTAGGCGGAGGCGGCTCCATCTTAGCCGTCCCCCTGCTGCTTTACCTCGTGGGTATGAACGATCCGCACGTCGTCATCGGCAGCACGGCCCTTGCCGTGTCTCTCAATGCTTACGCGAATCTGATTTCCCACGCAAGAGCAAAGCACGTCCTCTGGAAACCCGCCATCGGATTTGCTCTCCCGGGCGTCCTAGGCGCGTACATCGGATCGGTGCTCGGCAAACTGATGCCCGACAAGCAACTCTTGTTTCTCTTCGCCATCCTGATGGTGGTCATCGCCATCCTGATGCTCCGAAAGAAGCGCTCGCAAAACGAACAGGAGTTTCGAAGCGCTGACGTCCATTGGATTCGGATCATCTCGGCAGGACTGCTGGTAGGTGCCCTTTCCGGATTCTTCGGCATCGGCGGTGGTTTTCTCATCGTCCCGGGGCTCATATTCAGCACGGGGATGCCCATGATTATGGCCATCGGTTCTTCCCTCTTCGCCGTAGGCACCTTCGGCTTGACGACCGCCGTGAGCTACGCATCCTCCGGGCTTGTGGACTGGTGGGTCGTGCTCTGTTACGTGGGTGGAGGCATCCTCGGAGGAGTCGTCGGAAGCCTTGCTGCGACGAAGCTCAGCACGAAGCGCAGGACCCTGAACTACATTTTCTCCATCATCATCTTCCTCGTGGCCATCTATATGATCATCGTGAATTGGAAAGCGATACACGGCTAAATCCTTGTGCGGCATTCGGCAGCTGGCAAGGGCGGGAGCGACGGCTCCCGCCCTTTTGTACGACGGGCATGTCCATCGATGTGTTGACTAGTCATGCCGTTTCCCCCGTTTTCGCATTTCCCTTGATACAATAGTTGTACACCAAACGATTCTGAGGCGGGCCTTATGTACAAGAAGTAAAAAGCATGTGGGAGACTATAAGATTCGAGGTGATTCAGTGACATGTCCGACACAACATCGGTGAAGTCACAGTTGATGGAGGCCTACAATCGCAAGGCGGCCGACAGGGATGGCACCCCCAAAGCACCGTGGAAGGTCGAGGAACGAAACTCCTTTTTGGGGATGGTCACAAAGCGACAATTTCACTCCCTGTTGGAAATTGGATGCGGCACAGGTCAGGATTCTCTTTATTTCAAGGAGCACGGGCTGAATGTCGTCTGCGTGGACATGAGCCCCACAATGATTGAGTTTTGTCGCAACAAGGGGCTCGACGCGCTTGTGATGGACTTCGCGAACCTGACCTTTCCCGACGAGTCCTTCGACGCCGTTTGGGCGCTCAACTGCCTGCTCCACGTCCCAAAAGCCGAATTGAGCGGCGTCTTGGCGGGCATTCAGCGAGTGCTGAGGCCAGGCGGCCTGTTCTACATGGGAGTGTACGGCGGCCACAACTCGGAGGGAGTCTGGGAAGAAGACGATTACAAACCCAAGCGTTTCTTTTCGTTCTTCGACGAGGAGACGTTAACCAAAACGCTGGCTGAGTTCTTCACCGTCGTCTCGTTCAAGACGCTGCCACTCTCGGGCCATCTCGATTTCCAGTCCGTCGTGATGGCCAAGACCAGCATCCTATCGGCGGGTAAGTAAGTAGCGCCACCCCGATGTCAGGCCAACCCCCTCGGGACCTGCGCCAATCCCCGGCCCTTCGCCTAACCCCAGGGACCTGCGCCACCTCCCCGGGGCCCTCTCCAGCTGTCCCGGAACATCCCGCGCCGCCATCGCGCCTGCTCCCGCCACCAGCGAGCGGGAGCACATTCGCTACGCGCGATTCCAGTCAAATCCCACCGACGCGAGGAACGCTCTCGCCAGGATCATGTGTCCTACAGCGGATGGATGCACCCTATCCCACGCCAACGTGGCTGGGTAGATCTCCGTCATGACTTTGTTGAACGCCTCCTGGGTATCGATGAGGATGGAGTCGGTTTCGATGGCAACCTTCTTTACGATGGCACCATATTGATCCATCATTCGGCGCATCTTGTCATCCGGATTCGGCTCCAGGTAGTATGGCGTCATCAGCACGAGGCCCTTGACGAGCGGTTTCGTCTCCGTGACTAACTGTCGCAACGTCGCTTCGTACTCGTCCGGGTACACATGCCATTCCGTGATGAAAGGCACATCATGCTGACGCCAAACATCGTTGATTCCAATCATAATGGACAGCCAGTCTGGTTGTTGATTTATAACGTCTTCCTTCCACCTGGCCACCAAATCGCGCACGGTGTTGCCGCTAATCCCCTTGTTCACCACGCGGATCCCAAGCTCGGGATACACCGCCATAAGCATCGCGTCGACAAATGACACGTAGCCCTTGCCGAGGGCTCCAAACAATCCTTCGCCTTCGGGTTTTTGCCTATCACAGTCCGTGATGGAATCGCCGATGAACACGAGCTTCGAATTTGCCTCTAGTTTCAGGGTCAACACTCCCTCGCGAAATCACATTTAGCAATTGCAATTCAAGGATTTAATGAATGATGTTCATCTTCATACAAATAAGACGCGTGAAACGGGCATGTTTGGTGAGCGTACTCGTTGCAAATTCCATAGGGGTAAATACCCTCTTCAGTAACTTGATAGGCGGTCTTCATAGCCCGAGTCTCCTGTCGAGTGGCGCAAAGCCTCCCGTACCCCACGCACCACACCTTCGGCGCGCTTTGTGCTCGGCCACGGTAGTCCTGTTCGTGCCAGTTCCCCAATCAAGTCACCCTTCCCGGGCCGTCAACTCCAGCCCTCATCTCTCTAACGTCGGGCTCGTCCGAGGGGAGCAAAGAACGGGCGAAACCACGCATTGTGCGACTGATGGGGTCTATTGTATTTCACGTAGTGTGCGAAATCCGTCGAAACTTGTCAAGCAGGGCTGAAAGACGCCGGATGAGGTCACAAGGGGGAGAGACCGTCGATTCGCCGGGTTGATTCACGATTTAGGGCACCAAAAGAGGACCTCATTCATCACCACCGACATGGTACGGGAGCCCCCTTTTGGAGGCTCCGCTCTCTCGACGCTTTACGATTCACCTCTGAGGGTGGTTGCGGCGGCCTGCATAGCGGACTGCAGTCGCGCCACTTCGGCTAGGCAATTAAAGCATACTTCTTTTCCTTGGAAATACTTAGTATTTTCAGTTAATTCCCCACAAAAAATACAACCCACCGTGTGCTTACGCAAAATAATCTGGTCTTCGTGCACGAATATGTCCAATGGATCCTTCGTTGCTATGCCAAGGGTTCGACGCAGTTCTTTGGGAATCACCACCCGGCCTAGCTCGTCAACATGACGTGATACTCCGGTTGCCTTTACCACATTCCAACCTCCTTAATGTTGTGCCGAGCATCTTATTCGCTTGCAGGCGTCATTTCTCCTGTCTGCAACGGCCCAAGCAGACGCAATGGATGCATTTACCTAGCGCATCAAAGATGACGCCCGTTCCCTATCATCAAAGCCAATGATCACGCCAACGACCGGCATGTGTATCCAGGCTTCGCGCACCGGCTTCCCAGTCGCCGCTTGGAGCGCACTAGCGTACACCTGCAATTGCGGGAGGTAGCCTTTCGCTTTGTCCTCCCAGGAGGACACTTTCCCTGGGAACGTCTTATGATCCACAATGACCCAACCGGTGTGCGTCTCAAGGACGAGATCCATCCATCCCGAAGCCTTCACATTCCCCATCCGCACGTGCATTGGCCACTCTTTGTGCACGGCCGAGACGTCAGGGTACCTGGCCTTGAGGAATTGGGTCAATCTGTCGGAGGCATCCACCATCGCTTCGGCCGTAATGGCATAGATCCCGAACGTTTCACGCATCCCATCCGCTAACTCCAACCGCTTCACGCGCGCGCTCACCGCATTGTCCGCCGCCAAGAAGGCATGGACCATGTCGCCGAGGAGGCTCATCTCCACGTGACCCGTGATGGGAATGCGTCCACCCATCTCAATCACCTTTTCATTGCGTACTCCGAATGCCGCGGGACCCTCGCCGAATGCACCTCGTGAGGTCCCCTCAATCGCAATTCTCGCAGCCATCTCGGCGGCTTTGCTCGGCTGGAAACGCGCAGGTAGAAACTCGGCTGGAATACCCGGCTTCGTCGCCGCAACGTAGGCCGCTAGGCTTTTCTCTACCGTCACCGTTTGCGCGCCGATGAGAGAACCCAAGTCTGCGGGCACGTTTGAGGACCCGTCGCGTTCGTGGGCCTCCGGAACGTTCGTCCCCGCTTCTTCCTCCGTCTCCAATATCCTCACAACGCAGGAGAACTCCGTTTTCTCCGTCCGGATGTGCCCCTGTGTCCAAAAGAAAGGGTCCGATGGTTGCGTCTCATCGGTTGCGCTGTCCGGCAACGCAATGAGGTTCACTCCCCGCTCATCCTTCAACTCATCCAGCCAATGCGCCTGGCTCGGTTGGCGAGTCGCGAAGATGAGGTAGTCCCGCGCACGCGT
>JAJZAV010000007.1 GCA_021799255.1 Bacillota bacterium
GGGCATGCGAATCAAAACTGAGTCCGTTACCTCTCGAACGGCCGATGCGACCCTTGCGCCACTGCCTCGTGGAACAAAGTGGGCGCGGATGGATCCAGACCTTCTTCGCTACCTATGGGGGTGGTCTTATGGAACCAGGTCCGGATGGAGGTGGGAGCGGATCGAGCGGAGGAGCCGTGGCACCGATGAGAAATAGCGCTGCCAAACAGCGCTACCGGGGATCCGCCGGCAGGAACCACGCAGATAGCGCTGCCAAACCGTCTTATGCGGGACGGCGCAGGAGACGCCAACCACCATACGCGCGAATAAGGCGGATTGGCAGCGTTATACCATCGACACCTCAGACCTCACCCCAGATAGCGCTGGCAAACCGCGCTAAACGAACCAAGACAGCAACGCGAACCCGGGCGTGCGACCCTTGCGCCACTGCGTCGTGAAACAAAATGGGACGTGGATGGACCGAGACCTTCTTCGCTACCTATGGGGGTGGTCTTATGCAACCAGGCCCGCATGGGGATGGGAGCGGATCGACCGACGAAGCGGCAGGAAGAGCCGCGTCGTTAACGCCTCTGCGGGGAGTAAAGTGGGCGTAGCCCAGGGGAGTCATCGCCATAGCGGTGCGGCGGGGAGTGCCGGAGGTGAGAGGGAGAACTGATTGACGATGGAGGCCAACTCCAGTGCCATCCTCCGTCGGCGTGCGGGGACAATCCGCATGGAGCCCACTGCCATTGCGGGCCCCAGAGCCATTTGCGAAATACCGACAGGCGCAGCCGGTACCACGGTCTTGCGCCCGATCCGCTATGTCCCCGCGCCCGCCCCGCCCCGCCAGAGCCTCAACCCACTCCATAGCCCCAAACCCCCACCCCGCATCCTGCCCGCCCCGGCTCTTCCCACCAACTTCCCACAAGCCTCCCACAAAGCTTTCGTTGACACCCCCAGAGCCCGTTGTTATACTACGCTTTAATATCCACCGGACTACTTCTTTCCCCATGGTTCCCGATCGAGACAGATTCCCAAGCACCACACCGTTACACCCAGGAGAAAATCAGAGAGACTAGGAGGGTATTCCATTGAGCGGTTGGCAAGACAAGTTTGCGAAGGAAGGGCTCACCTTCGACGATGTGCTGTTAATTCCGGCGAAATCCGAGGTTGTCCCGCGCGATGTGAACGTTACCACGCAGCTCACCACCGACATCAGGCTCAATATTCCACTGCTCAGCGCCGCTATGGACACCGTGACCGAAGCGGCGCTTGCTATTGCCATGGCGCGCGAGGGTGGCATCGGCATCATCCACAAGAACATGCCTGTCCACCGTCAGGCCGAGGAAGTCGACAAGGTGAAACGATCCGAAAGTGGAGTCATCTCGGATCCCATCTTCCTCACGCCGGACCATCCGATTTCCGATGCCGATGCGCTGATGGCGAAGTACCGCATCTCCGGCGTGCCGATTGTGGCACCGGGCAGCCGCAGGCTCGTCGGCATCATCACCAACCGCGATCTCCGGTTTGAGCGCAACTTCGAGCGCCCCATCTCCGAGGTCATGACTTCGGGGAATCTCGTCACGGCGGCGATTGGGACGACGCTCGCGGAGGCGAAGGAGATCCTCAGCAAGCACAAGGTGGAGAAGCTTCCGCTGGTGGACAAGGAAGGCAACCTGTGCGGACTCATCACCATCAAGGACATCGAGAAGGCCAGGCAGTACCCGAGCGCGGCGAAGGATGCGAGCGGGCGGTTGCTCGTCGGCGCGGCCGTGTCGACGTCGGCAGACATGGAGGAGCGCGTAGCCGCGCTGGTGCAGGCGGGAGTGGACGCACTCGTGGTCGACACCGCACACGGGCATTCGCAAGGAGTGATTGAGGCGGTCGCAGGCATCCGCAGACAATACCCGGGCCTTCAACTGATTGCCGGGAATGTGGCGACCGCCGAGGGAACCCTAGCGCTCATCGAGGCCGGGGTGAATGCGGTGAAGGTGGGTATTGGACCCGGATCCATATGTACAACCCGCGTCGTCGCCGGCATCGGCGTGCCCCAGATCACCGCCGTGTACGACTGCGCGAGCGTTGCGCGCGAGCGGGGAATCCCTATCATCGCCGACGGCGGCATCAAGTACTCCGGCGACATCGTGAAGGCCTTGGCCGCAGGCGCGAGCACCGTGATGGTGGGCAGCCTGCTCGCCGGCACCGAAGAGAGCCCCGGGGACACCGAGATCTTCCAGGGAAGACGGTTCAAGGTGTATCGAGGCATGGGGTCCATCGGGGCCATGAAGTCTGGCGGCGGCGAGCGCTACTTCCAGTCCGAGTCGGACTCCAAGAAGCTCGTCCCAGAAGGTATCGAGGGCCGCGTCGCCTATCGCGGCCCGCTGTCAGAAATCGTGTACCAGCTCGTCGGCGGCATCCGCGCCGGCATGGGCTACTGCGGCACGCCGACCATCGAGGACTTGCAGAACAACGGCCGCTTCATCCGTATCACCGCCGCGGGCCTGCGCGAAAGCCACCCGCACGACGTGCAAATTACGAAGGAAGCGCCAAACTATAGCATTTAACGAAACGTAAGCTCGTAGCCAGCTGCGGGACCGCCTTTCCGTTCGATCCCGCTCGTCCGGCCCACCCTCATCCCCATCGTGGGCTGGGCGCCACCACCGTGGCACCCCGCCGGGTGCTGCTGGCACTACCGTGGCATCTCCGCGCCGCCCGAATGCGGCTGGGCTGCCGGCACCATCGCGTCATAGCGACGCCCCGCTGGCCGCGGGACGACTGGCGTCACCGCACAACCCTACCCGCCCTACGCCGCCCGAGGCGGCTCGGCGGTTCCGCGTCACGTTTCCTTTGCGTACCTAACCGCTAGTCTCTATAATAGGAGTATTGAACTGGTGTGCGAGGGTGTGCGCATCGGCGTGTTGCCTTGACCATCATAGATGTTATCCATGTTTTCATAGAGGGGGAAAATCACATGGCGAAGACCGGGACCGATGTTGTAAAGCGCGGCATGGCCGAAATGCAAAAGGGCGGCGTCATCATGGACGTCGTGACCGCCGAGCAGGCGAAAATCGCGGAAGCGGCGGGAGCCGTGGCTGTGATGGCGCTGGAGCGCGTACCATCCGACATCCGAGCGGCCGGCGGAGTGGCCCGCATGGCGGACCCGACCATTATCGAGGCCGTCATGAAAGCCGTCAGCATCCCCGTCATGGCGAAGTGCCGCATCGGGCACATCGTCGAGGCGCGCATCCTCGAATCCATGGGCGTCGACTACATCGACGAGAGCGAAGTGCTCACGCCCGCGGACGACAAGTTCCACATCAACAAGCGCAGCTACACCGTGCCGTTTGTGTGCGGTGCGCGCGATCTCGGTGAGGCCCTGCGCCGCCTGGCGGAAGGCGCGTCCATGCTACGCACCAAGGGCGAGCCCGGCACCGGTAATATCATCGAAGCCGTGACGCACATGCGGCTCATCCAGGCCCAGATCCGCAAGGTTGTGAGCATGTCCGAGGACGAGCTCGTGTCCGAGTCCAAGAACCTCGGCGCGCCCGTCGAGTTGCTGCGCGAGATCCGCGACTTGGGCAAGCTGCCCGTCGTCAACTTCGCGGCTGGCGGAGTGGCCACACCGGCCGACGCGGCGCTCATGATGGAGCTCGGAGCCGACGGCGTGTTTGTTGGATCCGGCATCTTCAAGTCCGAGAGTCCGGAGAAGTTCGGCCGCGCCATCGTGCAGGCCACAACCCACTACCAGGATTACGATCTCCTCGCGAAGCTCTCCAAGGAACTCGGCGAGCCCATGAAAGGAATCGATCTCAACACGCTGCGCCCCGAAGATAGGATGGCTGTCCGCGGCTGGTAATCCATCATGGCAGATTTGACACACATCGCGGAAATCCAACCTAAATTCATTGATGTATGGCCGGCTGCCCGACAGTCGGCCATTTTCACAAATGAGGTGACCTTTCATGAAAATCGGCATTCTCGCCGTCCAAGGCGCGTTTCGCGAACACGAGAAGATTTTACAGACGCTTGGCGCTGATACGGTGCAGGTCCGATTGCCGAACCAGCTCGACGGATGTGATGGCCTCGTCATCCCCGGCGGGGAGAGCACGGCCATCGGCAAGCTGATGCGCCAGTACGATTTGATGGATCCCATCCGCGACATGGCCAAGAGCGGCACGCCCGTGTTCGGGACGTGCGCCGGGATGATTGTGATGGCGAATCGGATCCAAGGCGGCGAAGAGTCGCATCTTGGCGTCATGGACGTCGAGGTCAACCGCAACTCGTTTGGCCGCCAGAAAGAGAGCTTCGAGACGGACCTCGACATCCCCGTTCTCGGCCCGGAGCCATTTCCCGCCGTGTTCATCCGCGCGCCGCACATCACGTCCGTCGGGCCCGAGGTGTCCGTGCTCTGCGAGTACGAGGGCCGCGTCGTCGCCGTGCAGCAGGATCACTACCTAGCGCTCTCGTTTCATCCCGAGCTTACCGGCGACAGCCGAATCCATCAGCACTTCCTCTCCATGGTGGAAGCATCCAAGTAGAGGACAGAAAGGGTGTGTGAATGATGCTAGACATCCGCGCGATACGCGCCAATCCAGACGAGTTCCGCATTGGGATGACCCGCCGCCGCATGGACCCGACCATCATCGACAAAGTGCTCGCCCTCGACGAGGAGTGGCGCAAGGACCTCGCCGAAGTCGAACGCCTGAAGGCCGTGCGCAACAAGGCGTCGGAGGACATCGCCCGCAAGAAGAAGGCGAAGGAGGATGCGACGAGCGAGATCGAAGAGATGAAGAAGGTCTCCGACGAGATCAAGGCCCTCGACGAGTCCGTGCGAAGCGCCGACGAGGCCCTCAAGGCCCTGCTCCTGGAGCTACCCAACAAGCCGCACGATTCGGTCCCGGACGGACTGTCCGAAGACGACAACGTCGACATGCGCCACGTGGGCGAGGTTCCGCATTTCTCCTTCGATCCGCTCCCTCACTGGGACCTTGCCGAAGCCCTCGGCATCCTCGACATCGAGCGCGCGGTGAAGATTACCGGCAGCCGCTTCGTTCTCTACAAGGGTCTCGGGGCCCGGTTGGAACGCGCGCTGGCGAGCTTCATGCTTGACGTGCAGACGGAGCACGGGTACACGGAGATCTTCCCGGCGTTCATCGCCAACGACGCGAGCCTTGTGGGCACCGGCAACCTGCCCAAGTTTGGCGACGAGATGTTTAAGCTGGAGGGCCTGCCTTATTATCTGATTCCGACGGCGGAGATTCCGCTCACCAACTATTATCGCGACGAGATTCTCAGCGCCGACATGCTGCCGGTGAAGTTTGCGGGCTACAGCTCCAGCTTCCGTTCTGAGGCGGGCAGCGCCGGCAAGGACACGCGCGGCCTGATTCGGTTGCACCAGTTTCAGAAGGTGGAGTTGGTCAAGCTGGTGGCACCAGAGACGAGCTATCAGGAACTCGAGTCCCTTGTGGACGACGCGACGCGCATCCTCGACATTCTGGAGCTGCCGTATCGGGTCATTGAGATCTGCACGGGCGACTTGGGGAGCAAGGAGACGAAGAAGTACGACGTCGAGGTCTGGCTCCCGAATCAGAAGCGGTATCGGGAGATTAGCTCCTGCTCCAACTTCGAGGATTACCAGGCGCGCCGCGCCAACCTGCGCTTCCGTCGAGACGAGACATCGCGTCCCGAGTTTGTGCATACGCTAAACGGCTCCGGCCTCGCCGTCGGCCGCACCATTGCAGCCATCTTGGAGAACGGCCAGCAGCAAGACGGCAGCGTCCGCTTGCCCAAGGCCCTCGTCCCCTACATGGGTGGCGTGGAGGTCATTCCAGCGCCGTAGACGGCGCTGGAGGGCTTTACGGGCGATGTTTGGGATTGGGGTGTGGGGTGGTGTGTTGTGCGGGTCTAGGGTGGCTCGGCGTGCTTGTGCGGGGATGTGGGGTGGTTGCGCTGTGGTTGTGGGGCTGGTGTGATTTCGGTTCGTGCCGCCCCGAAATTAACGGATGATTAACACATCATGAATTCTGTCGGTAAGTGTCGTTCCACAGTCAGGCCGCGTACTCTGTGGATAAACAATGTCCCGATGGGACTCATCCCGTCCATCAACAGCGTGGCATCCCACTTGTCCCAAGGGTTTCGAGAAATCCACAGGATCCACAGGATATACACACAGGTTTGTCCACAGTCTGTGGATAAACCCGCGAAAAAGTGGGGATAACTGCGAGGATGAACGCCGTTTTGACCCACAGCACTTGCAACCTCTGACGGGTTCTGTTCTCACTTCAAGTTTCCGGATGTGGAACTGCCGATTTTCGTCCACTTTGTCCACTGACGAGACCCGATATGAACACGCGGTTTGGGGATATTTCATCACCGGAATGGTTAGGAGGATCTCCGTGCGCATCTCGCACATCACTCTCACGCTGACTGCTGACGATATCAACTCGATTCTGGAGGACTTTGTCACCGATGGGCAGATTCGGGTTGTGGATATTATCCCAGACGCCATCCGAGGCCAGGTTCGCTTTCTTTGGTGGAACATCGACTTCATCGCCAAGCCCGCCACCGGTCCCGATGCGGAGGTGTCCATCGACATCGCTGCCCACAAGATGGTCCCGATTCCGGCGGCCATCGTGAACCGGCAACTCAAGGAGGCCATGCGGGACGCGCCACCCGGCATCGACGTCATCCGCCAGAGCCTAAAGGTGAGGCTGTCGGAGTTGTTGCGCCCGTTTGGCATCGATATGCAGGTCTCGGAATTCGAGGCGCTCGACGGCCGTGTGCAGATTGCAGTGGATAACACGTCGCTCACGCAATTGAACGCGCTGCTTGGGGTGCCGAAACCGAACCCGGTGGGCATGAGGCCTACGATGTGACTGTAGTGCAGTCGTCAGGTGTGATAACTACAGTGACTGAAAAGAGTAGAACTTTGGTTTGGGTTCGTAGTGAGAGCATGGTGGTCAATGTACTGTCAACACACCCTTGCGCCTTGTATGTGGATAATGGATCAATGCTGCAATTGCGGGGAAGGCCAACACCGTGGTAAAATTGCATGGCTAAAACATGCACCCGTAGCTCAGGTGGATAGAGCGGTGGTTTCCTAAACCGCGTCTTGCGGGGGTTCGAGTCCCTCCGGGTGCGCCAGACAAACATAGTGGTGCGGGCTTTCGGACATTCCGTGAGCCCGCATTATTAATGTGGTCATGCCATTCTGATGCCTGTGGACTACTGCGGGTCCGATTTGCGTTTGTTTCGTTTGATTCGTATAATGCAGATGTGCTGAGGGATTGAGAGAGGGTAGTCTTATGGCTGAATCACCAGTGAACTTGATTGCGTCTGATGACAGAGATTCCGACATCATCAGGAGCATTGCCGAAAGTTTGGCAGACAAGGATGAAAAGACTCTCTCGATTCTCGACGAAGAACGCAACGTAAAAATCCAGCTTCCTTACGCTCTTTATCGCGTACTCACTGACGCAGCACACTTGCTGGCAAACGGTGACTCAGTTGGGCTGTTGCATTACACCAAGGACGTGACGACTCAACAAGCTGCAGGGATTCTGCAGGTTTCTCGGCCTTATGTGGTGAAGTTGCTTGAGGACCGTGAGATTCCATACTATATGGTGGGCTCGCATCGGCGGATCAAATTGAAAGATGTCTTGGAATATAAGCAACGCCGCGATTCTCATCGTAAGGAAAAACTTGACGAGTTATATCGCATTTCAAACGAATCGGGGCTCTATGACATTGACGGTTTTCCACAGGAGCATGAGGACGAGGAATAGGTGGCGGTCGGAGTGATTGCACTTTTAAACGCCTGCGTGCTTTACCCGGCCGTTCTCCGAGATGTCCTGCTAACCCTAGCGGAAGCTGAGATATACCAGATACGTTGGACGAAATGGAGAGAAACCTCATCAAAGGTGGTAGAGCGGACGGCCGAGTGCGAAGGGTAATGGAATCGGCATTTCCAGATGCGATGGTTACGAAAGCGGCCTATTCTGATCTCGTTGACCAGATGCCCAATGATCCAAAAGATAGGCATGTATTGGCCGCAGCAATCTCGAGTGAGGCGGATGTCTTGGTGACAGCGAACACCAAACACTTTCGACATCTCCCACCTAACTGTGCAGTTACTGTTCAACACCCTGATGTCTTTTTGAACGAGTGCTTGACCAGTAATCCACGCGAACTAATCGGCGTGTTGCAAGACATGGCAGACGACAGAAATTACCCATTGGACACAGTGCAGGGCATCTTAAACGCGTTGCACAAGACAGTTCCCAACTTTGCCATGCAAGCCTTCGACGTCCTCAGTAGGTATCTACCCTAATACCTTCCCCCACAGTTAGCCACTTGTCCGGACGACGGCGATTTTTCAAAACTAGATCCTGATTGCGCCGACGGGGAAACGTCATGCGGATGCTGGTTTATCTGTGTAATAGCATGCTGACAATCATGGAGATCAAGCCAGATCTGGATAAGTTCATCTACGGCCGACTCACAGACCTGCTCAGTTTCCATCTTTCCCTTGTGCTCTATGACCTGACCAGTATGCACGTCACAGGGCATCACTGCTCAATTGCCGAGTATGGATATTCGAGGGCGAGTCGTCAGCGACGCGTTGTTGGCGCAACACAGGGACATTGCCAGCTACCGCGTACTGAAGGACAACCTGAGCTACCTGGAGGTTCCGGCGGCTCAGGTGGACGACGGCGAAAAGGACGAGAGCGCCCGTTACATCCTCTGCCACAATCCCAGTAGGGCCAGGGCGGACGAAGCCCTCCGCATGTCTGCTCTTGAGGAAGCCAGCCAAGCCTTGGATGACCTGCGGACACGACTGGAAACGCCGCACCGTGGACGCAAGACGAGTGGCCAAACGGTGATGCTCCAGGTCAGCGAGATTCTTACCAAGAAAGGCGTTCAGGCCTACTTCGATGTAAGCTTCGATAGAGTGAAGATTATATACACGAAGAACGAAGCAGTCCTGGCCCAAGAGGCACTGCGGGACGGAAAGTTCGTGGTGAAGACAAACACAACCCTGCCGGCCGACGAAGTGGTGACTTCCTACAAGACGTTGATGAACGTGGAGCGAGAGTTTCGGGAGATTAAGAACTTTCTCGACGTGGGGCCCATGTACCACTGGAACGAGACGCGTGTCCGAGGACATATCTTCGTGTGCGTCCTGGCGTATCTGTTTGAGCAGGAGTTGCAGGTTATATACCGCCATTCCTGGCAAGAGAGAACGACAAGTGCAGAGCATGGCCGAAGGGGACGATCGTACGAAACTCCTCAAAGAATTAGACCAACGCTGGTACACGGGAGAACGGATTGTCGGCGGCTTGAATCGCTGGCATGTGATGAAGGCAGAGTTTCTCGGCAAGGAGTTCTTGAGCGTTCCGCCGCCACCGGCGGGACGCGAAGAGGTTCTGAACGCCTTAAACATCTCGATCCTCGCCAAGACCATTCATTTACGCAACGCTCCCGGCACTACGCTAGTGTAAAAAATGCCACCTAGTTTCACGCCAATGACCCCCGATTCGTCGGGGGAGTTTGTGCTGTAGTGCAAAATCCATCCCACAATCCCGCACCCCGTCTAGGAGACTGTCAAAGATGAGTTGCGGAGGTTCGGGTCGGATCAGGACCAGCCGCTTTCAGATAGCCCAATTAATCCCGTATTGATTCCCATCTCGTCGCTTCATATAACCAGCAGCCTATTCACCTTGTTCAAGATCCTAGCCGGGATGGGACGGCGTAAACGCCACGTGATATTCATCGGGCGAGAGCCAGTGTGGGTGACATAGTCAGCAGTTCCTAGATAGGTGTAGGGAAGCGTCCCTGAGCCGTCGGTCTTGTACTCTCGTACAAACAATGCGATGCGATGGCCCATTTGCCTGTGATGAATGTATCGCTGTCCAGTAGGGGAGTCGGAAGGAGTCGTGCTTTGCGACTGCCAGTGAAACAAGACATCGTTGATAGCGTAGTCCTGATACATGGTGGTAGGGGAGTAGTCCTTGTCAGACTTGTTCAGAGTGATGAAGAACGCATCCAGCTTTTTGTCCGCAAGGTATTTGACGCCCTCGCGCATTGCAGGCATCTTGTCCTCAGTAAAGAACCCTAGGGCGGCCAGGACTTGGTCCCGTGTGTAATCGCAGTGGAGATCTAATGCACAGTCAAAGCCGAGATCGACCGGTTCGTCTACGAAATCAATGTGGTCTAGGTTGTAGCTCAGAATGTCGCAAATCTCGGTACATAAAGTAGTATTCGCTCTCATGGCTGAAATGCTCTCCGACAGGGAAGTAAATCCACAAGTGCTAACGGGTTTTTGCCACACCGTGTAGTGGAGCATTAGGAGCATCTGATGCTCAAGTTCATTTAGTTGGTAGTCAATTCGTTTGGACTGGCAGCCGAAGATTCGAAGGAAGAACTCAATCCATCGCCGCGAATTGATGGAGCTGATGCGCGGGAGGGATTTGGTGAGGATGGACTCATCGGGATCGGCAAAGTCCTCTTGCAGTCGGGCTTGTGCACACAAACGTGCAAAGCTGGTAGGCGACGAACCGCGGTACAGTTCCCGCATGGAGATGTGGTAGTAGTCGGCAAAATGGGCAAGTGTAAGGGTCTGACCTGTGTCTTCTGCGAATGTCTGAATCTGACGGACGAGTGCATTGCGCGAGCCAATCGCGTCTCGGATATTGTTGAGTACGTACTCTCGCGCTTGTTTCTCAAGTTGAATGAAACATCCCCGTGGCACATTCAAAAAACCATCCTTGACCTCGTCCTGGATGGACCTATGGGAATTAGCGAGCAGGGTACGGAACTTTTCCTCAAAACGGTACTTCTTGTGGGACTGGCCGATAAAGTCGAGGACCGTGAGACATTCCTTTTTCTCGAATATTCGTAGACCGCGCCCCAGTTGTTGCAGGAACACGGTCAAGCTCTCCGTTGGGCGCAGAAAGAGCACAGTGTTAATCTCGGGAATGTCGACGCCTTCGTTGTAAAGATCGACTACGAAAATGAAGCGTATGTCCCCATTCGTAAGAACTCGTTTGGCGGAGGCCCTCTCCTCTGCCGGTGACTTTGCGTGCAGCGCTCTTGATGGAATTCCACGCTGATTCATGAAGTCGGCCATGAACTGCGCATGTTCAATGGAGACGCAAAATCCCAGGCCTACTACCTTATCTAGGTCCGTCACGTATCGGCGGATAGAGCGAACAATGAGATCCGCTCGCTGCCGGTCACCCGTGTAGAGGTTGCTCAGTTCAGATGGATCGTAACGGCCCCGGCGCCAATGCAGACTTTGCAGGTCGGCACTATCACTGACCCCAAAATACTGAAAGGGTACGAGAAGTTCCCGCTCAATGGCTTCTGGAAGACGAATCTCAGCGGCAATCCTGTGGTCAAAGTAGTCTGTTACATCTTGGCCGTCCAGCCGTTCCGGAGTCGCCGTGAGTCCTAGGAGGATGGCTGGTTGGTAGTGCGACAGGAGCTTTTGGTATGAATGCGCCGACGCATGATGGAACTCGTCCACAACAATGAAGTCAAAGTGATGGGGCGATGTGACCGACGTTAGGTCCCGCGAATTGAGTGTCTGAATGGAGATGAAAAGGTGGTCCAGACCCGTAGGTTCGTGGCCTCCCACAAACAGTTCACCGAAGTTCTGATCCCGGAGGACGGTGCGGAAGCAGTCCAGGCTTTGTTTGAGAATTTCCTCCCGATGCGCAACAAACAAGAGACGATTTGGGCGGGAACGGTTCGCTTCACGAAACCGTTTGTAGTCGAATGCGGAGATGACGGTTTTTCCCGTGCCGGTTGCTGCTACGATGAGGTTCCGGTGATAGCCGCGAACGTGGCGTTCCGCATCCAACCTCTCGAGGATTTCTTTCTGGAAGCCATACGGGGTGATGTCGAAGATGAAACTCGACTCAGAGCCGCTCTGATAGCGTTCTGCCTTTAGCGCCCGCACCAGAACAGGACGTTGGGCCTTTTCGTACGGAGTAAACTCGTAGTCGTTCCAGTAGCCGTCAAAGGTCGCGGTGATTTTATCGAAGGTCTCGGGGAGGTCTTTGGCCGTGACTTTCACATTCCATTCCAGTCCGTTCGACAATGCAGCGCTCGATACGTTGGATGACCCGACGTACGCTGTCGAGAAACCAGTGTCGCGGTGGAACACGTACGCCTTGGCATGCAGACGGGTCCGATTCGTGTCATAAGAAACGCGAATATCCGTGTTTGGCAGGTCCTTTAGTTCATCGATGGCTTTGATATCCGTGGCACCCATATAAGACGTCGTGATGATGCGAAGGGGACGAGTCTTCGTAAACTCGGAAAGTTCATCCATCATCAGACGAAGGCCACTCCACTTAATGAACGAGACAAGCATATCGATTCGGTCACTAGAGAGAATTTCCCGTTTGAGTTCACCAATCATACTGGGTTCATGACGAGCGCCTGTAAAGAGAGAGCTATGCGCTATGGAGGTGGTAGGCCGTATTGTGTCGACGTCGGACTTACGTCTAACTCTCTGTGCGGTGCCGTACTTATCGAGCAGGGCAAGGAGCAGCACCCCGTCCGAGTGAATGGATGACTCTTGTATGGCGGGCTCATCAATCTCCTTCGACAGTAACATAATCAACTGGTTACACAGTTGAATGCGGCGTTGTAGTAGATTTTCATCTTTGACCCGAGCGAGCGCAAGTTTGACGACACTTGCCATGTATTGAGCCAACGTCCCCGTGGATTCTGCTTCATCTATCCGCTCTCTATCTACGTGGAATCCGTCCAGGTTCAATTCGTCTAACCCGTCCTGAATGAACTGATTGATAACCTGTTCATAGAACCCTGGCTTTAGCATAGAGAAGGCTCCTTTGTATTCATCAGGACCACAAACTAGTAGTTCGTGACGCCCACAATGGAAGGTATGTTGCACGAGACTACGGTGGAGAACTGGCTTATGGCCCAGTTGACGTCTCCGCTAGCCAGCGCTCTGAGCCGTTCCAGTTCCGCCAACTGCGAACTCTTATCGTCTGGGTGCTTGATAATCACGCAAAATCTCCTCAGTCCAATAAACTCTGCTGAACCTAGTATACAATATAAGAAGTTTATGGATGAATCATGAGAACGGAGAACCGCGTGCGATGTCCATCGTGAAGTTGATTGCCTCGCAGTTGCTAGACGAATGCGTTCAACACATAGAGGATTCCGAGACCATCTACCTCCTCATCTCCTTCGTCATGGAGTCGGGGGTGGAGTTGCTCGCGCCGAGTCTGCGAGTGGCCGCGAAGGGCGGCGCGGACATCAAGATCCTGACGGGGGATTACCTGTACGTCACCCAGCCAGAAGCACTACGGGAGCTCCGCGAGATTCATCCCGCCATCGAGGTCCGTCTCTGGAACAGTCACGGCGTATCCTTCCACCCGAAGGCATACCTGTTCCGTAAGCGGATGGGAGACGACGTGGTTATCGTGGGATCGTCGAACCTGTCCCGTTCTGCATTGACCACAGGGGTTGAGTGGAGTCTGTCCGTTTCCGCGGGGGAGCAGGACCCGGTCATCGAGGAGGCGGAGGAGAAATTCTTCCGGCTTTTCAATGGGGAGCAGACGATCCCGGTGAATCCGATCTCCATCGAGCAATATCAGCGGGAGTACGAGGAATACCATAGCCGACATCCCGACCTCGCGCGAACATGGGCTCTCGCCGAAGGCGAGTCCAGGGATTCCGAGCCGGACGACGGCGAGGAACTCGACTTGGCCGGCGAATCTACCATCCCGTACGATGCTCCGATTGCGCCAAGACCCGCACAGGTTGAGGCCCTGGAGCAATTACAAATCACCCGGGCGGAAGGCTACGACAAGGCCCTGGTAGTCATGGCCACTGGACTCGGGAAAACGTACCTTGCCGCGCTGTTCGCCAAGGGTTTTCGACGGGTCCTCTTCATTGCCCACCGAGAGGAGATTCTCCTTCAAGCGAAGGAGGCGTTTGCCCTAGTCTCGCCGGAGAAGTCCTCCGGCCTGTTCACTGGGAGGGACAAGGAGGACGAGGCCGACATCATCCTCGCGTCCGTGTTCACGCTCGGGCGCAAGCGGTATCGGACGCGGTTTGGGCGCCGGCGATTTGATCTCATCATCGTCGACGAATTCCACCACGCCGCAGCCGCGACGTATCAGGCGGTCATGGACTGGTTTCATCCCAAGTTTCTGCTCGGTATCACGGCGACACCGGACCGACTCGACGGGCGCGATGTCTACGCGCTTTGCGACGGCAACGTGGCGTATAAGATGGAGTTCCTTGAGGCCATCGGGCGCGGGTGGCTGGCGCCGTTTCACTACGTCGGCGTCTACGACGAGACGGACTACAGCCAAATCCGCTGGCTCGGCAGCCGCTACGACGAGCAGGAATTGCTCTTTGCCCAGACCCGCGACGGGGTGGCCGACGCCGTGCAGGACGCGTGGGACAAGTACGCGCAATCGCGGGGGCTGGCGTTTTGCTCCTCCGTCGCCCAGGCGCGCTTCCTCGCCCACCACTTCGAGGCCCATGGCGTGCGGTGTGTGTGCGTGCACGGCGGATCGTCCAATTTTGTCCGATCCGCTTCCATCCGCAAACTCCACTCCGGCGAGCTGGACCTCATCTTCACGGTGGACTTGTTCAACGAGGGCGTGGATATCCCGGCCGTGGACACGCTCCTGTTTGTCCGCCCGACGGAGTCGCTGACCGTGTTCACCCAGCAGGTGGGCCGCGGCCTGCGCCCGTTCCCGGGCAAGTCGCACTGCACCATCATCGACGTCATCGGCAACTACCGCAACGCGGACCTCAAGCTCTCCCTCTTCGACGCGGCCGAAGCGGCCGAGGTGACCAAATCATCGCGCACCATCCGCATCCCACCGGAAGTCCCCGTCGGCTGCGAGTTCCATCTGGACCTGAAGGTTGTCGATTTGATAAGAGCGATGCAGCGAAAACGCCACCCGCGCCGCGAACGACTGCGCGAGTCGTACCAGACGGTGAAGTTCAACCTCGGCCGCCGCCCGACGTACGAGGAGATGCACCTGCTTGGCACCACGGACAGCCGCGAGCTGAAGCAGGAGTACGGCAGCTACGTCGGATTCCTCGCGGCCATTGGGGAACTGGATGAGGATGAGATGGCCGCCTTCCGTCGCTTCGAGCCGTGGCTGCAGGAAGTCGAGTCCACCAGCATGAGCAAGAGCTACAAGATGGTGCTGCTGTTGGCAATGCTCGAGCGGGGCATCAGGGACTGGCACAAGCCCGTGACCACCGCGCAACTGGCCCCCTTCTTCCACGCGTTCTACATGGCGAAGGAGTACAGACGAAAGATAGACTTCAGCGACAAGGACAAGGCCGCGCTCGCCGACTACGACGAGCACAAGGTCGCCTCCCTGATGGAGAGGAATCCGATGAGGTTCTGGAGCGGATCGAGTAAAGGATTCGCACAGTTCGACGGCGGCCGATTCGGGTTTCGGTTGGACGTGCCGGACGGGATGGCAAAGACGCTGTATGCGTGGACGCGCGAGGTGTGCGAGTACCGGCTGCACGGGTACTTTGAGCGCAAGGGGCAGAGGCACATTTAGACGGAAATTTCTGATAGAATGAATAGTAACTTATGGATGAGTGGGGAGAACATGCCCATGGACAAACGCAGGCTCTACGAACTGGCCAAAATACTCGTCACCCACGTTCAGACTACAACGCCAGTGCAACAAACCCTTACATACGGACAGGTGAGCAAGAAGTTCGGAGGCATGAACCTGAGAAACCTCAACGGCCCGCTCGGGCAACTTTGCGTTATGGCTAATGAAAGCGATTTCCAGGCCATATCGGCCATCGTGGTGAACCAAGGGACGCACATGCCTGGGGAGGGATTCTACGAATACGTGGGGGAGATTTATACGGGTCGCAAACTACCCCCCGAATGAGTGGGAGAGCTTTTGGAGAGGGCAAATCCAGCAGATCTATTCTCGAAGCGATTGGAATGGGTTTCTTGAGACGTTTTTTGAGTAGGGCACATTGGATTGGGTAGATTCAGACCAGCCCATTAAAGAGAGACATCCTGCATCTGGCCAGTGAATATGATTGATTCTCAGAGCGGAAATCCCCGGGAGGTAATTGCGTGAGTTCGGTGCAAGACTTGACAAAATTGTGGAACAACATCTTTAGGCATGAAGATCCCATCAGCGGGGGCTTCGCCTTTTGTTGTTTATTCCGCTAGTAGCATGAACTTGCCTACTAATCAGGCAGTAGTTCGGAAACTGAGAGAATACTTGGAGATATAGCCACCCAGCAATGAAATCTGAAAGGAACTCTATGCAGTATATCACCGAAGGAGGCAGGCCATGAGCCGGTTTAGTATCACGCTTCAATCTCTACATGACGAAGTCTCCTCTCTCGAGAGAAAACTGGATGAATCCGAAGCATCGAAGTTTCTTTACGACGAAGTGGCTGCAACATTGCGACGGATACTGCGGGAACCGGTTTACCATCTGCGCGACCAGCTAGATCAAAACGACAGTTTTGACCTTGTGATCACCTGGATGAAGCTGGAGAACCGGACGGTCCGAAGCATTCGCCTCGCCGACCTTCAGGCGCCCAAGATTTTTTTACAAAACGAGCTTCGATGGGTGCGTACGATGGTTGAGCACTTTAGCCTTTGGGCCGACGGAATAGAGCCCGTTTACACGGAGGATGAAATCGAGGAACTCGAAAATTCTGACGTTGACACCGGGGTGGATGATGAGGTGATCCTCCTGGATCAGATAAAAGGGGCACTTTACGGTTTCGCCATCGGCGACGCTTTAGGTGCGACCACAGAGTTCATGATGCCGGACGAGATTCAACGCAAGCACGGGCGGATCACCGAGTTTCTGGGTGGTGGTTGGCTGGGCCTTGAGCCCGGCGAGACGACCGATGATACGGCGATGACGCTCTGCGTGGCCGAAGGTATTCTTGACTCCCCGAGGGATCCCATCGATTCCATCGGCCGCTTATTCCTGCACTGGCAGGCTACCCACCCACCGGACATTGGTGTAACCGTTCGCCACGCGCTGGCAGCGTACCAGGGCGATTGGGCTAGGGCCGCCAAAAAGACGCATCTGGAACTCGGGGGCAAGAGTGCTGGGAACGGGACCCTTATGCGCTGCCTCCCCGTTGCTCTGGCGTACCCGGATCTACAGAAGATGGAGGATATCACGGTTCGCCAGTCTAAGATGACGCATTTTGACGATCTCGCTAGCGAAGCCTGCCTCATCTACAACCGCATCGCCCATCGCGTGCTAAACGGCGAAAATCTGCGCGTCGCCATGGTCCTTGAAACCGAGGAGACTCCGTATCGCAACACATTCCTGCAAAGGCCCACGGCCCGTCCGGATGGGTTTGTGGTGAACACGTTAACCTGGGTGTTTTACCTATTATGGACATATCCGACCTTCGCAGAAGTTGTGCAGCAAGCGGCCAACGAGGGTTACGATTCCGATACCGTAGGTGCGATAGCTGGCGGGCTCAAGGGGCTCGCCACAGGACATGGACCGCTCTCGGATTGGGGGAACAAGTTGAAGGGAGCGGATCGATTAAATTACGTCGCAAAGAAACTGCTTGAGCTGAGGATGTCCCAGCTAGCTTGACAGGGAGGGCCACGGTTCTTATGGCATGTTGAGTATCAGCGAAGGGGGAGAAAAATGATGATTGCGGACATCAAAGGTAAATTGGCTCGTGATGGTTCCAATTTACATGAGAGAGTAGAAGACAATTTAACTGGAAATGTTTTTGGGGCACTGCGGTATGTCCCAAGTAGTCTTGGATTTGTCCCAATCTTTCGTCGGGCAGTGTGGGAGTGCGTCCCATCCGTCGCCGACAGATTTCGTCACTGCATCGACACGATGACATCCACCCAGCCAGAAGTGAAGTTTTGGCACACCCTTGGGGATGAAGGTGAGATTGACGTCTTGATTGAAACCCCTAATTGCGTGCTAGGTATCGAGGTGAAGCTGGACAGTGGACTCTCGTCAGATGACCAAGTGGATCACTCCACAGAGGGGGAGGAACGCACCGAGTCGGGAAACCAACTTGCGCGTTACAGTCGCGGACTTGCTTTTCATTTTCCCGATGTGCAGTCGCGGTTTTTGCTGTTTGTTTCACCAGTGGAAATGGCCTGGGCCGTTAAAGACGCTGTCGCCCGCAAGCTCATTCATCCGAATGTCTGCATTGGTTCATTGACGTGGCAAGATGTACTCGAATCTCTGGAAGAATCGGACGGAAGCGCAAGTGATCCGTATCATAAAATAGTACTCAGCGATCTTCGGGATCTTCTTCGATCTAAGGGACTGGAGCACTTTAAAGGGTTCACCACTCAGGACTTCGTTAGCGAAGCTTCATTCTATTATAACAGCTCAGAACGGTCGCCAACGACCTAACACATTCAGGGGGGATTGTCATATGAATTCAGATAGCACGCAGGTAGCTGTCGGTGAGAACATCGTTCGTGCGGTCCGAGTAGTAAGGGAGACGCACCGAAATGTGCACAAGTTGTTCGCCGAAATGGACGCAGTCTGTGAAAACATTGGGTTTAGGTGCATGAGTGCACGGCCACTACGGTGGCTCTCAGCAGCCGCAGCAGATGGCCTAGTTGTGGCAGACTTCATCAAGATTTACGTAGATTCAAAGATGAGCGATGAGAACCAGTCACCGAAGGAGTGCTTCGGTGTGGAGGTCCGTTTGGATGATCCCGAGTCTGCCAAAATTATCGTTGCCAAGTACACGTATATGAGACCTCAGAGTAGCCTTAGTAAGCGCATCTCCCCTGCCGATCACTACAAGTTCTATGAGCCCATCCATAAACCAGGGAGGGGATTCGCAATAAATTCGCGCGAAGGCTATACGGAGAGCGTTCCGAGACCATCTGTCAAGAAAACATGGGAAGATTTATTAGGCGTTCGTTGGCGTAGTATGGAACTAGTCAGCATTAGGAACAGGGATGATGTTCATCTCCTTTTCGATACAATGCGACAACTCTAATTCTTCGATATAATACGTTGCCGCGCTTTCACCCGACAGGGGGATGGTATTGAAGATGCCTGGAACTAAGAATAGAGCCAGGTTGCTACACCTTATTGAAATTCTCCATCGAGAGACTGATGAGGAGCATTCGCTATCGTTGAACGAGATTAAGGCCAGGCTGGAATTCACCCTGCACGACGACGTAAGTTTGAAGGCAATCACCGACGATCTCTCCTTTCTCGGCCAGCGTAGGAGGGTCCTGCAGACCACCATCGCCCACGGGGAGAAGAGATACAGCATGCCGCGCAGTGAATTCGAGCTTTATGAGTTGCGAATTCTTATTGACGCTGTAGCTGCTGCGAGGTCCATCACACAAAGGGAAACGAAGCGGCTCATAGGCAAGATTAAAACTCTCACGAGTCGACACATGGGGAGTAGGCTAGAAAGCCAGTTGCATCTAGACACGCGGACGAAGGCGACCAACGAACGGCTCAAGTACTACCTCAACGACATCCATGAAGCCATCATCGGCCAGAAGAAAATCGCATTTCAGTACGCCAAGTACACCCCTACGCTTGAGCGAAAACTCCTGCGACAAGGACAGGACTATGTGGTATGTCCGTACCGGCTCATCTGGAATAACGATTACTATTACGTGGTCGGTCGGCATGACGAGGAGTCAAAAGTGAAGGTCTTTCGATTAGATAGAATGGAAAGAGTTGCGATAACGGGCGAACACTTCCGTCGCCCGGATTTTAGCGTCGTGGACTTCGTTAACGAGACCTTCAACATGTACTCTGGGGCCAACTTGTCGGAGATTGTTGAGTTAGAGTTTGATAACCGTTTGGTAAACGTGGTGACGGATAGGTTCGGTCCAAAGATTACCCTTCGTTCGGTCAACGATAATGCATTTCGAATTCGGATTAAAGCAAATATCAGCGACGGTTTGGTGAGATGGATCCTAAATTGGGGCAAAGACGCGAAGGTTATCGCACCTCAGAGCCTTGTCGACAGAATAAGGAGTGAAGCCGCACAGATGCTTGCAAGGTACAGCGAGTAAGGACCATTGTAGTTATACCCATGGCCGGTTCTCTCAGATCGTCAATTTTGGCGAACCTTAGTTGTTAATATCTTCCTACAATAGTCGAGCAAGGGGGGGACAAGATGGGCAGTTGGTCTGGACGCCAACGTGTTTGCTCTTGTTGTCGATACTGGTCTGGGCGTAGGGATATTAACTTCAGTGCGACCGTGTTCAAAGCGCTCGACTCGAAAGCCAAGTGTGATGGCCCTGCCGGGAGTCTCCGTGGAATGGAGACTCGCTAAAGCACCGCATGTTTTAAGTGGGAACCCTTCCGCTGATTTGGTAGGGTCTCATCGGGAACGACTCCGATTGCTTGCACAAACCTTTAACGGGAGGATGCACATGCATATGGCAACCAACTCAGAGACCATCATTACGCTCGGGTTCGAGGGCGGATCCGTGGACCTGCGCAGAAAACCGTCAACAGACGGGACCTGGGAATACGCAGTGTCGAGAAACGAGTCGGCAATGGCCGACCTTTTGTCGGAGGAAGACGAAGACCTCATCCCGATGCTCGTGAGCGAGCCCAAGCATTGGGTTCCCTCGTTTGACGAGGGCATGCGACTTCTGGAACCATACCACTGGCAACGATGCACTCCCTACCAGATTCATCCTGAGTATCGGAATCATGTTTGGGATCACGTTGTAGCGGATAGACATTCGTTTCGTTCAATGGATCGCTGGGCAAGGGCTTGCGGCGTGTCGTATAGGCCCGATTTGGTGACGTTGGCCGATTGGATTCTGGCGTCTAGGTCGACGGTGGTTCTCACGGGAGCTGGAATCAGCGTGGCCAGTGGACTGCCTGACTTTCGCTCTCCCGGTGGGTGGTGGAGAAACATAGATCCCACCACGGTCGCCACCGTGGTAGCTCTGCATCAAGATTACGACACGTTCCATGCCTTCTACAGCCACAGGATTAGGGCGCTCGAAGGACTGATACCCAATCCGAGTCATGAGATCCTCGCGAAATGGGAAGGGCAGGGACTTATCAGCGCGATTGCTACTCAAAACGTCGATGGATTCCACCAGATGGCGGGGGCTACGACGGTGTACGAATTGCACGGCTCTATCAAATCGGTTCGCTGTTCTTCATGCAACCAGCCCGCAACCGTAGAGGCATTTCTCTCGAAAACACCGTGTGCCCATTGCGCAGGGGATTTGAGACCGAACGTGACGCTATTCGACGAGTCGCTGCCACAAGACGCGTGGGAGAATGCAATGAAGGCTATTTCTGTGAGTGAACTTGTGTTGGTAATCGGATCCAGCCTAAACGTATATCCAGCGAATCGGCTCCCGCGCATGACGAATGGACTCTCGGCTGCCATTAACTTGGAGGAAACGGCCATGGATTCAGGGTTCAATTTAGTGATCCACGGCAAGGCCGAAGATGTGCTTCCCGAGATAGACCAGTGGGTGCAAAGCAGTAGGTAGGAAGAGGATTGCAATGCCGAAAGTCCAGACGACGTGCTTGGTGGGATGACCGTTCACTCATGAAACGAGAGGGCAAAGACCCCGACCCATTTCTCCACCCTGAAGTCACCTCTTCTTGATCCACTTTGCGTGTCGCCCGAGTTCGATACACTCGATGACGCCTTCCTTACCGAGTTCATTGAGCGTGCGGGTTATGGTCGGACGACTAATGCCGGGACACATCTCCTCAAGTTGCGCCACGGTGAAGTCTGCGATGAATCCATCAACGACCTGACGAATTCTCGCTTGCTTCCACCCTTTTTTCTGCGTTTGTTCGATAGTCCCGACACGCTTTTCAAAGCGGTGATAGGCCTCCAGCAACATGGTGAGGAAGTATTCGAGCCACGGAGCGAAATCATGTGCCGATTCATGCCACCCTTGAGAGGAGCGCAGAAGCGTGTCGTAATATTGCACTTTGGTGTCTTCAATGACCTTCTCCAAACTGATGTACCGTCCTACGACGAATCCGCTCTGGTAAAGCAACAGAAGGGTCAGCAGCCTAGCCATGCGTCCGTTGCCATCCGAGAATGGATGGATGCATAGGAAGTCGAGCACGAATGCGGCTATGAGAATGGGCGCCGGGAATCGTCCGATATCCTTCGCGCGGTTAAATGCTCTACACAGTTCATCCACTGCCTCCGGTGTCTGCCAAGCTGGAGTCGGTACGAATCGGACGCGAATCGTCCCATCGGGGTGCTTTTCTTCAATCGTGTTGTCGGCAGACTTCCATCTGCCAGCGTTGGCACCGGTATACTTCATCAGATAACCGTGCAACTGAAGAATGAAGTCCGGGTGGACTTTGATGTGTTCGTAGCTCTGATGAATCGTCGCCAGGACATCACGGTAACCGGCGATTTCACCTTCAGATCTACTTCTCGGCTCATCTCTTTTAACGACAATCGATTCCAGCCGTTTCGACGAAACGACGATTCCCTCAATCCGGTTGGATGACTCTGTGCTCTGAATGATGGCATTCTGTTGTAGAGTATCGAGAACTTGGGGAATCTGCCGCTGAAACAGTTCTTGCTTGCCTCGATACTCTCCCAGTTGCGTTGTCGCACTCAGTACGTCAGGAGAGATGATGAACTGGGAAAGGAAATTCGAGTGAAAAGTCGACAATGATATCACCAACCAACATAATTATATATATAAGTTACACGTATAACGATATCATTATACGTTCGAACAATCGAGAGCGCAATTGCAAGAGTTACAGCAAAGACCCCACCGTCAACATGATGAAGCGGGGCGATGGCCCGTGAGGTGCACCCTTGCCAATCACTCCGGGGCCCATTGGCGGACACAACACTCCCCTGTATTATTCAGAAGCAATGACAGCACGAACGATAGTCTACTCGCACGGGTAGCATACGGTGATCTATGGTGAAATTGAAGGGATGGGGAACTTCAGTGACAATGGTTTGTGGGATAGATTGTGGCTCAACGAAGACTCTAAGTTATGTCGCGTGGCTCGATACGACACTGAACGAATTCATGCTGGATGCGTATATCCCAGACTTCGCGCGTGGCGATGTGCTCCCAAAATTCGCCCATGGGGCACCCGCGTATGTTGGTCTGGACTGTCCACAGGGATTGCCGAACCCAGATTCCGGTCGACTGTGCCGGAAATCCGATCAAATAGCGAAGACACCCACGAAGAAGATGGCAATGACACGGGGCGAGCTTGAGACTGGCATCTTCTACGGTCGTGAAATCGTTAGGCTAGGAATTGACCTGTTTTGGACGCTTTACTCCAACGACCGCGCTGCGATATACGGACTATCGAATTTAGATGTATCAAATCTAGAGGTGAATGTCCAAGTCACGGTCTTCGAAACCTACCCCAGGTATGCGTTGGAGACCTTGTTTGGGTTGAAGTCTAGCATCCAGCACATTCCGTCAAAGCGCAAGGACCCGCTTAGTTACATCCAAAAGATCTGGAGTCTGATTCAGAACTTGGGGTACACGTGTCAGGGTGGGGGACCCCACACCGTGGATGATGTTGATGCCATGCTCTGCGCGATAGCGGCGGAACAGCTGTCTCAGTGTGTTGCTTGCCGAGTGGGCAATCCACCGAGCGTTGACCATGACGGCCAAGTGCTACGTGAAGGGTACATCGTTGTACCTACCAGGAAATAACAGATAGGAAATTTTTTTCGCTCAGCGCGTTGCGGAGAGCATCCTCTAGCAGAAGGCCCTCCGGCACGGGCCGTCGGGCGGCGGATATCTATGCGCCGGTGATTGTGGTGAGATGTGAGATGGTGAAGAAATGTAGAAGAAGCCGACTATAAAGGCAGACAAGCCTGTCAGTTGGAGGTATTTGCTGATGGTTGTCGAAAATTGGAGACTGTAAATCGAGACTAAGTCAAAAGGACATTTTAATGGACGAAAATAGATACCTAATCTTCCTAAAAGGAAGAGACAAGACGGCACAGGTTCAGACGGTTACCGCCAGGGGAAAGGTCGTCGCCGTGCGTTTTGCTGATTCGCCAAAGGAGTACACGTACGGTCCCGGAACTTGTGAGATTCTGGAGAGTCGCCACGCCGCTGATATCTCAGACGTTCAGGTGGTTTACCATAAGGGCGTACCGGTTGTTGAGGTTAAAAAGATAATCGACTTCGGGTCTAAGGTCCGCTTGGTGATGAATCAGGGGGACAGCAGGGTCTGTAAGTCGGATGAGATTCGTGTGGAGCAAAAGGAGGCAAACACTCCGACTGGTGAAGGTCTCCTCGGTTACTTGGGCGACATCGCTCAATATGCCTCCGTCTCCGAGGGCTCAGCGCATGCTGAAGGCTTCCTAAAGAGGCAGTTTGATGGGCTTACGCTGTTCGTCAGTTCGCGCAGCGTGATCGCGGCGTACATCAATCACTCCCCTCTACGGGTAGAATCGGAAAACTCCGCTCACACGCTGTTCCCGTTCAGATTCAACTTGAGCCAACGAGAAGCCTTAAACAACGCTCTGCGCAGCCAAATTTCCGTTATCGAGGGACCCCCGGGTACAGGGAAAACGCAAACCATTCTCAATATCCTTGCGAACCTGGTGCTTCACAACAAGACCGTTGCCGTCGTGTCTAGCAACAATGCAGCGGTTCAGAACGTTCAGGACAAACTCGATGCAGCGGGCTACGGCTTTCTTGCCGCCTCGCTAGGCAACGCATCGAATCGCAGGCGTTTTTTCGAGAATCTCCCACAAGCGGATGTCTCGGGGTGGAGGACCGAAGAAGACCAACGGGAGCATCTTGGCAAGGAACTGACCCAACTCAATCGGAAGATTGAGCACCTCATGAAGGTCGAGCGGGATTTAGCAAGGCTACAGCACGAACTGTCAGTGTATCGATTGGAACATGAACACTTTGGGGTGTTCTACCAAGGCAGTGGTATCGACGAGACTCGAATTCCCGCCTTCCGTCGTCCGACTCCCAATAGACTCTTGGCCTTTCTGGCGGATATGCGCGTACTCGCAGGTACGGAAAGTATTCCGATTCTCAATAGGCTCCTCCGATTCCTTCGCTATGGATCCATCGGGTCCAAGCGAGTGGCCGAAAAGGCAGACGTTCTTCTGTACATCCAAGAAAAGTACTACGCGGCAAAGGTGGAACAACTCGCAAAAAGAATCTCTGGGCTGGAAAAGCAGTTAAGCGAGGATTCTTTCGCCTCACTTCTTTCTCGCCACCAGGACATTTCTGAACGTTTGTTCCGCCAACAGCTTTATAAGAAATACGAGAAGATGACGGGTTTTAGCTTTAGCGCTGCTGGCTACAAACGACAATTTCAGCAGTTCATTGAAACGTACCCGATTGTACTTAGTACGACGCATTCCCTACGGAACTCGATTCCGGAGAACTACGTCTTTGACTACGTCATCATCGATGAATCGTCGCAAGTGGATCTTGTCACGGGCGCTTTGGCTTTATCCTGCGGTCAAAATGCCGTTATCGTTGGTGATACTAGGCAACTACCACAAATTGTCGATGAGCGGATTCGAAGGAGAATTTCTAATCCAGACCAGTTTACAGGCACTCCGTACGACTACTTTAAGCACAACATCTTGTCCTCCATGTTGTGCCTATACGGTGACGCTTTGCCGCGCGTGATGTTGCGGGAACACTACCGCTGCCACCCCAAAATCATAGGGTTTTGCAATCAGAAGTACTATGATGGCCAACTAATTCCGTTCACGACAGAAAAGGCGGAAGATACACCGTTGCTTATTTATCGAACGGCAGAGGGGAATCACATGAACCGCCTCAGCTATGGGAGAAAGGGTCGGTTCAATCAACGGGAACTCGACGTCATAGAAAAAGAGGTGCTCAGAGGCGTCGATTTGGAGTCTCACGATACTAGCGACATCGGGTTCACAACGCCGTATCGGAAACAGGTTGAGAAGGCGACGGGCCAATTGGCTGATGGGATTGAAAAGGACACCATTCACAAGTACCAAGGACGAGAAAAACGAGTGATGATTTTGTCCACCGTGCTGGATGGGTCGGCAGCCGGTAGGAGGGGTCTGGAGTTTGTCAACGATCCGCGCATGATTAACGTTGCTGTGTCACGTGCCCAGGAAAGACTGATTCTTGTGACAGACCACTCCATGTTCCGCGACAATGAGAGCGAGATTGGGGACCTCTTGCGATACATGGAGTACAACACGCTTGATAGCAACATCATCGATAGTGAGATTGTCTCCGTGTTCGATTTGCTGTACAAGGATTACTCTCAGAAGTTGGATGAGTTGAGCCGCAGGGTCAAAAGCCGTTCAAAGTACGCCACCGAAAATATCACGCGAGCTCTCATGCAAGACATTCTCAAGGATGCCCGATACGACGGATTGGCGTTTACAGAGCAAGTGTTCCTTCGAAATCTCTTTCGGGATTTGGACAAGGTGACCGTGGAGCAGAGGCGGTATGTGACAAACGGATCGTCGGTAGATTTCCTTGTCTATCGCAAACTGGATAGGGTACCCGTGTTGGCAATCGAGGTCGACGGATTCACGTATCACGAGAATAAACCGTTGCAACTCATGAGGGACAGAATGAAGGATGAGATCTTTGCGACGTATGGCCTCCCGCTGCTGCGCCTCCCGACAACCGGAAGTGAAGAGGGCAAGAGGATTTGCAGCAAATTGGACGACCTCTTGAAATAGGGTGATGCTTAAATGAGGGTTCTGGCGGGGAGCGCGCGTGGCGAGACGAGGTGCGACGATGCCGACTTTTCGTTTGTCAGAGTCACCAGGTTCACAAGGCCGACAGCTTGTATCATTTGTCGCCCGACTCTATTCCGAACCGACCTGAAGGTTGTCGATTTGATTCAGTCGATGCAGCGCAAACGCCACCCGCGCCGCGAGCGGCTGCGCGAGCCGTACCAGACGGGGCCGCGCTCGCCGACTACGACGAGCACAAGGGCGCCTCGCTGATGGAGAGGAATCCGATGAGGTTCTGGAGCGGAAAGACAAAAGGATTCGCACAGTTTGACGGCGACCGATTCGGGTTTCGGCTGGACGTGCCAGACGGGATGGCAAAGACGCTGTACGCGTGGATGCGCGAGGTGTGCGCGAGGTGTGCGCGAGGTGTGCGCGAGGTGTGCGAGTATCAGCTGCACGGGTCTTTGAGCGCAAGAGGCAGAGGCAATAGCGCGGCCGCGGGGGCACAGGTATAAGAAAAGAGAGACCGTTAGGCTTGCCGTAACGGGTTCCCTTCAGAGGTGCAAAACGGCAAATAACATGACAAATGGAGTGACAATTCGCAAAGCGGATCGCACTCCATTTTTTATTATTACATCAACTATAACTGGGGATATAGACATAAAATCGCATTGCAAATCGAAGCGGTTTTCGCATACGTGGAATTGATTTATGTACATGTGCTATTTCGCATGCGAATTGGCTTGTGATTTGATGTACCGATTCAACTCGATTGCAGACTGCAAGTATACTGTATTCCTCTCTTTTAGAGGGTATCCGAACACATTGTGGTATAATATGGTTGTTGAACTAACGGGGCCGAAGAGCTGAATAGTGATTCTCACGAGATTATTGGTAGATTAATACGGAGTGCTCGGAGTTCAAGCCGCTCTGCCATTTGCGGCCGTCATGATCTAGAGTACTAGCATTGCGAGCGGTGAAAGTGTACACGAGAGGGATGATGAGGTGTGGGGGACAGTATCCGTCTCTGCAGACCTTCACTGGACTTAGAGAGTGAGTACGTAGCCTTCTACGAGGATTGGGTTAAGAGCGGGGAAGACATGGTACCATGGGTGATTTCGAGGGAGCCCTACGATTTCAAGGGAATGCTCGCGTTTCTCTTGGATAACGAAAAGGCAGACCGTGTACCAGAAGGATGGGTACCTTCTTCAACATACTGGCTAGTGACTGATTCACGAAAGGTCGTCGGCGTCGTGAACATTCGCCATTCACTGACGAGGAAGTTGTTTGAAACTGGGGGCCATATTGGATACGGGATTCGACCTTCCGAGAGGCGAAAGGGATATGCTTCGCAGCTTTTGGCTCTGGCGTTGCACCAGGCAAGGGAGTTGGGAATCCAACGGGCTTTACTGGTGTGCGACGAGAAAAACGTAGGTTCTGAAAAAACAATCCGAAAGAATGGGGGTATTCATGACACGCGTTTTGTCGAGGAGAATGGGAATGTAATACTGCGTTTCTGGATTCAGTTGTGAGTTTGACCGCCGTCTTCCGTGGGGAAAGCATGCGGGAAGGGGGGGCAGTACTGATGCATGATTATTCCTCGAGTTCATCTCACGATTGTTTGCCAAACGGAGCGTTAGCGACAGACACGCAACCGTTAACCTATTGCCGATGGGATCAACTGGTATGAGGATGGGTGCCTATTATGGACAATAGAGCTGTCGAGACGACGATATATCTAATATCGGGACCTTGTGGCGTTGGAAAGTCGACGGTGTCAAAGGAGTTGGCTCAGGGTATCCCACGTTCTGTACTTTTGTCCGGCGACGCGCTCTTGCACATGTATCAAGGATACAATGCACCATGGGACGAACGACTGTCCTTAACATGGAAAAACATTCTTAGCGTTACTCGAAATTTCGTTCGTGGAGGATGGAATGTCGTAATCGATTTTGTGGTCGAGGACGAACTCGGATGGTTCGTTCGCGAGCTGGAAGACTTGTCCGCCACCGTACATTATATAGTTCTCATCGCTGACGAAACCACCCTCATCAAGAGGCTTGACAGCCGCGGGACACCCGAGCTAGCGGAGCGGTCACTATTTCTATTGAATAAACTGAAAACGTCCGAGCCCAACCGTCCGTTCCTTTATGACGCATCGTGTAAGCCTTCAACTGTCATTGCGAAGGACATTCTCTCCTCAAGTAATTTCAGGATGCTACATCCGCCTGGCGGTGACCACGATCGTCGTGCTAGCGAGTGCATGGATATTTGAACCTGCTAAAGAGTCAGTCTTAGGCATTCGGGCCGGAATGATCAATAGCGATTCTTTCAGAAAAACTGGTTGGGTGCCAGCCGAGGACGGATTACGAGCAATCCGGGAGTTACAGAAGAAATCGGGTTGCCTGTTCGTCGTAAGAGAGCAACCACGTTTCGTGGCCTTTGTCATGGCGGCTTCCTCTGAACGAGTCGGCTTGCTGGATGGTCATCAGTGACCCGTTGCTTGCTCTGTTCCTGGTACCACCCTTAATGGTGAAACCGATTAGCGTGTCTCTTACTCTCGTCCAGATTGGCGTAGAGTGTACTTCATCAGTGGATAGAGTCCACATGCAGAATGGGCCCAGGCCCACCCACCTCAAGGGGAGGAAGCTGGATGCCCGAACTCTTCTCCGAGAAGCACGTACTTTCGTACTTTCGGCATCTTGTGGCGAAAGCATTGAGGTAAAAGTGGGATCTCACGTCATATGAGAACGGCTGGAGATGGATGGCGCAGGCTGGTATGTCATCTTCTTAGTCTCCGGGGACGGGCAGAAAGTCGAATTCATGGAAAGGGACGCCGGCTACGACGCGCAGATTTACTGGTAAGTGTTCGCGGCGGGGCCACTCTCAGGAATGGTCCCGTCGACCGCACTCTGGCCAGCCAGTCCGTCAATTCTCGGACAACAGACACCGTCAACCTACGGCCACTATGCTCTAGCAGTAGCAGTGTGTACGGCACGTCCACAGCTGGCTCTTCACCAATGGGACTGTCTATTTCTTGTACCTAGTGTAGATGTGGATAGCGTCGCAAAGAAATTTCGCCATGCCTGGGTGGACTTCGTCATAGTATGCCCGAAACCGCTCATCATCCACGTACATCTGAGCCAACCCAGCATGGGCTTCCGGTGTGTACTCTGGCCAAGTATAACTTAGCCACTGTTTGTGGAGATCTGCCGCCTTTTGAGCTAAGGTGCTAGCCGGATCACCGACTCTGAACGCATCGGCCAGTGCAGACTTCACATCATGCTCAAGTTGCGTAAACGCCTGATACTGCTCAGGAGTCATGTTGAGGAGCTTCTCATTTGACTTGTCAACGGCTTCAACACCATACTTTCGGCGTATATCTCCTCCGTACTTTGCTTCGTTGTCGGCAATCATCTGCTGCTTAAAACCCTCGAACTTTTCTTTATCACTCATGGTGATTCTCCCTTCGTTCACCGCAATGGTCTTTTCAACATTGGTCAGCAACACGTCCAACTGCATTCTCTTGTCGAGGAGTTGCTCACGGTGGTATTTCAGAGCACCCAGTCTATCGAAATCGGGATTTGTGACGATTTCCTTGATAGTATCTAGACTCATTCCCAACTCTCGGTAAAACATCACTTGCTGTAGCTGGTCAACCTCATGATGACCATAAATCCTGTATCCTGACGAACGGACTCTAGCCGGCTTTAGAATTCCCAGTTCGTCGTAATACCGGAGTGTCCTCGAGGTGATTCCAGCCAGTCTTGCGAGTTGTTGCACCGTGTATTCCATGTTGTCTCCTCCTCGACAAAGCAACTGTAAACCTTGACGTTGCGTCAAAGTCAACACCTATTTTGTGGAACCGGAATAGGCATGCGCATTCCCATTGTCGAGCATCGTCCGGGGAGGCAACAGAAACTCTTGTCAGGTTCTCAACGATAGAGATTCGCTGTCGTGATCTCGGTCGGATTCGTGCAGTAAAGCGCCTGTGAGAGTTTCAGATTAGAATCAATGTGATTGAGCAGCTTTATCATCGATACTCCCGTTAAATGTTCCCTAACGCTGCCCGACTCCGTCTATATATGTGACGTGACATTACATTACGAAGGAGGGGGAACGGGTGAGTAGTGATGGAGAAACCATCTCCCAACTCATGAGAGCGCACTGGAATGGAATCTGGAAGTTCGTTTACACGACAACCAAGAATCGTGAAGTTGCGAATGACCTCACACAAGAGGTTTTTATCCAAGCATATAAGAGCCTCGATCAATTTCGACGCGAGTCATCGGTCAAAACTTGGCTGTTTCGGATCGCCCGAAATAAGTGCACTGACTATTTACGTTCCTGGGCATTTCGGAAGGTCACCCCGTTTTCCATGATACCCCATCTCGAATCACCCTCCGTTGAGGAGATTGCCATAAAATCCCTGGAGCATGCGGCAGCAGTTGACGCACTGATGACGTTAACTGTGAAACACCGAGAGGTCGTTGTTTTGCATATTCAAGAAGACCTAACGTTCCGAGAGATTGGCGAAATCGTGGGTGCATCCAGTGGAACGGTCAAAATGCGGTATCGCCGGGCGATAGAGGCTCTTCGTACTGAACTCGAAAAGGAGATGTTTACCGGTGGATATTGAGAACTATGTGCGAGCCGGACTGGAACAAATTGATAGTGGTGACAGTGAACTGTACCAAGCCAGTGTCTTGCGTCGCATTCACGCCATGGACAAAGGCAAGAGGAGATGGACATATAGGTCACGCACGGTAGGAGTAACACTTGCCACAGCATGCGCCGTGTTGTTAGCAGTCGGAGGCATATTGGCCGCTCGTCAAGGAGCAATGACTGCGAGTCAAAAGCCACTGTCACAGAAAACGCTTCAGGCAGACATGATTTCGCTGTTACCAAAGGGCAGCAAGTTATTGCCTTATAACCCTCAGATCGTATCCCATTTCAAGATGGGTAAGTCCAGCTTGGTTTACGGGGCTGTGTTTCAGAACCCTTCCGTCGGTTCTGGAATTGCCTTAGCACAGGAACAAAAGGGAAGGCTAAGCCTCCTGTGGACCAATACGGTGTTTGGTGTCCCGTCGATGATATCCAATCCAGATCTGCTTCATAATGGTGAGCACGAACTGGTTCTCATTAAGGGCTCTCCATCAGTGACATCAAATGAGAAGGTAGAAGTGTTAAGATTTACAGGAACCAAAGTGACGCCCATCTTGACCGGCACAGCGAGTCAGATTGACAACGGGAAGTGGAAGACTGGTTCGACGATGACCCAGTTTGCATTCTGGAGCTATGGATATGGCGGGATGTACGATATTCGGATGTATCAATGGAGCGGATCGAAAGGGAAATACATGTTAACCCCGAATGAACAATTCCCACTTTACTTCAAGCGATATGTCGTCCCCTACTATACGAACCAGTTGTATCACGGTCAGCCCGTGAATCGTTCCATCGCGTATGGCCTATCCGAGGCATTGTATGACGCAGGACAGTATAAAGCCTCGTTGAATATGATCAACGATGGGATGCGAATTCCGTGGGCATCGCAGTTTCCTACCAACATGGAGTTCACCATGCTGCAGAAAATGGTCCAGTCCAAGGTGAGATCCACGAATTAATTCTTCAAATTGTGGATGGATGCTGCTGACCGTGGCATTTGTCCAATTTATGGGTATGCATGTGAGGGGTTTTGCGAACGGCGCCTTTCGCTCCGATGTTGTACCAAGGGGGCTCATCTCGACGGAGGATTTGCCCTCAAGCCCACATGGATATCCATCCAGGAATTCACTTGGCTCTGGCACTCTCGGGGCCGGATAGCGACATAGCAGGTCTAACAGAAAAACCGGTAGAGCATCGCGGAAAGCCTACGGTGAGCAGAATTCCTAAATAGGATTACAATCTACATCTACGTCGACGAATGTTCGCGACGATTGCGAGACCAGTAAGGACGAGGACGGGCAACACCCCTGCGACAGGAACCTCGGGTAAGCTTCCGACCGGAGGGGACCCGCCCCAAACGTAGTTCGGGGTGAAGTAAGGAGATATGACGTCCATGATTAAGAAATACATGGACGAACCCGAAGGTACAGACAGGTATGCCGGTAAAGTGAACGTGACAGAATTGCCGTTCTCCGTCCCCTGAACGCTGTCGACGGTCGTTCCGGCTACTCCAGGTCCAAATGTCCCTTGGTTAATGTACACAGTGACCGACCCAGAACCCAAGAAGAATAGCGGTGAATCGATGGTAACAGTTTCCCCTGGATAGACTGTTTTCCCCGCCGACAAAACGACCGGAGGGGACCCCCAAATGTAGTTCGGGGTGAAGTAAGGAGATATGACGTCCATGATTAAGAAATACATGGACGAACCCGAAGGTACAGACAGGTGTGCCGGTAAAGTGAACGTGACAGAATTGCCGTTCTCCGTCC
>JAJZAV010000008.1 GCA_021799255.1 Bacillota bacterium
GAGGTATGAGATGCGGTATCCAACCCGCGAATATCAGTGTGCCAACCGTCGACGAACCTTGCCTTTGGGCCAGGCCTTTAACCTCATTGCGACGCGGGTGCTTGACAGTGTCGTTCATATCATCGGGCAAGGGTGCATCGTGGCAAGTGGAGCAGTGGTCACTAGGGATTGTGCCGAACACGGATTATATGGCGGAATTCCGGCCAAGCGTATTAAGGATCTCCCCACCTAACGTCACGTCTCCGCCTTATGGGCCACGCAAGTTAGGTCCCCGATAGGGACGTGCGTAGTTATTTGTTTAATGGGCGACCCCGAATGGACTTCTAGTGCACACATACGATGCTGAATTTTCCTCGCGCACGACACCCGAATCACCATCAGGGTGCACCCGAATCCTGCACCGATGTGTCCAAGACCCCACGACGCCCGCTACTCATTAGCTGGCCTAGGATTAGCTTGACATCTCGCATCAAGGTGCGATGTCCGGCAACACCGACCGCTATTGCGAAAATCGCTATGAACGTTGCGATTCTGCCCAATGGATTGGGCGCTCCGCCAAACACGACCCTCACCAACGGAACACAGAGTGCTAAGACAGTCATTGAGACAAAGCCTTCCTTGAGTATCTGATACCAATCCATCAAGTGACGTGCACGTAGCAGGATGTACGGAATAACTACACCAATCTCTCCAACTAGGTCGAGGATAGCCATCCCCGTCACACCCCACAGCTTAATGAGGGGCCATGCCCCGAGGGCAATCGCGGACAGTCGCAGCATCGTATAAACTCTAACCCACCTTGGTTTGCCTAGGGACAGCATGTTGCTCCCAGCGATGTTTATAAATGGCGCCAATATGCCGCAAATCGCTATGATTTGCAACGGAACATCTGCATTTCTCCACTGAGCACCGAACAGCATGACAGCAGGATCGCGAACAACAAGTAACAATCCCGCCCAGAGGCAGGTTAGGATTGTCGTCCAACGAAACTCCATGCGACTTAAGTCCAGTATCGTGGACCTTTGATCTTTCATGGTAGCGTATGCAGGTACAAGCACCTGCTTAATCGGTTGGGACAGACTGACGTCGATAACCCTACCTAACCACGAAGACATCGTGTACAAAGCTAGGCCATCTATACCGGAAAATATCTCTATTGCCCAACGGTCAACATTCCCGGCCCAATAGTCAACGACCTTAACCATTGCGAACTCGCGTCCCATAGTAACATCTCTCTCACTGGTGTTCAGGGCCGCATTTTCGGAAGAATTGTCATTGGGTTCGTCCGACTTCTGAGTCCAATATACGCATGCCTTGATCAACGTGCCCAATGATGGTCCCAGCACTATGGCAATGTACCCCATATGCCATAGCACGATAAGCCCAATCTGGGCGATGGAACCAACCGTAGATTCCATCAATCCTAGCGTGTTGAGTCTCGCGAACTTGAGCCTCTTCTTCAGTAGTACCTCACGCGAAAAATACAACGAAGTAGCCATATTAGTTGTGCTCAGGATGAAAATGGGAACTTCGATAAATCCGTAATGGGGATAGAGAACCCGTGCGGAAAACGAGACGACGTTTACAGCAGCCCACTCTACAGTTGCAATGATAACCCTGCGCTTCCACAGCGAATTGAGGGACTTAGCGCTTACTTGCAATGCATATAGGGATAAACCAAAGTCGCCGAACTGATACACAAATGAGAAGACAACAATCGCCGTGTTTGCCCACCCTATCCCCGTAGGGCCAAGATATCTAGTAGTCACTAGCATAGCGCCGAAACCCAATGCTCTGGCCAATAACTGGAATGCAACCGATTGAACCGATCCTCGTAAGATTCCGGTAATCATAGCCTATTCCCACCGCCGCGGAAGCGATCCTTGTCGTTTACCATAACTGAGTCGATTCCCTTCTCAAGTTCATCACATGCCGGACGCAGTCGGACACGCCAAAAGGGGGAAGCGTCATACATGGATAGGAATCTGGTCCGTGCCGTAGCTGTATCGGCCCGTCGAATGATCTCAGTTGATCGAAGACATTCAGAGGGAAGTTGCTGCGATTCATAACGTTGAAGCGCGATTGCCTTTTGGGAAAGCTCCACTCGGGTTAGTAGGACGCGTTCTGACCGATTCTGACTGTCGTCGGGAAACTCAATTTCACTCGATTGAAGTGGAAATTGGCCGTTATACTCGGCCCATTCCCAAATGTTCCGCACCGAGACCTGTTCTACAATGCGTTGAACAACATATCCTATGACGTCGTGATCGATATGCCCTCCTTCAATTCCATGAACGTAAACCTCCTCAGGCTCATACCTCTGAAACACTCCGTATAGATCACGGGCAATCAAGGACATGTATCGATAACACCCTGTGTCAGGAAAACCTAAGAAGGATACGTCCCTCTTATCAACACCAACTGCCGAAAGAGCCTCCAGTGCTTCGGATTCGCGGATGGCTACCCTGTGCTCAACACTGACCGCTGCCGGCAGACCACGAGAACCGTTGGTTACAAATACGACGATGACCCTTGTGCCCGCCTGAACTATTCTATTGATTGTTCCTCCGATGGCGATTATTTCGTCATCAGGGTGGGCAGCTACTACCAGCACCACTGGCGACGCAGCGGTAGTCTGACTGCCTGGGCCGGCACTCCTCCCAAGCATCTTTTTGGGGTACCGATACGTGCCCGATACGTGGTCAACGACGTTTCGCGCGATATCCTTCCAGTACAGCAAACTACAGCACCTCCGACCCATCCAACACCGGTTCCATCCACTGCCTAGTCCACCACTCAGGCACGCCCCGGGTGCCTGCAATGGTCCCGAATTTTGACCAATTTCTTTCTAACAGCTGGTTCCATCGAACCGCACTTGAATAGTCAACTTCCTCATGCTCTTCTGGCGCGGCACACTCCTCGTGCTTTGCCACGACATCCACAACCTGCAAAATTCTCATCGCCCCAGTGCGGATTGCTCGATAATTAAAGTTCCGAACGATGTTCTCGAACTCATTCCTGTCATCCCGTCCAAGGAGGTACTGGATGGCGTCGGAAAGGGGCTTCGGACTATCCTTTACTACCCTGGTTGCATGGGAATTTAACATCCGCTCAGGGAACCCACCTATCTGCGTCACAATTACAGGGACGTTGAACGCTAAACTTTCCGTCGCAACCCGCCCGTATGACTCCTCACCGACGGAAGGGCATACAACTAACCTGCTCTTACGAATTTCGGCAAGTGCACCTTTGCGCGAAACATGGCCCAGAATCCTGTAATGATGTTGTTTGGGAAGTCTCGCTATAACCTCTGCGGTGATTCCATTGCCTCCGACGGCGACATCAACGGCCTTCGGCAACAGAGTTAAGGCTACCCGGAATAACTCAAATCCCTTAACGCGATTGATACCCCCCAAATAAAGAATTTCGTTACTGGCCCCGTCGAAGGTGTCAGACGTCGGCAGTTCGTAAACAGGCGGGAGAACGCTAAACTTCTTTGTGTCTAACCCATTTTCTCCGTAAATCTTCTTAACACGTAGTGATACTGCCACCAAGTGAGAAGCTGCGTTCAAGAAACTTCGGTTGTCCCTCCACCAGTTTACGGTCTCCATCGTGTCGTGGAGCGGACCGACACAGGCAAGGCACTTCAACATGCTTGAACCCGGGCATCGTTGGTTCCACATGGTATAAAGAGTTACCCTTTTGCACATATACCAAAAATCATGAAGGAACACGATATATGGGATTCCACTTGTTCTTATTTCGTCTTTGAGAGAATGCGGATGACCTTTCAGATGCTGAATAAGGATAACATCAGGATTGGACATATTAAGAAATTCATGCAAGGTAAGTTTGCGGTCAGATATGTCGATCCATTCTCCGCCCCTACTCATCACCCCTTGCTTTGTAAGCGAGTAGAGATACACCGTCGCGTTGAGTCCCTTCGTTAGATGCTTCGACAGTTCCCACGTTGCAAGCTCCACACCGGCCTCGTGGACGGGATAGACGTTATGGCTGATTTGGACTATTTTCAACGAGTCTTGCCACCCTCCTGCACTTTTCGAAAAGCTCGATCAGACCGGATCTAACTAAATAAGTCATTAATATCCCGCATTAATTACAGGAAGTTGAGTGTTCGTCACCAACCGCCTATTGCGGTTGTCCCGTGTAGCAATTTGGAAAAGAGAGATTAGGTGACAGCCCGATTCTTCTTTGCACCCTTGATACGATGGAATGGCCCACGCAGGTCAATCCCTATTCGCAAATATGTCATTATCGCCCTCAGACCCAATCCTCTCAGCAACCCAACGTGGGGAAGAACGACTTTAGAGACGTTGGCGATCCTCTTGTACAATGTATCTGCATGCTCTACATTCTGCAGATACGACGCGGCGGACCAAAATGCGATCCTTCGGTGAATTTGAACAGATTCATTTTCCTGCATTTTGAGACGCTTTTGGTGGCTCGCATCCAAACCCTCGAAAAACTCCTTAACCCACGGGATAGCCCCCGCCGCCATATGCAAGGACAATAGCGTGGTTACGTTGTTTCCATGCTGCCGCCAGTAGGCGAAGATCTCGTCCACATAGTAAAACTTATACTCGATGGACAGCATAAGAAAGGTCGGCCTGTCAACGAGTGGGAGCCATTCCGGTTGCAAAAATCCTCCGATTTTCTCCAAACTGGACCTCCGAATCAACGAAGCTTGGGGTGGAATGCTGGCGATGGGAGTATATATCTGATGCGAGAAGTGCTCTGGGCATTGGTAGTCATTCGGCATCAGGCTCTTGCCGACGATCCGCCCTTCATCGTTGCCAACGGTGATGCTGTGTCCATATACGACCGCATAGTCTTCCGGCAGACTCTCAGCAATCTCAACAAGTCTGCGCAGGGCATGCGGCGGCCAGTAATCGTCGCCCTCCAAAATCGCTATCCACTTTCCCTTCGTCCGTTCCAGAGCGGTGTTGTACGTTTCGGAGAGTCTCCATATTCCCTTGTTCTCCTGAGCAATGTACGTGATTCTGTCGTCAATCTTCGCGTATCTCGAAGCTATTTCACCCGTTTGGTCAGAGGAACCATCGTTAACGATCACCTGCTCCCAATTGGTCAGTTGTTGTCCAAGCACACTCTGTATACATTCCCCGATAAATCCCTCGTGGTTGTACGTTGGCGTGATAATCGTTACAAGCGGCTCACGCATCCGATTGAACCCCCTTCATTCCTGCAAAACTTCCCTGGGAAAATGAAACCTTCAATGTTAATACCTCGCAATCAACCGCCATCAGTGCTTGGGAGTAGCCTTTCACACAGATGAGCGAATTGGGCGCAGACCCGTTCAGCCGCGAATATGTCTCGTGACTCGGCTTGTAAGTGAGTACGCTTGTCGTCTGTTAACCTTAATTCCAGGATGGCCTGTTGAATGAACCTTCCCGCATCGCTAGACTCAAAGTCCACCTGCTTCACAAACCTATCGATGAATTCTGAGAATCCAGACAGACTCTTATTCAGGTTAGTTATTAACGGAGTGCCATAGCATAATGCTTCCTGTGCCGTTCGTGGCGTGGCGTTGTACCTGCGGGGAACCAGCAAGACATCGGATGACACGTAATACAAGGGTAAATCGTCAATTGCAACCGGACCGTGCAAGGTGACATTGTCCAAGCCAAGTTCGTGGATTAAGCCTCTCAATTCGCCTTCAAGCGGCCCTCCTCCTACCACGTGTAATTGATACGGCAGCCCGCTACCACTAGCGACAACGAAGTCTTGAAACGCCCTAATACCCGAACCGATCTGATTTTCTTGACGAAGGTTGGCAATGATAGAGAAGTGCATCTTTTCGGGACTCCAGCCCAACATGGATCTGCAGGCCTCACGCGACGGCATCTCCATCCTAATGTCCGTAGGCAAGGGGATCATGGTGAGTCGCTCACCTTCAAACCCCATACTTCCCCACCAGTCTAGCATGTAAGGGCTAGTAGCTGCGATGTGAGTTCCCCTTTCTCGGAGTTTTCCCGCAGCCCATTCGAGCGCTTTAGTAAGTGAATACCCGTAGGGGTTGTAAGTCTCCCTTCGTTCAAGAATGCTCCCCGGAGTAATCAAAACAGATGGAATGCGACCACACTTTGCGGTGGCCACGGCGAGCGTGAGATAATCGGAAGACAGGATAATGTCCGGTTTCAGGTCCCTGACTACTGATATATACTTTCGCAAGAGGACGAATCGAGTAGGAACGTTTCTGAAGTGCCAGAGTTGTGCAGGCACGTTCACGACCTTCGCGTAGGAAAACTGAGGCTCCACATCGTAAGATCCTACCAAGTACATTGTCATTCCTTCAGACACTTGAGACTCTAGATTACGAACGTAGGACCATGATATGTCACTAAAAGAAAATCGCAAAAACGGTTTTTGCATGGTGCTTGGCATCGGCGGGTCAATTATTACTAACCTCAAGGTATGATCACGTCCCTCATTTGCTTGATTCTCTTTAAGTAACGCAACATCGACCATTTCTCTGGCCATCTCAAAATCGTGTCTCAAGCATTACTCTGATACCACACGGTGCGAGAAAAGCTAGGAACCCCCACCTGCCTCAAGACAAACTCCACCCTCACTCTTGATTTGTGAATCACTCTCGGAATAGAAACAGAATCCACCCACGTTCCGCCGGAATCTACGTCCCGCCGGCTAGAGGGACCGTGTTGCACCCCATCTACGTATTGGGTAAGAATGAATTCTGCCCGTTTGGAACTTGGATTTACGACATGAACCTGAATTCTGTAAGCCCTATTTGACTGCACATCCGGAACTGCTAGACTGCCATTGCTCGAGGTAATGAAGAGCGCCGGCTTAGCAGTTTGCATATTTGGGAGCACCACCAGGATCGCCAATCCAAAAATCGCAAACCCAACGAGAAAATATGGCCAGTTAAAAACCTCCACTCTCCATGAATATATTGGTTGCCCAGCTCTCAAAACATGAAAGCGTCGGAACATTAGCAAGATACACCCTATTAACAGTAATGTTGAAGTGCTGATCACCGTACTTTGAGCACTTAGTCGCACACCTATTGATGATATGAACATTTCCAGAATGACATCGAAAAAGCAACTGATAGAAATAATTAATACCCATCGCAACAGAAGACTGATGTCGTCCCGGCGAACATATACTAGCCCCGTGGCTATGAGTCCCGGCGAGATAATTGAATTCACCAACCCAGTAACCACCTTGACCATGCTGACAACCGGAAACTTCGCGACGTCCGGATATAGCACAATCACAGAAAAGATGAGACTCCCGGCGACTAGCAATACATCTAACCACAATCCGCGTCGCTCACGCCTTCTGCGTTTTCTAGAAATGGGAATTTCGTATTCAGCGCCTGACATCCCCAATCATTGTCCGCCCTTTCGCTTAGATGTTTAAGTCAATACTGGAACGGCGTAGTGGTGGGACGTCTATAAATTTGTGCTCCCCCATCGTCAAAGACGCGGTCCATTCCACTAACAGAAGGCATCGCAATTTGGGTGGGGATGGTCGATGCTCGAATCATCGGAGACGTCATGATGTCCGTGGCGTATGGCGAAGGTCCAATTGAGTAACCAACCACCTGGTCTCCCGTGGAGGAATCGGGAAAAAGGGCGTTGTACAAGTAGGCTAATCGATTCCCGCCCCCCGTCCACAAGGCGGTATCCGTCGTGTGATTCTGAAACACAACTAGAGCTTCTCGTTCGCTGCGGGTATACTGCATCCATACGTTTGACACGAGGGGTTCCACAGTTCCCTTCAGCATTCCAACCACGAATAGAATCGCATACATGCTTGCGACGGTGGCTCTAAGCCATGCCGCTTTCCGGTGGTGTGCAAGCCTAGCCCGCAGTGCTCCAACCATCATAACGATGATGGGCGGTGCAAACAGTGCATAGTAGGTGTAATTTCGAAGTTCCAAGTTCGTTCCTGCGTTCAGCCCAACCAAATCCGCTGGTATAGCGATTGCAACGAGAATCGCAAGGGCCACGTAGGAGGCAACCGCGACGTACTCTTCGCCACGAATGTTTACGGTCTTTCGTACCACTACGATGACGAACAGGTGAACAATGGACATAGCGGAAATTCCGATAAGGCCATAGTGAAAGACGGAAAACATCGTGTTCACCAATGGGCTAGTCCATTGCTGGCTCGCGATGGCATATGGGTTCGAGGATATGACCTGTGTTGTGAACAGATTCTGCAGCTTGTGAATTAAAGTGACAAACAGCGAGGTGTCACTACCCGATTGGGGAAAGAGAAAAACCATCACCCACACCATCAGTAAACCGGATATAAAAGTGGTGGCAGCGAAGCGTTTCGCGTATGGCAATGCCGCCCCACCGCTCCACCTTGGTCGTCGGAACAGCCACAGAAACAAAGCAGCGATAAAGGTCGCAATGATCAGGAATACTCCGAAGTAATCATTCGTAACCCCGTTCATAAAGACAGAAACATAGTAAAGCATTGTAGACAGCGCAATGGAACGAAAGTCCTGGTTTCTAACGGCATCAACAACCCATAACACACAATAGAAAGCCAACATGATGAATGGCACATTGATTTTCTCATGGTTTCCACGCAACACCGTGAACATTACGTCCGGGACCAGAAATAAAATCAAGACCGCGACCGCGACCGCCGCTTCCGTCCTGAGGAATTTGCGGTATAGGAGGTGGGCAGTCAACACCATAAAGACCACCCCGAAAAAGGGAGCTAACAGACCATTGACCACCATTGGTGACAATCCTGTTTCTAATGACACATCACCCAGCCATGCCGGATACCCAGGGCCGTGGGAATACTGACCAGCAAAGAAAGCACTTCCGGCCTTGAGCATCGCCGTTGTCGTGCCCGTGAACACCGAAGTATCGTTTTCAATCCACATACCATCGTAACGCAATATAAAGTATGCGGCGTACGCTATACCAACCAACACAAGCAAAGCTACTAGGCTTCTCCCGTGCGGAGAACCGTAAGTTGGCACTTCAAATTCCTGGGCTGCGTGACGCCTGTTCATCCGGACAACCTCCTCCACGATAAGTAAACGGCTCCCAGAACTATTACCAACGCCAAACCTGGTAGATACCAATCTTCGCTCTGTTGGGACATGCTATTCCATAACGCGGCCGTCCGAGCGTCAATATACGAACGAACGGTCACTTCTGATCTCGTAATAATTTTCCCCTTTAATTTAATTTCCACCAAATCGCTACCAGCGTGTGACGGGGTCCATTGACCGCTGAGCGTAGCGTATTCACCGCCACCGATGCTCACCTTTTCCTTGGTTAGCTCTCTTCCATCCACCGTCAGAATCAACGTCCCGTTCATCGGAAGGTCCCCGTTATTGCTTACTTTATACTTTACCTCTTGCGGGACTAATGCCGTCCCAAACTGTGGGAACAATAATTTGGATACAAGTGGTTGCGCATTCGTCGCCCGCCTTGAAGTCCATGACTGGTGCACACCATCATATTGAATTGCATATGTGCCTCCCCTTAGAAGTCCAATCCCCGGTACCCGTATAGGACCCTTCTTGTCAGTTGGGATTACGGACAGAACGAACTTGAATCCGTGCCGCGTCGATGTGATGTCCCCTAGCGATAGCCCATGTATTGGAGTAGCACCCGCTGGCATCCAGGATTTCATGTCCATCGGAGAGTGTTTCTTATATTCCGAGGATAATCTCTTGAAATTCACCCACGAAGCGTGGTTTGTGGGTGGTAGCGCGTTCAGCAATTCCTGTTTTCTGGCGTCTGGGGCCCAGATCGCTCCCTGCGGCCCTGAGTACATGCTCCACCCATCTAGGTGAACAAACTGTTGAACCTGCTTGACTCTCTTGCCCTTGCGCCGCAAGAGAACCCACGAGTTAATATAGGTTCCCCCATTAAGATTACTCTCCTTCAGGATTTGCCCATTCCCAAGATTCCACAACCCGGCGCTTGCGTTTAACAAATGCCATCTCCCATCAAATGGGCTTATATAAAGTTCAGGCCTTTCAGCCCTCCCCAAGCGATACTCCCCGCGAAAGCCCGTGAAGATGGAATTGAATTCAGAAAGATTTGGTGTCGCCGACCACCCCCGCACGTATGGTAGGCCAACCGCACTCGACGGCCAAGAGTAGATGCCCTCGCTAGTATCATATGGGTGGCCCTCTGTGTCTACGAAGGTTGCAACCGCCCATTTGTGATAAATCACCCAATGTGGATAGGATTGGTATGCAGGGGCAAGTACACGTAACCGACCGCCAGCGATACTCACCACCTGAGTGTAAGGGACCGTTCCATCGACGTCTACCTTATAGTTAAATTGCAAGTCTCCAGGGTGGTCGGCCCAGGAGTACCGAACATCTTCGCTTTGATAGGGATAGAGGGGCGCAAACTGAGATGCCCCACCATAACTCGTGTAAAAAGGATCGTTAGCAGAGTTGTGTTGAACCCTTATGAGTAAGTTGGGAAAAGCCGAAGGTGTTCCAGAAACATTATAGAACCCCCACGGACTCTCAAAGTTTGGCGCCAACAGTTTTTTAGACCTCAAAGGATTCAGGCTATAAAACGCGTACCCATGAGATTCGGCGCGTACGCTGACCACTTCCGAGAAATCCTTAATTCGTCCGGTTATCCAATCCATTACAATGGGTGGAGCCTCAGTTCCGTAGTTTTGCAGGAATCCCCCTGACTCCGAAACATATGGCCACTCGGGAGAAATGCTACGAGTCCACTTCACCGGACCGTCGTTCTCTCGCTGGGCATAATTCGTCCTGAGAAGGGATGCGGTAAATGAGGGTAATACTTGTCGCAAGTCCCACTTAGGCACACCATTCGGATAGGTGCGTGTTTGAATCGTGTATATGATGGGTCTGCTCTTTTTAACGGCACTATCTGAAGTGCTCGTCCATAAAGAGGAGACCTTTACGGGTTCCCACATCGCCGTAAAGGGACTGTATATACGAATGTCCAGGTTGAGTGCCGCATGACCATCTTGGATCCAATTCCCTGTAAGTGAATCCATGACCATAGCAGGGCGTTCAGTTTTTTCCATGAACACGCGCCCATTGTGCACGTGGTACGGAATATATCCACTGTTGCCGGCGACCTGGTACACGTAGGCTGTGGCAGACCTCTCCCCCTTCACGTGCACCAGTTTTACAATGAGAGATGCCTTCGTCGGATCACGACTTTTCAAGTAATACACCAGGTAGCCGATTCCATTTTGGCCGTTAGACAGGTTTCGCACCACTCGAGCGCTCGGAAACATCCGGACTCCAATCCTCAACGGCGTCTGAGTACGTTGCGCTCCGTTGGAGATGGTCGCTCTCATATCCGCGTAGGCATGCATTGGATGGAACATGCATGTGGAGACCAACATTGGTGGCAACAAAATCCCAATGGCGCTCATCACTAGTCTTGTTGTTCGCGTAGCAGTTAGTCTCATTGCTGCACCTTTCCCAACGGAAGTTATAGTTGCCTCGGTCAACCCACACTGCCAGACACGTGAAAGATGACCAGGCAGACAATGTCTAACGCGATAGCACCGGAAAACAGGAGCAGTCTTCTAGTTAGTAGCTTTCGGTATGTAAAGTCACCATGCGCCAATATGTCTCGTACCACTAAAGTAAATATGAGTAGCCCCATGAGCGAACTGCCATATCCCATCCAGGCATGATGTACGTATGCCCCAGTAACGTGCAGAGGGTCGGTGAACACGCGTGATCCCTTCCTTAGAAATGCATGGGCAACAACACGGCAGCATTCAGGAAGCCGTGGGCGATGCTGAGCCAACCTACTGACAATCCTGTGGAACGCAGAAAGCCAAAGGCAAGATTCACCGCGAGAATGATTATAAAGGCCCCCGATGATCCGATTTGAGACACAGCCAAGCATAGTCCTGTGGTTAGAAGGATGGCGGCCACCTTCCCGAAATCACTTTGTATCGCATCGAAGGCTGGGCCTCTAAAAACCCACTCCAATGCTACACCAAGCAAAAACGCTGTGACCAGAAGGAGCCCGATGTTGAGGAGACCCTTACCACTTTGACTCAGCTGCCCATGATTAATCAACCGGATATATAAGCCGATGCCCGTTGAAACAACGATTACGGCTAAGCCTCTCCACCACACGGACCATCTCGGCAAGTCCCCATCAACGGCACCCCTGCCCCGGGCAATCACAACGACCAAGCCAATTTCGAGGCAAAGCGCAACATTGAGGTAAAAGTCGTTAATCCCGTACACATACGCCAGCGGCAACAGTACAATTTCCATGGCGCGCGCTAACGGCAAAGTAGCCAACGCTAGCAATCCCGTACGAGACATCTCGCTAGTGGGACGTGAAGACCAAGCCAAGATTACCAATGCTAGAAGAGCATTGCTCCATAAAATTAGGTAGGGTCCTGCAACCCTTGATAACAGCCAAGCCGCCGCCACCATGAAGAATATGATTATCCAATGCGTCAACTTGACTGAATTCGTCGCAGATTGTTCCACGCTGTTTCCTCCATGGAGTCGAGGTGCCTATACAAATAGACCGTTTCTCGCAAGCCTAGTTCTAGAGAGAACCAACCAATACACAGCACATCCCACCAGCATGCCCGCCAACAACGGGATTCCATCAAAACCAGCCAGTCTCATGGCTGCAGGTATGCCGAACGGGAACAGCAGTCCTATCCCCGTACACTTCCACACCCAGCTCCAGGGCATCTTCAAAGCAAACTTCCTAAATGCAACGCCCAGTACCGCGACCGCATATCCGAATTGCGTGAGTGTATTTGCGAGAGCTGCACCTACGGCGGCACTATGAGGGATCAGCAGCAGATCTAGGCCTAGGTTGGCCAGCGATAACAGAAACCCAACTTTCACAACGCTCCATACTCCCCCACCTGCGCTTAAGCTCAACGTCATGGCCACCGACAGTGCGCCTGGCACGATTCCAATAATTAGAACCCTAGCCACCGGGCCCGCCGCGACAAGATGAGTTCCGTAGAAAAGGTTTAGAACGCTAGGCGCCACCACGATTCCCGCCATGGCTATGGGAAGCGAATAGAACGTTGCCAACCGTAATCCCGTTTCGGATTTGTGTCCCAAGAGTTCCATGTGGCCAGCTCCGAAATCATGAGACGCCGATGGGAATAGTCCATTTAGTAACGCCGCTCCAATGAGGTTAAAAGTCGCGAACAGCGTGTAAGAAATGCTGTAATATCCGAGTTCAGCGTAATGGGAAAAGCGATGTAAAAAGTAGATCTCCGACCGTTGCCACACTACTAAGTCGAACAGCACAGCCAACGTAGACGGAACCACGTAATCCAGATAAAGACGGCGTGCGTACTTCGAAACATCCGGTCCACCAAACGTTAAAAAGACAGACCCGCGCGACGCCGTGAACAACACCAGGAATTGGACAACTCCCCCGCTTAGAAGTACCACTTCGTAACCAGCCGTACCGACGTGAAGGAGGTGTGTCACGATAACTCCGAGGAAGATCACAATGGACGTAATAATGGAGGCTACCATCGTGATGGAATACTGCTCACGAGCCAAAACGCGAGAATTGATGACACGGGACATGGCTCCCGGGAGCAAACCGATGGCAATGAGCGACAGTAGAATGCGGTTGGCTGATGGGCCTACGTATGCAACCACGAGTATCAATGCCGTCAGCATCACGTTGACCACGAAGAGAATTCGACCCACCCAGGGAATCAAGGCCTCCGCATCGGACTCCTCACCGGCACCATAGAGTTGTGATACAACCTTTGTTAGGCCAGCAGGAAAGGCCAGCAATCCTAAGCTACTCACCGCACTGGCGAGCCAGAGATAAAACGATAGCTTCCCGTACTCTGATATGCTGAGGCTACGCACGACAATAACCGAACTCAAGATACCTCCGAGAGCCAACGCGGCGGTTCCTATGGAATTACGGAATCCATTGACGACAACGGATGGTCGCTTTTTCATCGGTTTAGTTGAGGCGATAGCCAACCTGCGTCACCTTTTCCCCAGTTATCATTGGCACCTAAAGCGACGGAGGTCGAAACTGCGTCTGTACCCAAGGCTCATTCTTGCACCACCTTACTACCGTTCGCCCACGAACGTCCAAGGATAAACCTGTTGAGCTCTCGGCGAATTGCCCTGGCATTCCATAAAAACCGACCTTCATCTCAACGTCGGACGTGTCTGAATCCGGTATCTTTACTTGCATTGGGATCATCTCGGCAAATAGGCGCAATACCTTATCGTTCCAACCGCTTACTGGCAAAACATCAAGCCAGTCGATTCCGCTTGGTTCTTGCCGGGCGGTCCCACGATTAGCAAAGCCCTCTGCGGTCGGAAATCCACCGGACTTGAGTTGAGCGTTTAGCAGACGCACCAAGGCTGGACTCCCCCATATATTTTCCCCTACCAACCACATCGCGCGCAAGATGTCTCCCACACCAGCTATCCAACTTGGCCACCGGGCCATACCACTATCGGCATAGATTATCTGAGGCCAACGGTCATCCTCTAGTGACAACCGCAAAAACGTCGCGATATCGCTCGCCGCCTCCTCGTAACGAGCGTCGCCCATAATCTGCGAGCCAAGTAGAAGGGCGGGAATACAACGAGCGTTGTAATACGGAAATAGTCGCCCGTCACCTTCCCCTGCGTTTGGCCCATACTGATGAACGGCCCCTGCATATCGGCCAATCTTAATCTGATATTTTAAAACATCATCCAAGCACGTTCGTGCATAATCCAAATACTCAGGTTTCCTCGTCACTTCGTAATACTTAAGGAGCGCCTCAGCAAATGTCGCCAGCTTGTTTGGGACCCGACCACGAATTCCCGGACGGTCATTAAACCCCCTGACCCGGGGGTCCCATAAATTGTCCACGAGGTTGCGAAGAATAGATTCAGCAAGTGAAATGGCCCGGCTCTCAAGTTCCGCGTCCAGGCAGTCAAGGCTATTAAGCAAACCGGACACTGCAGCAGCCTCATGAGGTGTCCCCAAGGTGCCAGGGTTAGCCTCAAATTCGGATGCTTTGAAGCCTTTTGCACGAAATTGCCCTTCCAAAAGATCCGACACAGTTGAACGCACTCGGTGCATCCACACGGGTTCTCCCGTTTTACGGTACAGAGTAGCATATCCCGTCAGAATACCCTCGTAGCGCCAATCGAAGGCTGGTCCGGCGTAAAGCAACGAGTGACGCCACCAATGCGCCACTGGTCCTCCGTAACCACCAGCCTGCCTCATGGTCTGAAACCAATCGTCCAAGTCGGCAATCGCTTGGAGAACTTGAGGTAGTCTCGATTGGTTTTTATCCATCGTAGGAAGAACCTCAGAAGCAGTTGAGACCACAGTATCAGTCCTATCATTCATCGTGCGCTGCGTCCGGTTCGTCGCCTGAAACTCCTTCGAGAGGTTCCCACACTGTGACATGGTAATAGGCGAGTGCCGGCCTGCGACTTACAAATGCACGCCTGGATTGAAAACTCATTTGATCTGCAAAACGAGGACGACCCGCGAGCAGAGCCAATCGAATTGGAATCCCAAAAAGTCTCGAGCGAAGTGTATAAACCCAAATCTGATGCCTTGCAACCCATTGATGCTGCATCACGGAAGCATGTGCGCGAATCCGTCCACGCACGACGCCCCCGTGTTCAATGGTATAGACTCGACTAAACTCATAATCCGCAACATCATAGAGTCCCGAACTGATCAGGGCACTTCTATTGCCCTTAGGACATGTCAACTCGGCTCGCAAAGCAAAGGCATCTTCCATTTCAGGCATGGGGAGGTGGGCCACCAACTCTCCAACACCCGCATGATAGGCATCTGCAAATACCATGTCTGCGATAGCAGCCCACGCGAGCCGATGCGCGCCGTTGTCTGGTGCACGGGGGAGAACTGGACGAGTCGAAAGAGTGAGTTTCATGAATGTCCCCCATTTTCAGTCTTTCAGAAATCACATGTGCACAGCCAAACGATGTACCGTTCGAAATATGGGGGTAGTTACGAGAGACAGCACGTTCGCCAGACGAGGTGTGGTCAAATCTTGATAGGGTAGATAGGGTCGCATAAGCGCGAGCAATCCTCTATCTGACAGAACCCTTTCCCGCTGCACTTTACCGCGGCCCCGCTTGATTTCCCTAACATGAGCAACAATCCAAGCATATCCCTTGAGACGAGCCCAGAAAAACTGAGGCCCTCTCCGGACAGCATAAGCCAGGGTTACCCCTTCCGTAACTAAAAGCCCGGCCCATAGCCTCCGAACGGTGCTCCACTCGTAAAGCTTCGCCAACACCAGTAGTCGGTTGCGCTCCAAATAGTAGAACTTTCGGCTACTAAGATTTAGGCGATAATCGTGATAGACAATTGCGTCTGCCGCACAAACGACCGAATGACCATACAACCAGAACCGAACGGAGATGTCCACGTCCTCCATGTACATAAAGAACGAAGGATCAAATCCCCCCACGTCATCCCAAACGGCTCTAGAAAGCATGAACGCAGCCCCAGAGACCAGCAAAGTGCGGAACGTACCATGGTATGCATGGGGAGATTGTCCAATTCCATTGCACGTTGTAATCCCAGAAAAGTGCATGCTCGTGCCGCAAGCGTTCACGGTACCATCAGGCTGAAGGATCTTCGGTGTGACCACGGCGCCGGGATTGTTGGTGCACAGCTCGAGCATGGTCTCTACAGCACCCGGTGCCACTCGAGTATCGGGATTCAGGATAAAGAAGTAATCCCCATTTGCTACTGAAACGCCAATGTTGTTACCTTCCGCGTAACCAGCGTTATATCCTGCCTCTAGTACCTTGATGGTCGAATATTCTTTCTTCAACCACTCGACAGTCCCATCCGTCGATCCGTTATCCACTATGATGATTTCCAGTATTTCGGAAACATCCTCTAGGGAGGCCAAACATTTCGGTAGGTCAGATTTGCTATTATAAGCAACGATGATGACGCTCACCAGCGGGTTTTTCATACCAGTCCCTCCGGTTCACCTCGGACCTCGGCTTGCAACGACCCAATCTCCTGATGGAGTTGATTCATGAAGCTGTCCAATGTATTAAGAGTAATACCAGTCACAAACAACACTAACCCAGCGAGCAGACTACCAGATGCACCAATGAGTACTCCCAATGGAATGTGGTGCGCGTGCGTAACGTCAGTCATTGCACTTGCCCCCAACCATAATCCTAATACCACCAAGGGAAGCGAAAATAGGCTAAAAAAGAGAAGAGGTCTTCGACGAGCCGCCAGCCCTAGGATTGCGTCAACCACCTGCAGCCCATGCTTTACAGGATTGCGTTTATTGCCGTCCAAATAATGGACAACGATGGGCACCTCTTGAACTCGCAGGTTTTTGAATATAAACTGCATCTCTGACTCAACCGCAAGTCCCTTGCTCCGAAAAGACATCATCTCAACAGCTTGGGGGGAGAAAGCACGATACCCACTTTGGGTATCGGTCATCGACACACCAGACGCAACGTTAGTCGCCACGTTGAGCGCATGTTGCCCAAACTGCCGCCAAACTGGAATCTTACTTTTTGCGTTTAGGAACCGGGAACCGATAACTACGTCTGCATCTCCAGCAATCACAGGAGCGACAAGAGAGGGGATGTCAGCGGGATCGTGTTGCGAATCCCCATCCAATATCACCACAGCACCAGGATCAAATTGACGACATGCCTTGAATCCAGCGTTTAACGCGGCTCCTTTGCCGCCGTTTTGTTCCATCCGAACCACGTATGCGCCAGCCCGCTCGGCCAAGTCCGCAGTCCTATCGCTCGAACCATCGTCTACGACAATCACAACGCTAGCGTGATTCAACGCCGTTAACACCACACTAGCGATAAATCGCTCTTCGTTAAAAGCTGGGATGACGGCCACAATTCTTGGTTCCGGTGTTTTCGCTCGATTTGGTTCCAAAGCACACACCCCCAAGCCCCCAAAATATGCGATACGCTTGTCCAAATGAAGCTGGACTGTGGACGAGAGAGCCACTCGGCTCTCTCGTTCCCATACTGCCCTATGGACTTAAATCTGTGCTTAGTTAGTACGACGCCGCTTCCTCAAGTAGAAGGCGACAGCTCCAGCAGCAAACAATGCCGGGAAGACACCAGCGTATGGCACCTCGGGCAAGATACCCGTCGGCGGCGGGGTCAAGGTTCCCGTCGCTGACATGGTTCCATAGATGGGATCATCCGTGTCTGGGTCTTGGTTAATAATTGGCTTACCGTTTGAGTAGTAAGAGTACGTAACCGCATTGTCATGGATCATGAATGGCGGGTAGTTGCTGAGTTCGGACTCCGTCGTGGTTGCCGGAACCATGCCGGAACCACCAGAAATGGTAAAGTTAGTATCGTTCGTAACCGCCGGGGTAGGCACCATGTACGTATAGGTCCACATGTCACCAGTCGCGGTCGTTTGTGGATCTAAGGCCGATGGATCGTGTTGGTTGGACATGACTCCATACACCTGTTGCGTCGTGCCACCTACCGTCAAAGAAAACGGAAATGCCGCGGGCAATGAATGCCCCGTCTCTGCATAGGCACTGGACCCTGTACCAATGTTGTCCGGATTAGCCTCGTACACGGAGACTGTCACAGCTAAGTTCCCACCACCGATTGCCGTGCTTGGCGTCGAGATCTTAGTGATCTCAAAGTGAACAACGTTCGGCACAGGATATGTGCTAGGCGAAGTTGTTGGTGGTGTCATTGCAAACGCACTGGTAGCTGACAGTGCAGTGATGCCAAGTACTGCTACCGTAGAACCCAAACCTACGGCAATTCCACCCCTAAGTTTTTTCACTGTTTTTCCCCCTCTGAGGGTTAGTGGTAAACCAAGCGTCGTTAAAGTGTCGCAATGTTATGTAGCATCCGGCTATTCACAACGCTTGCTTCTGTTTATATAGTACCTATGAGCTATACTGAATGGCAATAACTAGCCTTGCTGGAATAGTTAAAAAAAACTTTAAGTAGGATAAAGCCGGACCGGAGGCTTTTATATGGTAAAGTAGGATGGATTAATGTGGACGTGAGCCACAGCCGTGACTTCCTTTGGATCCAATTACAACGAGGAACGTGATTCATGAGGCGCAAGAGATTGCTTTGGCTGCTCGTTCCTGTCGCATTATGCGTCGGGTTCTTTTACGCGGGTGATTTTCTTGCTCTTAACCAGTCCCCGAGGCATTCGGATGCCATTATCGTGCTAGGCGGAGGGCCGGAACAGAGGGTCTCAAAGGCGGTCCAATTGCTCCGAGAAGGTTATGCCCCTCGCCTCCTCCTTTCCGGCGGGGCAATCTACAATCCTTGGCAGACGCAGGCTCAGCACATGGAGCAAGAGGCCGTGACACTAGGGATTTCTCCGAAGCGGATTCTGCTGGAGAACCACTCGCAAACGACGGTCCAAAACGCGCTTTACAGCCTGCAAGTGATGAAATCTCACCATTTGAATTCAGCAATTATAGTGTCATCCACATTTCACATGCGCAGGGCTTGGCTGGACTTCCTTTACGTCTTTAGCGGCCAGGGCATCCGGTTATCGTTTAGTTCCTCCCCTTATCCCGGGTATCACCCTGAGACATGGTGGCAATCTGCCGAGGGACGAAACATCACCGCCTCGGAATATGCGAAGATGGTTTACACCATCGCGGTGGATTTTTTGTGGCATAAACTTGAACATCTCTAAAAGTCGATTAAGTTCCATCGCTCGGGTTTAAGAAATCTTTAGGTAACATCCGAAGTGAGTCGCGCGTCCTACGACGAGTTGGAAAGGAAGACATCGATGCGTCTTGGGGTTTTTACGTACGGAATGGACAAGCAACTGACGGGCATCGGCCGCTACACGGTCGAAGTCCTGAACCACCTGCGACAAATTGCCCCGGCGACCGAGATTATCTTAATAAATCCCTATCGCGATTCTTCCCTTCCTATTTATAAGGAGTTTGAACAATACTTCGTCCCGCAACTAATGCGCCTACCCGCCGTGCTTACGGCCGGGGCCCGGACCCTCGAGCAAGCAGCCCGCGCATTACGGTTGGACATTCTGCACGACCCCTGCGGGATTGCTCCATTCCCGATAACCGGGTTCTCAAAAGGGGATTGGAAGCGGGTTGTCACAGTGCATGACGCCGTTCCACTGTTGTACCCAAAACTACAACCCGCCCTGACGCGAGTTACGTTTCAAACGCGCGTGCGCTGGAGTCGGTTTTCTTCCGACGCCATCGTCACCGTCAGTGAAAGCGCAAAATCGGATCTCATTCGCACTCTCAAGGTGCCTGAGTCGAAGGTCCACGTCACAGAATTGGCAACAATTCAACCCTCGCTGGATCAGATTCAACGATGGCGTCAACAGGATCTTAGCGGGTTTGGCATCCGCCGCCCTTATTTTCTGTTTGTGGGTAGCATCAATCCCCGCAAGAACGTTGGGCGAGCACTACAGGCGTTTGCCTCTTTGATAGACGAGGGAATCGATGCAGAGTTTGTTCTCGCCGGCCCACCGCAGCGATTACTGGAAACCACGGTTCTCCCGGAACAAACGAAAAATCGTATTGTGTCCACCGGATACCTCAACGACGAACAGCTTCACGTCCTGTACGCCAATGCGGTCGCGGTGGTTTATCCATCGCTGTACGAAGGGTTTGGGTTGCCAGTGCTGGAAGGGATGGCCCACGCCACCCCGGTCATTTCATCGAATGTGTCCTCCATTCCTGAGGTCGCCGGAGACGCGGCGCTCCTGATTGATCCGAACGACACAAACGCGATTCTGAACGGCATGCGAGCCGTGTTATCGGATGATTCGCTCGCTTCAAGGCTCAGGCAGAAAGGTTACAAACAAGCAACCCGATTTGATTGGGCAACCACGGCCAGGAAGACGCTTCAAGTCTACAACGCATTGCTTGGAAAACCCAGCGAGGAGTGAACCATAGTTGATTATCGTGGACGCGACGCCATTGCAATCCGAACACAAGGTCCGGGGCGTCGGAAGCTATACCCGACATTTGTGTAACGAGTTGGCCAAGGCGGATGCCGCGAATGAAGTCCGGTTCGTCCTGGAAAGGACCGGACAGCAGGACCTGCCTATGAGTTTGCGCAGCCACTCCGTGTCGGTGTGGAGACCCCACAAGCCGGCACAGGTCTACTGGATGTACAACGAGTTCATGTTGCGTCAGGCACTGGCTTCGAGTCGACCATCTCTTTTTCATGCGACGGATTTTAATGGTGTTATCACGTCGCCGTTGTATAAAACCGTCGCCACATTGCACGATCTCACTGGGCTCGTTCCGTCCGACACCGGCCTCAGCCCATCCCTTGCCCTGTCCAACCTGCGCTGGTATGTCTATTACCACCACAAGATCCTGCGTGCGGATCATCTTATCGCTGTGAGCCAGTTCGTCAAGGACGACGTCGTGGCAAAGCTCGAGTACCCTGACGATAAAGTGACGGTGATTCCGCACGGCGTCGACACGCAGTTGTACCAACCCGCTCGGGGTCAGGGACGTTTCGCAGCGCAGAACCCCTACATTGCTTACGTCGGCAGCGCCGAGGAACACAAGAACGTGAAACGCCTATGGGCCGCTTTTGCGAACGTCGCATCCGAGCATCCCGACCTGAGTCTACTGATGTGCGGACGTTGGCAGAAGGAACAGCTAGACTGGTTGGAAGCGGAATCCCGGGCCACCGGCCTGTTGGCCAAGGTGAAGCATCTAGGTTTTTTATCCTCGGAGGATCAAGTAAGCCTGCTCGCCAACGCGTCTGCGTTCGTCTTCCCTTCCCTATCTGAGGGATTTGGGCTACCCGTACTCGAAGCGATGGCGTGCGGAACCCCCGTCATCACATCCAATTGCAGCGTACTTCCCGAGGTTGCCGGAGACGCGGCGTTGCTGGTGGACCCACAATCCGTGGAAGAAATCGCCGCCGGAATCCGCCGTTTGCTTACGGACAACGCGTACGCCGAAGAACTTATCCGGCGCGGGTACAGACGCGCGCAAGATTTTAGCTGGAAACAAACGGCCGCGAAGACGATGGAAGTCTATCAACAGGTTCTTGCAGAAGATTCACGTGCGCCAAGGAGGGCTTACGCAAAGTGAAAATCGCCCATGTGACAGCCACATTCCCACCCTACTGGGCCGGCACCGGCAACGTTGCCTACCACCACGTGAACGGTCTTCATCAACGAGGCTACGACGTCGAAGTCGTCACGGCCGTGCCTGCGGGTAAAGAGCCGCTCGAGTTCCCGTTTCCGGTGCATTATCTCCCAGCGGTCTTTCGCGTCGGAAACGCACCCTTGACGCCAAGCATGGGCAGGGCCCTCCAGGGAGCGGATCTCATTCACCTGCATTATCCGTACATATTTGGGGCCGAGCTGTGCTTCAACACCGCACGCATGACGCGCACGCCCATCGTGGTCACCTACCACAACGATCTCCTATCCTCCGACTGGAAGAAGCCCCTCTTCTCCCTGTACAGTTCGGTGTGCCAACCCTGGGAGCTCAAGCGCGCGGATACGCTCGTCGCGACCTCGCTAGACTACGCGCACAACTCCGGTCTGCATAAGAGTGTCGGCCACAGGGTGAGTCGCGTCATCGAGGTCCCGAATGGAGTGGATCCGAATCAGTTCTGCCCAGGCCCTGCAGCCTCCTGGCCTGGAATCCCCGATGGTGCACCCATCGTGCTGTTTGTCGGCGCCATGGACACCGCCCATTTCTTCAAGGGAGTGCCGGTGCTCATTGACGCACTGTCCCGCCTCGAAGGCGTCTACGGATTGTTCGTCGGCGACGGAGATCTGAGGCCCCAGTTTGAGAAGATGGCTTCGGAGAAGCTTGGCAATCGCGCACACTTCACGCGAAGCATTCCGCTTGATAGACTCATCGACGCCTATCGATCCGCTCGCGTCACCGTCCTTCCCAGCACCACCCAGGGCGAAGCGTTCGGCGTGGTTCTTCTTGAGTCTCTCGCTTGCGGGACCCCCGTGGTGGCTTCAAACCTCCCCGGCGTCCGCACCGTGGTCAGCGAAGGCAAGGACGGGTTCCTGGCCGAACCGGGCGATGTAACGGAACTGGCGGCTGCCATCGAGAAGTGCCTGGACGCCGAAACGAGCTGTCGATTCGGGGCGGCGGGCCGAGAAAAGGTCTTAGCCAAGTATAGTTGGGACATTGTGGTGTCGCGCCTGGAATCGGTTTACGAAGAGGTCGTTTCGCGGACGGGGTGAGGGACTGAGCAAACTCCCTCCGTTCCCTCACGCGGCGACCTCCACCCGCCTTCTGCGGATGAACCACAGGCTTCCATATATAACGAGGAACAAAATAAGCAGCACAGCCGCAAACGAGAATACCAGCCACAGCACCCCGGTGGGTGCAAGATGATCCATGGCGTAGCCAATCAGCGCCGGGAACGTGGCGCCTCCCATTCCCGCGAATGCGGTGACCGCGCTCGTTACCGTGCGCTCCATGCCCGGGAAGGTGTGGTTGGCGTAGACCATGGTGATGGAGTAGACGGCCGACAGGGCCAGTCCGAGGCCGAATACAATCACATACGATGCCCATGGGCTCTTGAGGCCTGCCAACACGAGAAAGAGCACGATGCCGAGCGTAAGGCTGGCGAGGATGTAGTTCTCGTACGTCACGTGCCTGACTATCCAGCCGATGGCCATGCGTCCAAACACCATGGCAATCCAGAAGGTGGAGGAACTGAGCGAGGCGACGGCAGGCCTGAGGCTCAGATGCACTACGAAGATGGTGGGCAAGAAGCTATTCAGGCTCCCTTCGACGCCCACATAGACAAAGATCATGAGCAGGAACAACATCAGCACGCTGTACTTTCCCGCACGGCCGCGGAACACAGGCGGAGCCGCCGTGCGCGCGTCCATGTGCCCCTCGGTGGCGGTAGGACTGAGCGATATGGAAATCGATTGCCATGTTAGAGCCAGAATCAGCGCAAACAAGCCGAGAAGCAAAGAAGAGAAGCGCCATGCGTGCAGCGCAATGAGACCGCTGGCCACAATGGGCATGCCAAGCGCCCCCGAGCCAAACGCGACCTCGAGTCGGCTCATGAAGATGGCTCGACGCCCTTCAAACAGTTCCATGACGTAAGACGCGACGGCTGTCTCGAGACCCGCCCCGCCCAACCCGTTCAAGATGACCAACAGATACACCCACCGCAGACCCGGCAAGGTGAGAATCGTAAACTGCGCCAAAGCCACGGCCAGGGCGCACCCGGATAGGATGAATCGATAGTGGAACCGCTTCATGCTCCAAGCGGTGAGGGGAACTCCCGCGATAAAACCGACGGATTGGAGCAGGATAAGAAAACCGCCAGACGCGTACGACGCGTGATAGTGTGCAAGCAACTCCGTCATGATGGACCCAAAGAAAACACTCAGCGCCCCACCCATGAAGTACATCCCGTACGATGTCCAAAGAAAACGCCGCACTTCGCCTGTCCCCTTCTGTCGCTGCGCACTACCTGCGCGAATGCTTCGATTCCGCCTGGTCCGGCGGTCGGCCTCTTCGCTGAAGGGCCTACCTCGTCTACCGCGCACCCTCCAGCAAAACTACCATACACAACAGAGCCCGCGGTGTATAGGCCCAGACGCACAAAAGGCCGACACCCGGCGTGGGGAATTTCCACCAGCGGGATCGGAACCCTTGTGTTACCCTTAAAGTAGCTCGCTTTGGCACGGACGGCCTTCGCATGTTCTCGGTTCACATATTCACTGTAGCATGCTCGACAGCGGGAGAGTTCAGGTCGGAACGGTTGGCATCCAGAAGTTCCACATCCGGAGGGTTGGGTCCCGGATGGGCCCACTCGGGTGGGTCGCAATTTGTGAGATTAATTGAGTTTGTGACGGCCTGGACCGTAGTGTATCCAGTACACGTTCGAATTCAGAGTGAGGGTTGCAGGAGCGCTGGCCTTTGTGTGAGTCGTATGGTGCACAGCCGTGGCAGCGAAAGCCACGGGACTCCCAACGACCAACGACGCAATGGCGATGGCACCCACTAGGTATTTTCGTAGCCTCATCACTTTTCGCCTCTCCTTCTCGATTCGATTCAATGCGGGCGACGTCGTGAAGACAGTATGGCCCACAGATATGAAGCGAACCTAAAAGGAGGATGAATCTTTCCTTATGTGATTGTTAGGGTTTTCGTAATGATCCATGTGGACTCAGCAACAAATAACTCGTGAACGCTTAATAGAAGGATAAATATGGTCGGCCGTCGAATAGCTGTATGAAAAGCTGTTTTGGTTCTAGTGCAACCGCTAACACGGATTTAGAATCGGTCAGCTTGAACGAGGTTGGCTTAGACTCCTCAGAATGTGAAGATCTGTGAAGATGGTGATGAGATGGGAAGACCAAGCGCAGGGTCTTCTTCGTTATGGGAAGGAAAGATCCTATCCGGGTACCGGATATTTACGTTTGTGTATATAATCGCATCCTTGGTTTCCCTCGTGCCTGGCTATTGGAAGTATCGGGGCATGCTTGACCTTTATGTCTTGCACCAAGTCGTCATCCCGGGCCTTCTTCTCATCCTGACCAACATAGCCAGCGAGGTTCTCAAGAGATGGATGAAATCAAATCGGGATTACATGTACATATCCACAAGCATCGTGCTTTGCGTCATCGTCATTTACTTCAATCCCGGTCTTCACGCGATTCTGTCCGTTCTTCTCTTACCAATATTCATCTCGGTGTACTTCGTCCAAAAAAAGAAGATTATTGTAGCGGGGATCCTTTCGGTGGCGGCCCAGTTGGTGATGTATTTCACCAACCCGGACAGGGGGCAGCCCAACTCGGACACTATTTTCGATCTCCTTGCCTTCCTGATGATGACCATCGGCGAGGTGTTCATCGCCCTTAGCATCATGAATCGCAACATCGAGATGCTGGACGAACTGCGTGAGAAGTCCCGTGTTGAGCAGGACCTCCTCATCCAGAACATCGTCATGGAGAAGGATTCGAAGACGGACGCGTTGACGGGGCTGAACAATCGGAGATCGCTCAACGCCTACCTCAGCGTCGTCATGCAGGTCTGTACGACGACCCACACGCCGCTTCATCTGGCAGTCATCGACATCGACGACTTCAAGCTGGTAAACGATCAATACGGCCATCCCGTCGGAGACGTGATCTTGCATCGAATAGCGAAGATCATCGAACATAACGTAACCCCGGAGGACTTTCTGGCTCGGTACGGCGGGGAAGAGTTCGCATTGGTCATCTCGGAGAGCTCCTTTGACGAAGCGTACGAGTTGATGGAACACATCCGAGCGAGCATCGCTAGCGTGTATCATTCGGAACTCGAGAACAAGCCCTTGACGGTCAGCATTGGGCTCTGCAGCCTACAATCCGATGAAGATCAGGCCCTATTCTTTTCCCGCGCGGACGACTGCCTGTATCGCGCCAAACGGCTGGGAAAAAACCTCATTGTCACGCCGACCCCCACCACGCAAAGCCTCACCTACCTCTGAATCGGTTGGGGCCTCGGTTTCACCCCACGAAAAACGGGTCCCTCCTCGAAGGCGACCCGCTCCCGGAACCATCTTCTGTTCACCGTAGCCCGACTCTCTCGCAACTCCCGTTCATTTCTTGCCGAAACCTTCGGCCAGCCTGCGGTCGCGCCGCCCTGCAGCCCCTGCCCTACTTGCGCGGCTTCAGGTGCATCAGGGTCACCGTGTCGGCGTAGCCGCTGCCCGTCGGATCCGGGGTGATGTACGGATTCTTCGCGCTCGGCCAGCCCACGTAGTTGCTGTCCCGATACTCGTACCAACTCACACCGTAGATGAGCGGGATGCTCGGGATCTGCTGCACCATGTAAGACTCGATGGAATCCATAATGTTATGCTGCATCTTCGTATTCGTGGTACGCGCAAACGAGTTCAGCAGCGAATCGATGTGCGGGTTGTTCAACTGCTCGATGTTCCAGCTTCCCTTCGAGTTGAGCATGTTTTGGAACACGTAGTACGGACCGGGGCCCGCTATCGTGTAGGACATCGCCAACTGGTAGGACTTCTTCGGACCGCTGATGTTGGCGATATACGTGTTGTACGGCAGCGCCTCGACGTTCACCTGGATGCCAATCGCCTTCAGCTCCTGTTGGATGAGCTGGCAGTCCGTGTCCCAGTCCGTCCAACCGGCCACAACCTGCAACGAGAACGACAGCGGCTTTCCGCTCGGGCTCGTGAAGATTCCCTGCGAGTTCTTCTTGAAGCCCGCGTTCTCGAGGATCTTCATGGCCTGCGTCGGAGAGTAGGTGAAGCTCTTCTGCGCAGCCGTCAGGTGGGGATCCAGCCAGCTGTTCTGGTTCGGCAACACCAGTCCCGTCGGACTCGCCACCGGCTCGTAGCCATATTCGCCCTCCATGTAGAGCTGCTGCCGGTTGATGGCCATGCTGATGGCCTTGCGCACCGCGAGGTTTTTCAGCAGCGGATCCTTCAGGTTGGTGTACAGCATGTTGGGAGCCACGGCCGGGAACCAGTAGTGGTTGTACTTAGGATCCTTGTTGATGAAGGTCTGCTGAATCCCCGGAATGAAGGCGCCAATCCAGTCCACTTGGCCTTTGGCCATGGCGAGGTTGGCGGGATCGTTTCCGTTGTATTGCATATCCTTAACCTCGGGCACCTGTGGCACGCCACCCCAGTATTTATCGTTCGCCACGAAGTCAATGTACTGGGAGTTGAACGCCTTCAGCGTGTACGGTCCGGTCCCGACCGGGTTCTTTCCGATGGACTTCGACGGATCCCCCGGGCCCCACGCGCTCTTCGACACGATGGGTTCGCCGAGCACGTAGGTGGCAAACGGTACGTCCGGAGCTTTGAAGGTAAAGGACACTTCATACGGGCCCTTGGCCGTGACGGATTTGAGTTGCTGCCACAGACCGTTCAGGTCGGCCGCCGGGTACTTTTTAATGAGATCGTACGTGTAGACGACGTCCGCCGACGTGAATTTCTGTCCATTGGACCACGTGACCCCGTGCCGCAGCGGAACGGTCAGCACGGTATTGCCCTTGCTCCAGTGCATCGACGTGCCGAGCATAGGATATTCTTTGCCGCTCACCGTGTCGAAGTAGATCAGCGGCTGGTAGATGAGCCCGAGCGTCCCGAAGTCGGGCGCCGCGACGAACGGGTTAAAGTTGTACGTGCTCACGTTCTCCTGTCCAACCACCAACGGCGGATTGGAGCTGTTTGTCGCCGCGCTCACGAAACCCATGGACGATCCCGCTGCCACAAGCGACCCAGCCAGCACCGCAGCCCCTGCCCAACGACCGATTGCAAGCGTTTTCTTCATACCATTGACCCTCCTAAGATTCGCTTGTATTTTTGCCGATGATAACATGTCGTTCCGAACAATCTGCGCAGTCCGCAAATCGCCGCGCCTTTTCTTTCACATAGGCATGCACCTCCCTTCCTAGACCACGTGGCACGCGACCTCGTGCCCTTCGCTCAGTCGGACGACGGGTGGATCCTCCTTTCTGCACGCATCCACCACGAGCGGACATCGTTCCGCAAACGGGCACCCGGTTCTCCCCTCAATGAGGCTCGGAGCCTGATTGCTCGTCTCGGGGAGCGGCCCATCCAAGCCGCTCCCCGGCGTGGCGGCCAAGAGGAGCCTCGTGTATGGGTGCGAGGGATTGCGGATCAATTCGTGGGACGGGGCCGTCTCCATCACCTTGCCGCCGTAGAGGACCATGATTCGGTGACCAAAGTAACGGGCGGAAGCGAGATCGTGCGTAATATATAGGTAGCCAAGGTTGAATTCGCTGCGCAGCTCGTTGAGAAGCTTCAGGATGCCGGCGCGAATGGAAACATCGAGCATCGAGATGGGTTCGTCCGCGACGAGAAACTTGGGATTCACGGCGAGGGCCCTGGCGATGGCGACGCGTTGTCGCTGGCCGCCGGACAATTCGTGGGGATACTTGACGCGCGTCTCCTCGACGGGAGTCAAGCCGACCCTCTCCAGCAGGGAGCCCACCATGTCGCGCAGGGCGCGGCCGTGAAGGTGTCGGTGCTTTTGCAGCGGATAAGCGATGTGATGCTCCACGGTTCGGACCGGATTGAGAGATCCGAACGGGTCCTGGAAGACCATTTGCACGTTCTTCCGATACGTGGTGAGCCTGCCGCCGCGCCAGTGGGTCACGTCGTTTCCTTGGACGCGAATGGTCCCGGACTGCGGTTCCACAATCCGTAGCAGCGCCTTCGCGATGGTGGACTTGCCGGAACCGGACTCTCCCACCAAGGCGAGAACTTCGCCCGAATCGATGGTGAAGCTGACCTCGTCAACGGGGCGAATGTAGGCTCGGTGCCCGTTGTCGAGGATGGGGAAACGCACGACGAGGTTCTCCACTTCCACGAGCTTATTGTCGGTTTGATTGAGTTGGCTCACCTTGCTGCTGCTCTGCATGCTATCCCTCCGTCCCTTGCCTAAACAGGTGGCATTCCGCGCTGCCGTAGAGAGTCTTGACCCGTTTGGGACGAGTCGTCTGGCATTCGCTCATGACGCGCGCGCAGCGAGGATGGAACGCGCACCCGGTTGGGAGCGAAATGAGATTTGGGGGCGTGCCGGGAATGCCGTCGATGGTGATCTCTTCGGCGGTCAGCCGCGGAATCGCACGCAGCAACCCTTCCGTGTAAGGATGATGCGGCTCGCCGGGACGCAGCGACTTGCTGTCGGTGAGCTCGACAATCCGGCCCGCGTACATGATGGCCACCCTTGTGGCCAGCTCGGCGACGAGGCTGAAGTCGTGGCTCACGAACAAGATGGCGAATTTCTCGACCCGTTGGATCTCGCGGATCTGATCCAGGATGGACCTCTGGACGACGACGTCGAGCGCCGTCGTGGGTTCGTCCATAATCACAAACCTGGGATGGAGCGCGATGGCAATGGCGATGATGACCCTCTGGCGCATCCCGCCGGAGAGCTCGTGGGGATAGCTTTTCAGCCTGCGCTTATCGATGCGCACGATTTCCATGAGCTCTTCGGCCCGCTGTACGGCCTCGCTCCTCGTCATGTTGGGCCGATGGTTCAAAAGCGTGTCAATGATCTGCGCTTCCACCGTCATGACCGGATTCAGCGCGCTCATGGCGCTCTGGAACACCATCGACATCTTTTCCCAGCGAAACTTTCTCAACTCGGCCGCATCCATCGCATAGACGTCCTGGCCCAAAATCCGGATGGTTCCGTTCGTGACGTACGCGTCACCCTTTAACAGGCGCATGATGGCGTAGGCCATGGTGGACTTGCCAGACCCGGATTCCCCAATAAGGCCGACGATTTCCTCGGGGTAAACCGTGAGATTCACGTCGTTCACCGCGTTGACGTCGCCATTTGGAGTGCGGTACGCGACCGACAGGTTTTCAATCTCAAGCACTGGGCTGTTGGTTGACACCAGAATCCCTCCCAGTACGTTTGTTGGCCTTGCGCTGGCGCTTTTGTTCCCGCAGGCGTGGGTTGGTGATTTGATCGATGGCGAAGTTCATCAGAATCAGGCTGGTGCCGAGAACGGCGATGGCGAGCCCCGGGGGAACGAACCACCACCAAGCCCCCTCCATCATCGCCCCTCCGTTTTGGGCCCAGTACAGGATGGTGCCTAAGCTATAGGTCGACACGTTCTCAAATCCGAGGACGGCGAGGCCGGCCTCGAAGAGCACGGCTCCCAAGAACGAGTAGATGAGGTTGCTGGCGAGCACGGACGTCATGTTGGGCAGGATCTCCGAGAACAAGATGCGGATGGATCCGGCTCCCGAGAGGCGGGCGGCGACGATGAAGTCGCGTTGCGCCAGCGACAGCGCAAGGGATCTGAACACGCGCGCGCCCCACGCCCAACTGGTGAATGCGATGGTGAGTCCGTTGAACTGCGGCGTCGGATTGTGCACGAAGGACTCAATGACCAGCAACAGAGCGAGGGTCGGCAACACCAGCAGGATGTTGCTGAACGAATTGAGCAGGGCGTCCAGCCACCCCCCCATCAGGCCGGCGTACCCGCCGATGAGAAAGGCTATCAGGGTGGAGATGACGGCTGCTTCGATGCCGACCTCCATGGACGTCCTCGTTCCCCAGATGAACTGAGAGAAGATGTCTTGCCCAGTGTTGGTGGTACCAAACCAGTGCACAGCGCTTGGCGGCAGCATCGGCAGAAACGTCGTCGCGGCGGGATTGTACGGCGCAATCACGGGCGCCAGAATCGCTGTTAGTGTGAAGATTGCGAAGATAATGACACCAGTGAGGGCTTTGGGATTGGTCAGGAATGCCGAGAACTTGCTGTTTCGCTTCACGCGGGTCAACCCGGCTCTTGGCATCTTTCCGACGGCTGCTCTGCTCATGCCGCTTGCCCCCTTCGCCTTACTCGCGGATCCAGACGGCCGTACAGCATATCGACCACGAAGTTGATGACGAGCGTCATGACGGCGATGATGAGGAACATCCCCTGAATGAGCGGGTAGTCTTCGCTCGACACGGCGGTCGCAAGTTGAAACCCGATGCCGGGGTACGAGAAGATCTGCTCAATGAGCACCTGCCCACCGATGATGGTGGATAAAGCGATGGCCATGGAGGTCACCTGCGGCAACAGGGCGTTGCGAGCCGCGTATCCCATGATCAGCTCCTTGGTGGATACGCCTTTCGCCTCCGCGAAGACCACGTAGTCCTCGCCGAGCGTCATGATCATGTTGTTGCGCATTCCCACAATCCACCCGCTGACGCTGCCAAGGAAAATGACGATAAGCGGCAGAATGGCGTGATACATGATGCTCAAAATAAAGGGACCGTTGAAACCGGGCGTGACGTCGGAACCGAACGCGTGATTCATCGGGAGCCAACTGTGCACGAACCCGAAGAAGTAAATCAGCACAATGCCGAGCCAGAATCCGGGAACCGATTGGAAGAACGTCGTAATGATAGGGATGGAAGAGTCCGCGCGTCCTCCTCGATGCCAGGCAATCCAAATCCCCACGATGGTTCCACTCACCACCGCGACCACCCAGGCCACTCCCAAGAGTCCCAACGTCCACGGCAGGCTAGTCTCGATGATCTTCGTCACGGGCGTGGGATAGTACGTAAATGAGAGCCCCCAGTGCCCGGTCAACATGCTGTGCAGATATTGAAAGTACTGAATAATCATCGGCTTATTGGAGAAACCGAACTGCAGCATCAGCGCATGGATAGCTTGAGGCGGCATTTGTCCTTGAAACTTCGCCAGCATGATCTCCGCCGGGTTGCCTGGCATCATGCGCGGCAAAATGAAGTTCAGCGTGACGGCTACCCAAATTGAGACAATGAGAAAAATCAGTCTATTGATGAAATAGCGCAAGACACTTTCCCCCCATCTCGTGCGCAAAGCGTCTTTCGTGTGCGTCGTGTGCGTCTGAGGTTAACGAGCCAGATGAACGGGTTTGGAGAGGTCTCGTCAAGTTTCGAGAGGTTGAATGCCCCCTTCCAGGTAAGTCATACGCCCATCCCCTACAACTTATCGTTGTTATTCGCAAGCTGCGTCGAAATAAGAAAGCGCTTGCATGGTCTTTGCATACGTACTCATAGGGACGTTGGTGACTTGCTCTGAGTTCTTGTTCGGAAATTGGTCGAATATTTCGATTCATGATAGCACGGCTATAGAACTTATGTAAATGGTATGCTATTAATATTGATAAGGTCACATTTATTTGTCACGAATATATCTTATTTATGTGAGGTTCGTCGGGTGTGGCGTTCCTCGGATGTGAGGTTCCTCGGAATTGAGCACTACCGTCGAAGGGAGCTTACTCTAATGTCCGGACCAGAT
>JAJZAV010000216.1 GCA_021799255.1 Bacillota bacterium
GCGACAATCCCCAAAGACGCAACTGCAACCGTGGCTAGCGCCGCAACACCAATCTTAAAATCCCGAGTCTTCAGACTCATCTTATATCGCCTCCCGACTAGAACATATCAATCAGGAGGTTGAAAATGAAAGGACTTACCCAGCGAAGAAAAGAACATTTTTCGAAATTCCGTCGGAATTAACGGTGAGTGCCAAGACGGCACTCACCGAAGGCTCGGGCAAGTTTGTGGTTCTAATCAAGGTCCCATGGGGGCAGATGCCCATTTCCGGACCCACGAGACCAACGCTCACCCCTGGACCCTCTGCGCCTGGTTTAACAGGAAATCTGCGGTGGCCGCGATATGCTCGTACACGGCCTTGAGTTCCTGTACGCTCGCAGCGTGTTCCTCCGTGTCCGCCGCCACATTTTGAACGGAGTCGTTGACCTTTTCAATCAGTTGACGAACTTGCCCAACTGCTTGGTTAATCGTAGTGGCCGAAGCCCTGCTTTGATCTGCCATTTTCCGGATTTCTTGCGCGACAACGGAGAAGCCCCGACCATGCTCTCCAGCTCGCGCAGACTCAATCGCCGCATTGAGTCCCAGCAGATTCGATTGAGATGCGATTTCCGCGACAAAGGCAGCCATGGAGTCAATGCGTTCCACCACATGCGCCATTTCCCCAGACAAGACAACGGTATCTTGAAGGACTTCAGCAATGTGCGTTGAGGCCTTCGCCAATTCATCCGTACTTGCGCTGACCTCTTGAACTATGGCCGCTAGCTCGGTGGCCGCGTCCCTTAATCTCTCAATCTTTTTGTTGCTGACGACCGCGACGATGGCACCCACAATCTCGCCTTCGTCAAATATCGGAGTTGCCGTAGCTATGTACCCAAAGCCAAACTGTTCGGGACCTCTCTCTTCTTGCACTGGTCTTCCGACCCGAAGTACTTGATAGGTAACCGTCCCCCGAAAGGCTTCCACGGAGGTTCCAACCTTCAATCCCAAGTCGATGGACTTTCCCGGGAGGACAGCGACCACCTTCTCCGTATCCGCGATTGCTAAATAGGCATCTTCCGGATACGTTTGCTGATACATTTCCATGCTTGCCACAGCTGACTCAATTGGATTCACGACAGCAGTTCCCCCTACGAGCCTCACTCATATAATTGACGCCATTGGTTCGGCCCAAACATAATCAAATATACCTCTATTGTGCAACGACTGTACCGTTTCGAAAATGGCATCAGACCGAATTCGATACGGGAACCTCCGAGACGGCCTTCGGTTTGGATTTTCCCAACAACCAGAACACCAGCGTCGCAAATGGTTGCTGAAAGAGCATCGCCAACACGACGGGGATGGACACCATATGGCCAAAGTACTGGCTCGCGATGGCAATCCCGGCGCTGATGTTCCGCATGCCGACGTTGTAGGTCATCGTGACCCTCTTTGGCCTGTCCACCCGTTCGGCCCGGCTCGCCCCGTATCCCACCAAGTAACCGAATCCGGCGAGAAGGAACAACACGCACAGGATAGGAAACAGACCGCTTTGGTGAGCGAGCGACGGAGTCACGGCCGCCACGTTGATGCTGACCACCGCTAGCATCGACAACTTGGAGACGGGTCCAGCAATGGGCAGCACCGCCGGCTTAATTCTCCCACGAGAGAGTTCATTGGCGAAGATCCCAAGGATGGTCGGGAGGACCACCATCCACACGAGACCCCAGAATAACGTCCAGAACGGCAAAGCGACCGAGTGGCCGATGATGACATGAATCGTAAGCGGAATCACGATGGGGCTGAGCAACGTGTCGAGGGAGACCAGAGACAAGCCGAGAGGTAAATCCCCGTTCGCCATTCCAGTCCACATGATGGATGTGACCCCGACGGGAATGGAACTGGCAAGCACGACGCCCACGATGTACGCAGTCTTGTGCAAAAACGCCCGCGCCGCCAAGTAAGCGATGACCGGAAGAAATGCGTGTAGCAGAATGAACATGCTGGCGAGGACGACGGGATGACGCGCCACGTACCCAAACTCCCGAAGCCGAGTACCCAGCGCAGTCACAAACGTCATACAGGCAAACAAAATCACCACCGCGCCCGTCCAGTCTCCCATGATTCCGTGCAACAGATAACCGATGCCCATAGCCGACAGAAGCCACACAAACATCAGGCGCTCGAGCCAACGATTCACGAATAGTCCTGTTGTTCTCCAGTTCAATGATTTGGTCTTCTCCTTCTGTCCCGTCCATCCACTGGCATCATGAATTCTATCTAATTATCTCTTCGCGAAACCGAGAACGTCTAGAGGCATTTTTCGAATGCTCCTCGATTGGTTGAGCCTAGCGCTACTCAAACGGCTAACTCACGAAGCAACTCGATTAGGTTTGCCTTGGCTTCAAATCCGACGCCCGGCGTATCGGGTAGACTCACGTACCCATCGACGACTTCGCAGTCGTCGGCGAAACCGCCGAAGGGTTGGAACACGCCAGGATACGACTCGTTTCCGCCAAGCCCCAGCCCCGACGCGATGTTCAGCGACATCTGGTGCCCTCCGTGCGGAATGCAGCGCCGCGGTGACCATCCGTGCTCCTTCAGCATGTCCAGCGTGCGCATGTATTCTACGAGGCCGTAACTGAGCGCACAATCAAACTGCAAGTAATCCCGTTCAGGATTCATGCCGCCGTATCGAATCAGGTTGCGCGCATCTTGCATCGAGAACAGGTTCTCGCCCGTCGCCATGGGGCCGGCATAACGCCTGCCGAGCTCCGCCTGTAGGGCGTAGTCCAGGGGATCGCCCGCCTCCTCGTACCAAAAGAGATGGTACGGCAGGAGCGCTTTGGCGTACTCGATGGCCGTCTCCAGGTCGAACCGTCCGTTCGCGTCCACCGCGAGGGACTGGCCGTCAGGAAGCAGCTTCAGGACCGCTTCGATGCGCCGCAGATCCTCGGCGAGCACAGCCCCTCCGATTTTCATCTTCACGACCGAGTATCCGAGATCCAGGTACCCCTTCATCTCGTCCTGCAAGGCCGTCAGATCCTTGTCCGGCTGATAGTAGCCCCCCGCCGCATAGACGAACACTCGCTCGTCCCATTCACCGTTGCGATATGCCTCAGCCAACAGCCGATATAGCGGCTTGCCCTCGATTTTCGCAACGACGTCCCACACGGCCATGTCCAGCACTCCGACGGCGACGGATCTCTCCCCGTGTCCTCCCGGCTTCTCGCCGGTCATGAGGATGTCCCAGATGCGAAACGGATCGAAATTGTCCCCTGCTGCGTTTAGGATGTCGGCGGAATCCGCCGCCAACAGGCGAGGAATGAAGCGATCCCGCAGCAAACCCGACGGCGCGTATCGACCATTGGAGTTGAAGCCGTACCCCACGACGCGTCGACCGTCCTTGACGACGTCGGTCACGATGGCGACCGCCGCGGCAGTCATCTTGCTAAAGTCGATGTAGGCGTTGCGAATGCTAGACGAAATGGGCACAGTTTTTTCGATAATGTCGACGATTTTCACTGGTAATCACCTCGTGTCACTGAACGCGAAAGGGGTTGTATGTCTGTCGTGCTCGCGTTCTTTACAATGATGATAGTAGCACAAATGACAACGTTGTTATTCCCGCATTGCACCATCGTGTGAAGGCATGCCTCATCTAGGCCGTGTCTGGCCTATAAAGACGGACAACCGTGTTTGAGAGCGCGAAGCATGAACTCGACGACACTTTTAATAAAACCGTCACCCTCATGATCTCAATCCTCATGTACGATAAGTTCAGGTTTTCGTAGCATGTTCCCGAAGTCCGGTTTCTCGCGATGTGCCATCGCGAACGTAGCGCACGTGCGTTTTATCGATCACACGTCAAAGACGCGAGATATGCGCCGAGTGTCGCGCCATGGTCTTTCATAGCAAAACTCAGCGAATGGCTGTGCCCACCTAGGATGAACCCTGGAAAGGACTGTGACGATGAAACATCGAATATCCCGAAATCGCAAAAAGAAAAGCTACCCTTCTCAAACGTCGGCTACCAATCATCGCGCGATTGAGCAGAAGAACAAACAGCGCGTTTTTCGCGTCAATTTCGTGTACGGCATCATCTCGATGGCCTGCGTCGGGTTGATTCTGCGCCTGTCCTATTTGCAAATTACGAAGAGCGCACAGTTTAAATCCGAGGCCATAACCAGCACGGTCAGTACCATTCCGGTGTTGCCAGCGCGCGGGCGCATCTACGATGCGGGCGGCACCTTGCTTGCCTATGACAAACCGCAAGAGAGCCTGTACTACACCCAGATTCAAGGTGTTAATACCACGTACGCACAAATCGTGAAATTGGCCAATCAACTGGGGCCAGCACTCAATATTCCGGCTCGGCAAATCGTTCACACCATATGGTCGGACATCAACTCGACGAACGACTATGCCACCATCTCTCTCTTGCCTCCCGGGCAGTACTTGAACAACCAGGAGTTGGCCTTCATCGGACAGAACGCGCAGACGTTGCCAGGCATCAGCGTTCAGGTGAACGGACAGCGAGTCTACCCTTACGGAGACTTCGCGGGCCACGAGTTGGGCTACGTGGGACCGATTACGCAATCACAGTTGAATACCTATGTGAATCAGGGCATTGGGAACTATAAGTACACGGAGAACCAAATTGTTGGGCAGGCTGGGCTGGAACAGGTCTACGAAAATTATTTGCGCGGTAAAGTGGGGCTCGAGGTTCAAGACATCAGCACGATTGGGAACATCGTCAACAGCAACAGCTACTACCCAAAACCCGTAGCGGGCGACAACATTCAATTGACCATCAACGGTCGTCTTCAGGCCGTGGCCCAGGAACAATTGCAGCAGACAGTCACAGCGTACGAGGCCACCAACCACACGACGATTCCGGCCGCGGCCGCCGTCGTGATGAACGTGCACACAGGTGGCATTCTGGCCATGGCCAGCTACCCGTTCATCGATCCGAACTGGTTCACCACCAACACAACCTACAAGCACGCGAACTATCTGAACACTCCTGGCGTGCAAGTCAACAACGTGATCCAAGACCCGGCTTACCCCGGCTCCACGGTTAAACCAGCCAACATGATGACGGGCCTTGAAGCGGGAGTGCTCACTCCAAACTTCCAGTTTTACGACGCTCCAGGGCCTCTGTACATCGGGACCCGCGCCCAGATGGAGGACGCATCCTACGGATGGGTGAACGACGTCAAGGCCATCGCGGTATCAGACGACAAATTCTTCTACAACCTTGGCCTGATGCTCGGCAAATGGGTGGGCAGTTCCGGCACATCGGGCGGAGCCCCCATCGATGGCTTCGCCAATATCCAGACGTGGCGCGACACGTACTTTATCAAGGGAATCATGAAACTCGTGGAGGGGGAACTGCGGTTCGGGCTCGGTAGAATTACGGGCATCGACCTGCCGGGCGAGCAACCCGGCCAATTCTACATTGAAAACTCTCAAGGGATACAGGTTCCGTTGAACGTCCCCAAGGTCGAGAAATCCCTGAAGAAAACCGGACAATACGTAAACCAAGGCAGTCCGTTCGATCTCGCTATGATGGCCTTTGGACAGGGCCAACGTGTGACGCCGATACAACTCGTCCAGTATATTTCCACCATTGCAAACGGGGGGAAGCGCCTGCAACCTCACCTCTTAGACAAAGTGTTACCCCCTGGGATGTATAGCAATCTCAAAGGAGTGAACGTGAAGCCCATCTACACCTTCAAGCCGAAGGTTCAGGCGAATCTGCACCTGAATCCGACGTATCTGAACATCGTTCACCAAGGCATGTACGACGTCTGCAACACTCCGCTGGGAACCGGATACTACAGCTTCTACAATGCACCGTACAAGGCGGCCGGAAAAACCGGAACCGCGACCGTTTACTTGAATGGGATAAAGACGGACGACTCCGTATTCGAGGGATTCGCCCCATTTAACAAACCGCAAATTGCAGTGGTGGTCATGATTCAGGGGGCCGGGTATGGGGCCGACTATGCGGCACCCATCACGCGGACGCTGATGGACACCTATTTCAATGAGGAGCACGCCAGTTTTATGCCGAAGAGCGGCTGGACGACTTCCTCCATCCCTAAGTCATGGTTCACGTCGTCCGCGTACACCGTGCCCGAACACTCCCATTAACCCGAACGGAGTACACAGAGTTGTTCCCAAACGGCGTCGCAGCAGAGTGAAAACGGAGTTCGTCTCAATGAGTAGATCAGAAGACTCTCCACAGGAGGCTCGGTTTTCCGAGGGCGGCATCGGCTTGTAGTCCATAGGTTTGCGACTGGGAGCCCGCGGTTACCTGCAGTTCCTCGATGGTGGAGTCTTTTGCAATTGGCAAATGGGGTACCGCGTTGTCGATGAGTTTCGCATCAACTTTGAGCCCGGGAAAGCCGATGAACGTTGGCACATTCGACGTCGACAGGTTCGCTTTGTCGCCCCATTTGCTGTTTACAACGGCATACGAGCCACCGACGCTTGGCAGCGTCTCCGTCCGCAGGTTCGTTCCCGCTTGCTGCAAAAGAAGAGCGCTAGTATCGAGCGCCTGCATCAGTGGGGACGGTGCTCCTTGCTGTCCGAGGACCGCCCCTAGCAGCAACACGTTACGATTGCCCACCTGCTGATATCGGGCGGAAACGAAGCAACCGCCCGCTTGCGGGGTACTCCCCGTTTTCACGCCGACAATTCCGTCCTTGCCCAAGACGTAATCCACATTGATGATGGTGCCCGCCACTGGTACCGTGGCTTGAGGCATTTTCACGATGTCCCGAAACGCGGGGATGTTCATGTCGGCCTGTGCAATTTTCAATTGATCCAAGGCCGTACTCACCGTGCTTGGAGCCACGCCGCTGGCGTCGGTGTACGTGGTGTGAT
>JAJZAV010000217.1 GCA_021799255.1 Bacillota bacterium
CAGGATGCGAAGCTGACTATCCACCAGACCTACTCCAATCTTTCCAACCGACCTCTCCCCATGCATGCGGGGCTCCATCCATACTTCTTGTCGAAGGAGAAGGACCTTTCGTACGACAGCGATGCGACCCGCCTGTTTGACTACAACACTCTGACAGAGACGGACTTTTCCGGGAACGCGGACCTGAACGGGAAAGTCGAGTCCCTGGCGCTTCTGGATTCGAAACGTCCAGAGGTATCCTTTGGGGTATCCGATGAGGCGGGGAAGCGGCGCATCGGAATTCGATACGGCAGGGAGTTTCGATACATCGTGTTGTGGTCCGTTGACGGGAAACCGTTTGTGTGCGTGGAACCGTGGATGGCGAAGAACGCCTCTCTGATATCCAGAGAGGGACTGGTAATGGTGCCAGGCGGCGAATCCATTACGACTTACGTGACGTTCTTTGACTTGGATTCGGGGGCAAATGAACAAGGGAGAGGTTGAGTTGGCGAATTTGAGGAAAGTGGTAGGGTTTGTCGGCGTTGGCGTCATGGGGCGAGGGATGATCAGCAATCTGATTGGGGCCGGGTACCCTGTTCATGTCTACACGAGGACGAAGGCGAAAGCGGACTCCGTACTCGATAAAGGGGCAATCTGGCACGATACCCTCGCCGAGGTGGCCGAGGCAGCCGACGTAACGATCACCATCGTCGGATATCCGAAGGACGTGGAGGAAGTGTACTTCGCGGATTCCGGGATTCTGGCTCACGCCAGAGAGGGCAGCTACCTCATCGACATGACCACTTCGAAGCCCTCGTTGGCGAAGAGAATTTACGAGGCGGCGAAGGAGCAAGGGTTACGGGCTCTCGATGCTCCAGTATCCGGAGGCGACGTCGGGGCGCGGGAAGGGCGCCTCTCCATCATGGTCGGCGGAGACAAGGCGGACTTCGACGAAGTGCTGCCTGTGCTCGAGGCGATGGGGACCAACATCGTCCTGCAGGGTCCCGCGGGAGCCGGACAGTACACGAAGATGTCCAACCAGATAGTCATTGCTTCCAACATGCTTGGAATCTGCGAGGCGCTTGTATACGCGATGAAGTCCGGTCTGGATGCCACGACGGTCCTGAAGAGCATCGCGACCGGAGCGGCTGGCAGTTGGGGGCTGACGAACCTTGGACCGCGCATCATAAAGGGTGACTTCGCACCGGGATTCTACGTAAAACACTTCATTAAGGACATGGGCATTGCCATCGAATCCGCTGAGGAGATGGGTCTGGATCTAAAGGGTCTCAAGCTGGCTAAGTCGCTGTACGACGAGCTTGCCGCGATGGGAGATGCTGATCTCGGTACCCAAGCGCTATTTAAGCTCATCGCGAGGGATGTCCTGGCGCAGTAAGAGAAGAATTTGGCTCGGTGGTTGAATGGACGAATGGAGCGTGGCGAGAGTTTTTGTCGTCTTGTCACGCTCTTTCGGGGTGCGCAAATAAGATGGTAAGACGCGGGTTCGCCTTGTCACGGCGTGGAACGGCACGGGAAGGCGAACGCGAACAGTGGTACACTGATTCTGGTGAATTCCGAAAAGAATTAGGAGTGGCATTCTTGTCAACTGAAACCGCGAAGAACGAGTTCAAGTTCGGCGTTAAGAACGATTCCGTAAAAAGCCAAACGGCCGTGGAAGAGAGGCGGACGTTCGCTATCATATCGCACCCGGACGCAGGAAAAACCACGCTGACGGAAAAGCTGTTGCTGTTTGGTGGGGCCATACGCGAGGCCGGCGCCGTAAAGGGAAATAAGGCGCGTCGCCACGCCACATCCGATTGGATGGAAATCGAGAAGCAGCGCGGTATATCGGTGACGTCTACCGTCCTTCAGTTTCCGTACCGTGGCCTGCGAATCAACCTTCTTGATACGCCCGGTCACCAGGACTTCAGCGAAGATACGTACCGAACCCTAACCGCTGCCGATTCGGCCGTCATGCTCATCGATGCTGCGAAGGGTGTCGAACCTCAAACCATCAAACTGTTTGAGGTCTGCCGGATGCGCGGGATCCCGATTTTCACGTTCGTAAACAAGCTCGATAGGGAAGGCAAGGATCCCCTGGCGTTGCTTGAGGAAATTGAGGACGTTCTCGGCATACGGTCGTGTCCGATGAACTGGCCCATCGGGATGGGTTCAGACTTTAAAGGCATATACAACCGGACGGATTGCCGATTTGAGCGCTATACGAGCCGGCAGGAGGATGTCGTCAATATTCAAGTGGATGACATCGAGAGCGACGTTCTGACAGAAGCCCTCGGATCCGATTTACACGAGAGGCTGAAGGAGGAGGTCATGCTCCTTGACATCGCGGGGGATCCGTTCGACGCGAACCTTGTTGCGAAAGGAGAACTTACTCCCGTGTTCTTTGGCAGCGCCATCGCAAACTTCGGCGTTCAAACCTTCCTGGATCAGTTCATTCAACTTGCGCCGCCTCCAGGACCTCGACAGACGAACGAGGGAAGTGTGAACCCGGTTGATGCAGAGTTCTCGGGCTTCGTTTTCAAAATTCAAGCAAATATGAATCCGGCGCACCGGGACAGGGTTGCGTTCGTGCGGCTTTGTTCCGGGAAATTCACCCGAGGAATGAACGTGAACCACGTGCGTACCGGCAAGAAGATGTCCCTATCCCAACCGCAGCAGTTCTTCGGTCAGGGCCGTGAAATCGTGGATGTGGCGTATCCTGGGGACATCATCGGAATCTTCGATCCCGGTGTTTTTCGCATCGGCGACACCCTGTGCGAAACGAAGGCCTTCCAGTTTGAAAAGCTGCCCCAGTTCTCTCCTGAACACTTCGCTCGCGTCTCCGTCAAAAACACGCTCAAGTACAAGCAGTTCCACAAGGGACTCGAGCAACTTAGCGAAGAGGGGGCCGTACAGGTCTTCCGTCGGATCAACCGCACCGAAGACATGGTTCTGGGGGCGGTAGGGCAGCTTCAGTTCGAGGTGTTTCAGTACCGGATTAAGACGGAATACGGGGCCGAGTTGGAATTAGCAAACTTGCCGTATTCGTTTGCAAGGTGGATAGAATCGTCGGAGGACATCGAGAAACTGAACTACGATAGGTATTCCAGCATCATTGTGCGGGACATGGACGACAGGCCCGTGATTCTGTTTGAGAACGAGTTCTCGATTCGCAGCATGGCGGAGAAAAACCCCAACGTCGTGCTTCATGCTACGTCCTACGGTTTGTGAGAGAAGGAGGAAAGACAATCGTGGATGCAAAGTACTGGGCGTACGAGGAAATGTGGGATGAGTTGCGCCGATTGGAAATGGTGTATAAGGACTTGTTCAAGGTGGAGGTCATTGGGCAAAGCCGTGAGGGTCGAGAAATTCCCGCCGTCACGCTGACAAATCGCGCGACTGGCGATGCGCTCCATAAGTCCGCCGTGCTTGTGGACGCCAACATTCATGCTGGTGAGGTGGCGGGGAACGCGGTAGCCATGTACTGGATCCAACAATGTGTGACCCTGTACGGCAGCGACGATGAGATCACGGAATTGCTGGACGCACACACAGTCTATGTGGTGCCGCGCATTGCTCTGGACGGGGCCGAACTGTACTTGCAAACTCCGGCGCGATTCCGTTCCAGTCCACACACTTATCCCTACTCCGAAACGCCGGAAGGGTTCATAGCCGAGGATGTGAACCACGACGGTTACATTCTATCCATGCGAGTCCCCTCGGAAGACGGTGGATTTGTCGTGGATCAAGCGCATCCCCACGTTATGCGCGCCCGCCGCCCGGGCGAGGTCGGCGGACGATATTACCACGTCTTTCCGGAGGGGAGGGTGGACAGGCTGTCGCGCACGGGATGGCTTCCTGCCTTCGCGACGGCCCACGACGCGCGCAGATCCACAATGGATTTCAACCGCAACTTTCCCATCCGGTGGGCCGGAGAAACAGGTCAGCCAGGTGCGGGGCCGTATCCTCTGTCCGAGCCGGAGTTGCGCAGCCTTGCCGATTTCATTCACAAGCACCCGAACATTTCCGCCTACGCAGCGCTCCATACAAGCGGAGGAGTCATCTTGAGGCAACCGTCGACGGGGGACGACACGGTCCTTTCGGAGACTGACAGGCACCTGTTTTCTCGAGTGGCCGAAATGGGGGCTAAGGTGAGCGGATACAAAGCGGGATCGAACTACAGCATTTTTGCTACGGGGCACGAGAAGGTGTTGATGCCGGGCGCTGCCGACGACTGGATGTACGACGACAAAGGCGTGCTCGGTTTCACGGTGGAGATATGGGATCTTGCCGGACGAGCCGGGGCTAGGGGCTACGCTGAACTGGGCATGAGGAAGCTCATGGCACTGTCTCCTGAAGAACAGGGGGAGGACGAGCGCAAGATCTACGATTTTGCCGCGAGAGAAGGGGGGAACAGCGCGGTCTTTCCGTGGACGCCCTTCTCTCATCCGGATTTTGGAGAGGTTGAGATCGGCGGGCTGAATCCGAAATTCCTCGTCCAGAACCCGCCGCTTCATTTCCTGGAAGATGAATGCCGGCGCGTTTCCGCCTTTCTTACGGGGCTTGGCCTCTCGACCGCGAAACTCATCATCCCGCAGGTCCGGGTGACGAAGGAAGGAGAGGGCCTATACCGTATTGTCGCCGAAGTTGCAAACGCGGGATTCTTACCAACGTCGAGCACCGAAAAGGGGAGGGATCTTCTGCTCGAAGGGGTGCGTGCATTCGTGGATGGGCCCGTTGAGGTTGTGGCTGGCTCTTCGCCCGTCCCTATCGGGCATCTGGACGGCTTCGGAAATCATCGAACGTGGGAACCGCCGAAAAAGCAGCGAGGGTACGCCGAATGGGTGGTTCGAGGTGAAGCGAACGGGGCAGTGACGGTAGGGTTTGAGGGACCACGGCCAGGAAAGGTCACAAAGACGGTTTTACTCCAGGAAATGTAGGGCTGGAGCGTACAGGCGAGCGGAGAGGCTACCAACTTTATCGAGGCGGCAGGGGATGAAGCTCGGGTCGGTCTAATCCACCCGAGCACGCCACGAATGACGAAGGGATGAGTGTGCATCGTGACCAAAAAACGTCTGAAATCAGGGAAGAAAAAGTCACAGGCTGTATCCTCACTGAACCTGGCCGCACCTCAATCGCCGTCCAAACTAAATAAATACTTACATAACGAAATAACGGAAGAATGGGATGGGGATGAAGGTCGCGTGCCCATCCGTCGCGGGCCGAAGAAGAAGGGTGAATTCAAGAAAGTCACCTTGAATCTCGACGTTAGCTTGAATCGAAAACTCGACGAATACATCCTTGGCCTCAAGCAGCAATGTCTGAAGAATGGTAACGTGGCACCGAGCAAGTCCGAATGGGTGAGAGACGTGGTGGAAGAGAAACTGAGAGAACTAGGCCTACTCTAGTCTTTCCATCATCGTTCTTCGGATTGGATCATTTGGCAGAATGCCGAAGTTTCTTCAGATTGCGGCGCGGCAAGGGCATCGGACCTTGCCGTGCGCACCCCGCCGTGAGACATCCTCCAATTTAATGAACCTTCTCGTTGTTATCTATCCGCAAACCACTCCAGCCCAATTTCAACACAAAACTGACGGTTGTCCACCCGCCGATGAACACCAAAGCATATCGGTAATCATGGTTGCTTTTTGTTCGCAAAAGGAGGCAGCGACAGTGGACGAGTATCAGCAAATTCATCATCGGATGACGCAAATTCAACAGGAGAAATCGCAAAAGATACAAACAAGCCGGCGCAGGGCGGGGACGGATCCACAGCTTAAGACGGTGATGGAATGGCTGAAACCCGTGGTTTCACAGTTTGTTGCCGGGGATTCTGCGTTGGATGTTCAATCCGTGGACGCATCGGATATCTTCGTCGGCTACGCCCTCATCTCCGTGTGCCGGATCCGCGCGACGGTTGAAAAGGATTGGGGTCGAATCGAAGTACGCGGCGATGACTTTCTAAGCGCGAAGTCTTTCGAAATTCCAGCGGATAAGAATGCTCTCACAACGTGGCTTGGTCAAGCGCTGCTGGACTGGTACGAGACTCTCTTTTGACGACGCACGAAGATCAGGACGTTTTGAAAATCCAACCATTTACACCTATGGACAAACCCTCAGTGTGGTTTGTCCAAACACTTTATCCGGCCTGTTCATACGATGAAGCAACGTTGGATGGAAGGGAGGGAAATTTCGATGAACGTTCTCGCTATTCTCTCGCGATTAGCACCAGGAAGTCCAGTCAGCATTTGGTTTGACGACTCCGGGTTCGTGAGCACGTACTTTCAATTCCTTAGCGATGGACAGGCAGCGTTCTCCGGGGGGGATTTGAACGGCGGGGTCACGTATATCAACATTTACCAAATTGCCGCCGTCAAGGTTGGACACTAAAGACTCGCTTTGAATACGAAAAGGAGGCACAAGCTCATGTCCTACGGAAATACACTGTCGATTCTTTGTCGTTTGGCCCCTGGATCCCCTGTTCACATCTGGTTTGACGACTCAGGTTTTAAATCAACGTACTTTCAGTTCTACAACGGGAATGTGGCAGCCTTTAGCGGGGGTGCTCTCGATGGGGGACTGACGTATTTGAATCCGGCTCAAATTCAGGCTATCAAGGTAGGGTGCTAGATCCACGAAGCGATTTTTCGAAGCCACTTGTGTGAGCGCCTAAAGGGAAATCGGGATACGGACGGTTCCGTATCCCAATTTCGGATAAACCAATTCTGTGAGCGCCTAAGCTACAGAACGTGATATATCGTACGCGGCAAGCCTGACCCGGGTGAATGCCATGGACGTCTTAAACGAACGTCGTGTGAGGGAAATACGGAAACAGCATCGAAGTACAAATCTTGGTTAGGATTAATTATCCCGGATTTCGACGGTTTG
>JAJZAV010000218.1 GCA_021799255.1 Bacillota bacterium
GCGTATGGTTGTTCGCGAGGGTATTCACCATTCCGTAATTCACGTAGAAAATGTCCGGAGCATCTCCCGCAGCCAGTTCCGTGACAATCTTCTGGTTGTAGTTGCTTCCCGGGATGTAGACGGGCTTAAACACGTATTTCCCCTGGTTTTGCGCGTTGATGGTCTTATAGGCCTCTGCGTGCCTCGTGTGACCGATGGGCGAGACCCATGACCCAAACGTAATGACTGGTGTCGAATTGGCGGAAGCCGGCACGATTCCCGCGAACAGCACCGTAGAAGACACCAATACACTAGCTCCAACTAGAATGGCCGTCCGTTTCGAACTGAACTTGCTCATTATCTTTCCTCCCCTTTTCACTTTCTAGCGAGCGGCGCACACCAAAGTCTTCCCGCCTTAGGTGACTGCGCTTTCAAGCTGTCGAATCTTTTGATAATAGTATATCTACAATTCTATTATTGCAAGTTATTTTCACATATTTATTTTGTGGATTTCACATTTATATAAAATTGACAAACATGTTGTTTGTCTCAAGTGACTAATGAATCATGCCCTGATCAATGAGGACGTGAGTCGACAGCGCTGACTCACGTCCTATCCAACATCGCATGCACACGCATGACGCCTATTTCGTTCAGTGATGCAACGTACGCAGCGCATCCTCCACGAACGCTGTAGTGGATCCTCTGATCTCAAGCGACGGAATGATCTCGACGGTCTCAGGAGGCAAGGTGGGTGAAGCAATCCGGGTGAACAATCGATCCACCGCGCGGCGGCCGAAATATTCTAGATTAATCTTTATGGTGGTCAGCGGAGGATTGCTGATTTCGGCGAAATACTGGTTATCGAACCCTACGATAGAGCAATCGTCCGGAATGCGCCGTCCTCTCGCTTGAAGGACCTGCACAAGGTGAAATGCCAAAGCATCATTGGCGCACACAAAAGCGCTCGGCAACTCGTCGCAACTGGCAATGAACTCGGAAATGCTTTGAAAAGACTCTTCGGCGGACGTATACTCCCATCTCGCGTTCACCGTAAGTCCCAAGTCCTCCATCGCATATCGATATCCTTCAAAGCGCTGCCGATAACTGTATGCGGACGGAACCGAACCTAAGAAGCCGATGGACGAATGGCCCAATTCAACGAGGTAGTTCGTCGCTACATACGAGCCCTGGACGTTTCCTGTTCCTACGCAATCTAATGGCAAGAGTGGATGCTGATGGTCCACTAGAACTACGGGCACCACGGATGCCACTTGCCGGATAAAGGCTTGAGGCAGACTGGAAACGATGATGACGCCCTCCACCGACTTGTCCTGCACAAACGAAGGGAGCGTCCCCGCCTCTTGTTCGGCTGCGGTCACCGCATGCACCAGCAGGGTGGTGTCAAGCGAAGCCACCTGCTGTTGGATGTGCATGATGATGGGGCCAAAAAAGACGCTTTCCCGAAATACCTCTTCGCTCGCAATCAGTCCTACGCTCTTCGTCGACGACGATGGGCCGTCTTTCTTTTGATATGCGCTCTTTTTGTAGCCAAGTTTTGTGGCCATCGCGAAAATATCTTGCCGCGTTTGTTCGCTGACTCCATCCTTTCCGGAGAGAGCGAGCCAAACCGCGTTTCTGGAAACGCCTACGGCAGATGCTATATCATCCATAGAAATCCGTCTGGATACCTTTCTGGGCACGTAACTTCCTCCCGATCAATCGGCTCTCAATGTTAATTTCAACTATATTTCACATTATATCAATGTACAATTAAGTTGACAAATACACAGTTAGCAAATACATTCTTGCTAATAGACAAACGATGGCGACAGCACGCAAAGGAGTTGGAAGTATGTCTGTGATGAGGTATCGGGAAAACCCTCTCATCTCTGTAAACGATGTCGAACCATCGCGTGACGATTTTCACGTCGTTGGCGTGTTCAATCCGGGAGTTGCGAAGCTCGGAAATCAAACCATTCTTCTGCTGCGAGTCGCTGAATCTCCCAACTCTGTCAACCGTAATTCGGTGCTCACACCTTCCATGAACTTTGATCTGTCTTCGCCCGCGATGACGGTTCGCTCTCTAGACCGCAACGAACCGGGGCTCGATTTCTCAGATTCGCGCGGCGTTTTCATCGACAACCGGATGATTGCCCTCACGTCGATTTCTCACTTTCGAGTCGCCCGAAGCGATGATGGCAGACACTTTGAGATTGATGACAACATCCGGTTTCTTCCCCAGAATCGCGCCGAAGCTTGGGGAATCGAGGACCCGAGAATCACGACCATAAATGGAGTTTACTACATTACGTACAGCGCGGTCTCTGAAAACGGTGTCAGCGTCGCTTTGGCCACCACCACAGATTTCACGGAGTTTAAGCGCGAGTCTTGCATTCTCCCCCCCACAAACAAAGACGTGGTCCTCTTTCCGGAGACCATCCATGGGCAGTACTACGCACTTCACCGCCCCGCACCGAGCGACATTGGGACTCCAGACATATGGGTTTCGACGTCGCCTGATCTAATACACTGGGGAAACCATCGTTACCTTGCCGGCGTCCGGGAAGACTCATGGGACAGTCAGCGTATCGGAGCAGGGGCCGTTCCCATTCGAACAAAGGATGGGTGGCTCGTTCTGTATCACGGGGCTAATCGCGAGAACCAGTACAGCATGGGCGCGCTCTTACTCGACATCGACAATCCTGGTCGCGTAATGGCTCGATCCAGGGTGCCCTTTCTGAAGCCCGAGGAATCCTACGAAACGAACGGGTTCTGGGGTGCCGTCGTATTCTCTTGCGGTGCCATTGTCGAAGATGACACGATTCAAATGTACTACGGCGCTGCGGATCAAAGTATCGCGGGCTGCGAAGTACCCCTGAAGGACATCTTCGATACATTTTGACGGCCGAAAAGGAGACTCGCAGAAAGAAGGGTTGGCAGTGGAACTCTGGGTGCGCGGCAGTATGGTTGAAGGGTTTTGGGTGGAGTTCGGCCACGGGGAGCCGTTGTTGCATCATGGAAGTTCTGAATTTTCCGCGGTATTCTCGAGAGCAGATTCGTCGAGAGTCACAGAAACTGTCCCAAATTGGCGGGCGACGAGTGCAGAATCCCTCCAAGGAGAAGTAGTGCACCTATCCGGTTACCTGCACCTTCGCACGCTAGGTGCCCGCGTCGCTGTGAGCGTCATCTACCGACTGCGGGACCATATCCTTACCAAAGAGATCACCTTTACCTCCGACACCGAGCTTCGTTACCGTCTAGTGAATCGCATGGAATCGAAAGTTAGGGCCGAGCAATTCTGGACATTTGAGCAAGAAAACTCTGAGGGTGGGCCCATCTACGAGGTTTTGCCTGCCATGGGACTGCGAGTCAAAGGAAGAGTCTATGCACTTCTCACCGACAATGGGTACCGTAACCGCTGGACGCGAATCTGTCGTCAGACGGACGGCTTGGGACAATTGGTAGGACTAGAAAAGCAACCTGACGCAGAATTGGCCTGTATGTCGACACCTGAGGAACAAGGACGGGGAATCCACTTCGTCCAGTTTAAGTTTGGCGAATACATCGATTATGAAGAAGCATGTCCAAAAGACGTCGTCTTTTCATCTCCATCGTCGTGGACACCACTCCACGAGACAGTGGCGATACGCGTTGTGGATGAAGAAAACGGAGGCACGTTGCGCGGAACCTTCACGCAGGGACGGGAGTCTGGGGTTGGGGCGCCCGTCGTGATCGAAAAGAATGAGTTATACGAGATCTCCTTTCGCTACAAGTCGACGCACCCTTTGTCGTTGCGGTTATTGGACAGCACGAATGGGAGTTACTTCGATTGGGGCAAGGAGTTGGGTGCCTATCGTGACGGCATTGATGCCACTCCCGCCGGCTGGCGCTCTTACGCGACGCGCTTTTCCTCCGCACGTTGCCGCAATCTCCACCAACCCGCCGAACTGAAAATCATGGTAGACGGCCAGTCCGGCGATGAATACATGCTTTCAGTGGCGGATTTGGAATTTCGGCGACTTGACGGCGTCGTGAAGGAATTTCACACGCTGGAAGCCGGCGTTCCTGCCTCGATTCGGCTCTTTGTCGCCGAAACAGCGGAGACCTCCCACCGGAAGATCCAGATTGCCTGCCAAGTCTCATTAGCCACAGCACTCGGATTCGAAGGTTCCGAGGCTGAAAAAATCCTATTTGCCAACAATCAGATGCTGATTTGGATTGCACAGCACGACAAAGCCGTTCCCCATGTGGTGCCAAGCCTGAATTACCACCCGGACATGTACCTGAGGGATACGTTTTGGCAGGTACACGCGGTTCCGGATAAGGAGGTGTCCGAGTCGTGCTGGAATCGTTTCGCACAAGGACAGCACGAGGATGGACAATTGGATACGTTAGTAAGGGCGTATCGGTACGCCCCATCGCGCGATGACAACGATTCGACGATGTGGTTCATCATTTGGGCGTATACCAACTGGCGTCAGTTCGGCACGACGGTGAATCTTGATCCAATCACGAACGCGTTCAACCACCTGCGTAAAACGCACTGTCCGAGGACAAATGGAAAGTACTTGAGTCGCACGGCGGGATGGTTGGACACGGTGTGGCGAGACGTCAGAGAAACCGAAGGATTCGCTATCAATCAAGGGCACTTCGCCGTGACCCTGCAATGCGCGAAGGAATTGGGTCTCGCCGTCTCGACCGAAGAGATTGAGGAAGCCAAGCAAGCCTACCGTGATTTCTATGACGAAGACAAGGGATACGTCGTCTGGAGCGACAGCGACGATTTCCGGTCGCCGAGCGTACTCTTAGGCGAGTTTTTGAACCTGTGGCTCTTTGACGAGCCCATCCTTTTGGATCACCACGTAATTGACACGCTGGATCGTCTTCCCGTTATGAATCGGGGAGTTCCCTGCATCGTCGACGGGAACGGGCAGTTCTTCTCGAACGACTTCAAACCATGGGAAGCCAAGTACAACTGGCCTCCTGGGGTTTACCATAACGGGGGAAGCTGGTTCCTGTACGAATACCTGGCTTACGTCGCAGGAGCTCGGCATAGTTGGGCTAAAGCAACGGATTTAATGGAATGGCGGCTGACAATGGAGTTCAGCAAAGACGATGAACCCTATTCGCACGAGTTCATCCCGCTCTCCGACAACGCGGACGATTGGTGGCCGACTTGCCGCGTATTCGGTTGGAACACGTTTGCCATCGTGGCAAATCGCGTGGCGAATTGCACGCACGCATGGGGAAATCATTCCACGCCAAAGGAGAATCAACGATGAGTGCACCTTCGTGCGCGATGCTGTTGGAACAATATCTTGCGTTCCGAGATGGTTTGCTTTCCCACGGCGCGGGGCTCGTCGAAAAGCTGACCTTTGCCAACGTGGGAAACAGGGACGTCTACAACATCACGGTGCCGTTCATGGACGAAGGCACCCTCATCCTGGCGGGACGCGTCGAAGAGAGGGAGTCAGAGTTCTCGGAGGTACGATTTTTCGCGAACGAAGCAGGCTCGTGGAAGCCTGCTAACGGTTACCCAAGTTTCGCCCTGCAGGATCCGTTCATCACTTTTATTCATGGTGAACTCATTTTCGGCGGTGTGCGCGTGGTTACTGACGACGCTGCCCCCTCTCGCATCATATCGTGGGTTACGGAGTTCTATCGCGGCCCGTCGGTCCGTCGCCTCCGGCACTTCTTCACGGGACCAAATCGCATGAAGGACATCCGATTGGTTCAGCTGCGGGACAAACGGATTGGAGTCCTCACTCGCCCGCAAGGAGAAGTGGGTGGACGAGGACAAATCGGATTCACTATGATGGATCGTCTCGAGGAATTGTCATCCGTCCGACTTGTCGACGCACCCATCTTCACGAATCAGTTCCTATCCACGGAGTGGGGGGGAAGTAATGAGGCCCGGCTACTCTCCAACGGCTGGATTGGAGTCCTCGGGCACATCGCCTCTTTCGGCACGATGGGTGATAAGAACTACTACCCCATCACTTTCGCAGTAAATCCGTTGACGCGTGAATCAACACCGCCCAAAATCGTCGCTACCCGAGCCGATTTCCTACCTGGCCCGGCGAAGAACCCCACTTTAGGCAACGTCGTCTTCGCAGGAGGTCTCGTCCGACGAGATGATGGTCTCGCAGATCTATACGCCGGAACTAGCGATGTGGAGGCTCAAAGGCTTACGATAACGGATCCGTTTGTCGAATACGAGAATCTCCCGGACATCATGAAACACTAGGCCCATGAACGCCATACAAAAGTGAACCCCACGAGGAGGTGCTGTCCGGGCCGTCGGTGTGCAATTTATAAGGCAATGCGTTACAGATTCGTAGCGTTGCCTGCCGACACAGCGATGAGGAGAATGTGCATGAAAGTCTTGTCCAGATTGGCTTGCGCGCTTAGTGGAGCTATCGTGATCCTAGCTCCACAGACAGCGTAGGCATCAACTGATCCGACGACAACACGTGACGCGCCGATTCCATGACTATCGATACCACAAACAGCACGGCCGCTTCATCAAAATTTGTAAACGGTTCGAGAGCGAACGTGCTACCATCATCGTGAAGAGACACGCTAGCAACTGCCGACGGAGGCGCAAATTGAGCGAGAAGCAAAGGTGATGTTCTTTGATGCAGTACCCTGTCTCCGTGATTGCTTTTGGGAATCCGCTACGAAGCGACGAAGGAATTGGACCTCGTATCCTCAGCCTGTTGATGCAACAGGTGGAAGAGGACAGCCAGAAATCGGGATCGTCAAATCAACCGCGTTTGAATTCGTCCACCGCACCGATGGTTCGCTTCGTGGACCTCGGCACCTCCGGAATGCGACTGTTTGACGAAT
>JAJZAV010000219.1 GCA_021799255.1 Bacillota bacterium
TTATGTCGAAAAGGCCCATGAATCTCGAATTTCACGGTAGGAGAGTGCACACACGTGTCAGTTTCGGGATGCATTAGTTACTCCGAGGAGGGAGGCGTGTGGCAAATGCCGTATGGGCGGATGGACGGGCGCTGGTCGAACAACCGGATCAAGGCTCTCGTCACTCTGGGTCTCGGTGCCGGTTACGTCATCACTATCCGGAGCAATATTCGCAGTGGTCATAGAGCCTCTGCCATCGGCAATTCCATCCTGCTGCCCGCCAGCCTGGTCTGGCTCTGGATTGTAACGGATAGGCACGATGAATAACAGCTTCAATTTGATGAGGCAGACCTACGACGGGATGGCACGAACTTCGATATGTCCCCGCTGGAGATTCATGGATTGGGCCCATCGCGAAAGCGATTCAGGATGTTTTTATGCGCGTCCAAATAGGCTTCGCCTCTTTTTGTCGCTGTTCGTCATGGCCTTCATCGCGTAGATGAGTTGCTGGTCCCGCTCCTTCACGCGAGAATCCACCATGGTGGAAACCTCTCGATTCAGTTCTTCCACGCTATCCTTGATCATCTCCATCATCCGAACCAACCCGTCAATCTTCGCCATCACTACTTCATGGGCATCCGCGCGCTGACGCTCTTCCTGGCTCATTTGTTCTTTGATTTCATCCACACGCATTTGGAGATCATGGAGCCTATCGTCGGAAAACTCTCCATCGCCCTGTGAGCGGGGCGACGAAACTTGGTTCTCAAACTCATGCAAGTCTTCCTCTGAAATGTTATAGCGAATTCCATGCGGGGATTCCACCGAGGTAGCTTTGAGTCGACCCGACCTGATGTAACGTCTTACCGAAGCAGGATGCACAGAAAGGCGATTCGCGACGTCCTTCACTTCCATAGACAAGCCCCCCCTTGATTTCATTCTAGGGCATAGGGCCGGAGAACCTTGTCGAAGTCAGGGGAGGAAGAAGCACTAATTCTGTCGATGGAAGTCACGCGAGTAACGGAAGCTAAGAAAAATTGGACGGCATGAAAGTGCGCCGCCCGCCAGAGGAACCGTTTCTTACCACTCTTGAATTTCCTTGACCGTCGCCGCGTCCAAACGCTTCACCAGTTCCGTAACCAGTCGAATCGCGTGGAAGAAATCATCCTCGTGGATGGTCGCGTTATGACTGTGGATGTATCGGGTCGCGAAGCCGATGTTGACGCTCGGCACACCGATGCCGTTCAGATGAAACGCCCCTGCGTCTGTTCCGCCGCCGGAGAGGCTCTCCAATTGCAGCGGAATATGTAACTCGTCGGCCGTGTCGATGACGAAGTCACGGAAACGGTTATTGGGGATCATGGAACCGTCGTAAATCATGAGCAAGGGTCCTTTGCCGGCCGCGGCCAGGTGGCCTCGTTCGTCGTCTTCAATCCCAGGCGTGTCGCCCGCGATACCCACGTCGACGGAAATCGCGATGTCGGGGTTTACGAGGTTCGACAACGTCTTTGCGCCGCGCAGTCCCACTTCCTCCTGAGTTGTGGCTCCCGCGAACACGATGTTCGGATGAGATTGGCCCTGCAGCTCGCGGAGCACGCCCAGGGAGGTTGCGCAACCCAGTCGGTTGTCGAGCGCCTTGGACACATAGAACTTCGGATTCCCCATTTGCGTAAACGGGCTGTACGGGACGATGGCATCTCCGAGACGAACGCCCATCTCCTCGGCATGCTGTCGACTCGTGGCGCCGATATCAATAAAGATGTCTTTCAGTTGTACGACTTTTTTCGCCTCTTCTGCAGGCAAAATATGAGGAGGTTTCGATCCGGTCACGCCCAACAAATCTCCGTTATGCGTTTGCACTATCACCCGTTGGGATAGCACAACTTGCGACCACCAACCGCCGATGGTTTGGAACTTCAAAAACCCTTCGTCCGTGATGTGCGTCACCATGAAACCAATTTCGTCAAGATGCCCGGCAACCAGAATGCGAGGGCCGGACGCATTTCCCGTTTTGACGCCGACGATGCCGCCGGACCTGTCCCGAAGGATCTCCTCGGAAACCGACTGCAAATGCGATGCGAATACCTTGCGCACGTGAGATTCGTTGCCCGAAATTCCGTTTGCGTCACACAGTTCACGAAGGACGTCAATGTGTGTTGCCATTTCTACATCTCCCTACTCGTTGTCCTTATTACTCGCAGATCCTTACCATGGTACCACAATTTGAGGGTGTGATTTAGCGGCCCTGGCGGTGTGAGCAGCGAGGCTTTTGGCAACTTAACTCACGGGTTGGAGACCTCCCTTTGGAGTTCGTCGCAACCCTCAGCCCTCTCGGCACTCACGTCCCGCGGCCCTCCCCGCAGCTCTCCCCGTGAACTACTGTGCGAACATCTTCGTGAAATTCCCCAACCGCGCATGGCTGGTTCAGTTGGTGCCTCAAGGCTGTCTCTTTCTTAGCGGCCATCCAAATGCACGCGGTCTCGAGGGCACATGATGCGATGCATGTTGCGATGAGAGTCTAGACCGTTTCTGCCTGGAACCCATCTCGTCAAGGAGCGAATTGAAGGAGACCGCCACCTCGGCGCCGATGAGAAAAATCACGCACGCGATGTAAATCCAGAACGTTAGGAGCATGACGAAGGTCATAGCACCGTACATCAGTTCGTAGTTGCCGAGGTGATGGGTGTAGATGACAAAGAGGGATCGACTTACGTAGATAATCACTGTCGAAAAAAGGGCGCCCACAAGGGTGGACGTGACGCGCAGCTTTCTCGAAGGGAGGATCCAATAGCAACAAAAGCACGTGACAAACAGGATTAGGGCAAAGGTCGCTTTTGCAACCCCATGGATGACGGGCAACACCAGCGCGTTTGACAAGCCACGCGGGATGAACAAGGTGAGAACCATGGGGGCGACGGCCGATACAGCGGATGATGCGAATAGGATGGCTAAAAGAATGCCCAACATCACGAATCCAAAGACGTATTGCTTGAGAAAGGATCTGCGTTTTCGGACTTCGTAGATGGTGTCGAGAATTCGCTGGAGCGTAAGGAACCCGCCAACCGAGCTCCAGAAGAGTCCCACCATGCTGATGATACGAAGGTGCGTTCTAAACGTTACCAAGTGCTCAACGGTGTTCAGCGCAAACGACTGCCCGCTTGGTAGCACCGGAACGTAGCTTTGGAGGACGTGACGGACAAACGTATCGACGAACGTTTCCGGCACGATGAGCATGGCCACAAACATCAGAAGTGCCAAGACGGGTAAAAGCGACGAGAAGCCAAAAAAGGCAATGATGGCAGCCAAGGCACCTACGTTGTGGTTCAAAATGGATTTCAAAAGCGATACAAAGAATCGTTTTATCATGGGTGTAATATATCCAAATTCGAGCATCACACTCTGTAGCACTTTATGATGTGGTAGTATGATATCGAACTTCGATATCTAATTTCGATATGAGGTGATTGGTGATTGAGGATAAGGTGATGCGCAAGTTGTTTTTGGGTTTCATTCAGATCCATATCCTGCATCATGCTAAGGCGGAACCGATTTATGGTAAGTGGATGTTGGAGGAATTGCAGCACCACGGATACCGCATGAGCGCCGGTACGCTCTATCCCCTTTTGCACTCCATGGAACAGGAGGGGCTCTTGCAAAAGCAAGATCGGCTTGTCGACGGAAAAATCCGCAAGTATTACACCACTACATCGAGTGGAGGGAGGGTGCTGGAGGAAGCTCGACAAAAAGCCTACGAGTTATTCAAAGAGATCAAAGAAGAGTAGTCCTACTGCGTTAATTCGCATAAACAGCACTCATCCATCGGACGGTGCGCTTGATAGCGGGTATGCAACATCAGGGCCCGCTGAATATCAGAAATTTCCGCTAGTTTAAAATATGGGAAACGAATGGAGGGTATCGGGTGTCCCTTGAAGCCGTGTTTCTTGTTGCGCTTGTCTTGGCGTTCGCGTGGAGCATCGGTGCCCATTATACAGGTGCGTGCATGGGGATGCCTTTTGGTTCCGGCTCCATCAAGCTCGTCCCAGCGTTGGTGCTAATGGCCGTTTTAGCACTGCTCGGCGCCGTATTCGCTAGTCATCGTGTGGAATCTACCGTCGGACTGTCTATTATTGACGCGAGCAAGGTTACGGTGGCTGCAGCCATCGTGATCGTTGTCTCAGCGTTTCTTCTCACCACCGTGTACACGGCTCGGAAAATCCCGACTTCGACTATACAGATCCTCGTTTTTTGCGTGGTAGGAACAGCGCTCGGAGCAGGGATTTCCGTGCACTGGCTAACAATTTTGAAGCTCGCCATCGTATGGGTAATCGCACCGCCGATTGCACTCGGTCTGGGGTATCTGTTCACGCATGGTGTCGATAGAATCGTTGGATATAGGGCTGGTCAGCAAAACGTTGAGGCCCGAGTGCTTCGGACACTGTCCGTTATCCTTGTCAGTGTTGGTGCCGCCGCTTCCTTTACGATGGGCGCTAATGACGTGTCGAACGCCACTGGTGTGTTCATCATGACGCACTTGTTTGATGTCTGGGTTGCCGGCCTCATCGGAGGTCTTGGCCTTTTGCTTGGTGTACTTACGTGGGGCAAACCATTGTTGAAAAAAGTCGCGTTCGATATCGTGCATGTGGATCTCTCCATGGCGAGCGCGGCTCAATTGGTCCAAGCCGTGGTCGTGTTTTTGGCGGTCACCTTCGGGTTCTTTACCTCCATGAATCAGGCGCTGGTCGGTGCGATGATGGGGGCGGGGATTGCTCGGGGGAACGGTACAATCCAGTGGAAAGCCGTCGCCAACATCGTGAAGGGATGGATCATCGCCCCCATTTCGGGCATCATCCTCGCGTTTCTGTTTGCCAAGCTGGCAGAACTCTGGTTCACCTTGTGAATAGGCCATCACATGGCGCGGCAACACTATTCGGGACCTGAGGAGGCGATGCGAATGGATGTGGAGAGAGCGGAGGAAATCATCCAGTCACCGGAGATCATTCGAGTTACGTACCGAGGCGTGCCCGTTCATTTAGATAGGGTCTATCGGTCAAACTCGTATGTTGCGGTTCACTTCGAGGACGGCTCGCGAGTGGATGCACCCGTCCAGGAATTGATGGAAGGGTGAGCGGTCGTGCAGAGGAATCGAGATGATGGATCTGAAAAGCACAAGAAATATCCCAGAAGCCCCTTGCCCATCGAAAGCATAAACTCTGGCTCCTATGATCCAGGGACAATCGGAAACGAAGACGGCAACTCGGCAGAGCTCTCGTACGTGGCGGCCCAGAGGGACAATCTGATGATTGAGGAATTTGCCGAAGGTCCGTACGGGGCTGCTGAACCGGATTCGCTTGGCAAGTCGACGGCCTGGGAAAAAGGGCAACGAGTCGTATCCTCACATCGAGATCAGAATCCCGTAGATTCTAACAGCAAGGCACCGGCGAACGAGCCTCCGACGGAGGACACGTTGGGAATGGAAAATTAGTTTGGCGACAAGAATTTAGCCAGGTCCTTAGAACGGAATTGTGCTGTTTTATCTAGGGATTGCAGCGCCAAAGAGAATTTTCCAGGTGAAATGTGGCGGCTAGGTGCTTCGCGACGCGTGCGACGACTAACCTTGGCGCCATGCGATGAACCAACAGCCGAGGATGCGGATCACCCTCGGCTGTTGTCATGGCCTCGTTTTGGTGGGTATTGGTATGGTAGCATGACTGGAAAGGGGGCGTGATTGTTGGGTGATTTGCAGAAGAACATGGAGTCCTACGCCGACGTCGCTGTGAAAATCGGAGTGAATTTGCAACCTGGTCAAAACTTGTACATAGAGGCCGACGTGGAAGCGGTGGACTTTGTCCGCGTTGTTGCGAAAAAAGCCTATGAGGCGGGCGCTCGCAACGTGCACGTCCAGTTCACGGATGGCCAATTGAGACGGCTGCGTCTGGAACGTTCGCCCGAGGAGGGTTTAACTGACGTTGGGCGCTGGACCGGTCTGTGGTATCAATCCATTTTGGATGAGGATGCCGCGAGACTTATCCTCATAACGGTCGATCCGGACCTGTTAAACAACGTCAATCCCACCCGTATTGCCAAGACCAATCGAGCGTTTGCGGAGGCCTTGGAGTTCTTTTCCCGAAGGGTGGGCGACGTCACATGGTCGGCAATGGCCGTACCATCCCAAACATGGGCAACGCTCCTGTTCCCGGAGGTGCCGGAAACAGAGCGGATCGCGAAGCTGTGGGATACGGTCTTGACCATGTGTCGCGCGAGTGAATCGAATTTCATCAGGGCTTGGGAGACGCACCTCCAGGATCTGAGAGAGCGCGCGGACTATCTGAATGGGAAGCGCTATCGCAAGTTCCACTATCGGAGTCACAGCACGGACCTGACCATTGAATTCCATCCACAACATCAGTGGATCTGCGCCGGGAGTCCCAACCTGCGCGGCGTACCGATTGTTCCCAACATCCCGACCGAGGAAGTCTTTACGTTTCCCCTGAGGACTGGGGTCAACGGCGTCGTGAGAAGCACGAAGCCGTTGAATTACAACGGGGCCGCCATTGAGAACTTTTCCTTCACCTTCGAGAATGGACGTATCGTTCGCTTCGAAGCGAAAAGGGGCTACGATGTGCTCAAGTCGATTGTGGAGATGGATGAGGGTTCGCATTATCTTGGTGAAGTGGCACTCGTGCCTCATGATTCTCCAATATCGAAGAGCAACAGGCTGTTTTTACACACGCTGTACGATGAGAACGCATCATGTCATCTTGCCATTGGTCGCGCTTACCCAATGTGCATCGAAGGCGGGACGAACATGAG
>JAJZAV010000009.1 GCA_021799255.1 Bacillota bacterium
CCATGGAGATGAGCACCATTCTTGTCGTTCCGGGAATGGTCGACGAAGGCACGCCATACGAGGAATGCTGGCATCGTAGCCAAGAACAATTGGCCGATTTGGCGGACTACGCGGCAACGCTCGGCGTACGCATCGGCATCGAAAATGTATGGAACCGATTCCTCCTGTCGCCACCCGAGATGATCCGGTTCATCGAAGAGATAGGGAGTCCCGCCGTCGGCGCCTACTTCGACGTCGGAAACGTCGTGAATTTCGGTTTTCCTGACCACTGGATCCGCTCGCTTGGAAAGCGGATTCTAAAGGTGCATGTCAAGGACTTCTCGACGCGGGTCGGGAACATTCACGGATTTGTTCCGCTGCTCGCAGGCGACGTCAATTGGCCTCGCGTGATGACTGCGTTAAGAGATGTTGGATACGACGACTATTTGACGGCGGAAATCTCGCCGTATAGCGGGGACGCTCATCAGGCCATCCGAGATGCGTCGAACCAGATGAGTGCCATCATCGCGATGACGAAGTAAGACGCCCGAATGCTGCAGGCGCGAGGACCAATCCGTGCCGGAATCCAATGGCTGATCACGAAGACACCATCCCGCAAAGCTTTCTTTGGACGGGACGGTGTCTTCGTTTTAGAACCGTTGTGGAGAATACGCTATAATGCGAAAGCCATTGAAGTCAACGTCCGTGCACGCTTTACTCAAGCACGGCTCTGTGGACAGGCACGGGTTTGTGCGTGCGGCCCGATTCGTAGGCCGCCAGCGCCACCTCGAGCGCTCTCAGGCCATCCACTCCCGTAATGAGAGGTGCACTTTTCCCTTCTACGACGTCCACGAAGTTACGAATCAACAAATAGTCCATATCGTCTCCCCAGAACTGGTGAGAGTATGGCCTTGGCCCCTGACCAAAGTAGTCGAAATGCTGCGCGAAGGCGTTGACGTTAGTGACACCGGAGGTACCTACGACCTCGAGGGTGACGTCTCCCCATGTTGGGTAGCTTGCAGGTCGGGACCAGCTCGGATCGTGAGAAGCAAATACTCCGTTCTCGAACTCGAGCACCAGTTGGCCGCAGTCGTCCGTGGGAATAGACGTGAAGTGCGTATCCACTTCGGCGTACACCTCGCGCACTTCGCTCTTCAAAATCCAGCGCATCACATCAATGACGTGAACGGTGTGGTCCATCACGGCCCCGCCGCCAGAAAGCGCGTTGTCGATGAACCAACCACCAGGGTTCTGACCACGGTTGGTTCCGCGAACCGCTACAATGCGCCCAAGTTTGCGCTCGTCCACCATTTCTTTGAGTCGAGCGATGGGGCGGGAAAAACGCACAGGAAACGCGATTTGGAGGATGACGCCGTTCTCTTTGCAAGCCCTGATCATGCGAAGGGCGTCCTTCTGCGTGGTGGCGATGGGCTTTTCGCAAAGCACGTGCTTGCCGGCTTCCGCCGCAGCCACGACCATCTCGGCATGCCTGGCGTTCTCGGAACAGACTATCACGGCCTCTACGTCAGTCTTGAGGAGTTCCTGATAATCCCTATAAAACCCACAGCTATACTGGTTTGCAGCCGCCTTTCCCCTTGCTACATCGTCGTCGGCTATGGCTACCAGTTGTACCCCGCGGGTGGATAGCGCAAGGACGCTCTTCGCGTACGAATGTGCGTGCCCATGAGCGAAGCTGAGAATGCCGACTTTCATTCCTTCACGCCCCCCAGTTCTACGACTTGCCCGGTTTGTACCGACTCGAGAGCGGCGAGTCCGATTTCCAGCGCGCGGTACGCGTCCAGCGGTGTCACCCGCGCCTCTTTGCCGTCGGTTAGGCACTCTATGAAATGCTCGAGTTCTAGCTGGTAAGGATTCTTCAGCATAGGACTGTCCGGTACCATGACGCCTTGACCTTGTCCCTGTTCGGCTCGCAGCTCAAGATGAACGGGGACGGCGTCGTCGCTCTTGTGCGCGATGAGCCCACCCTGTCCGGCGATTTCGAGCTCGGTGTGAAACCCGCTCGGATACGCCCACGTTCCCTCGACGTGACCGATGACTCCACTGTTAAAGCGCAAGCTTACGAAGGCGTGATCCAGCCGGTTGATGTCTCTGCCCAGCATGCTCTTGGCGTAAACCCGAGACACATCTCCGAAACACCATCGGAGAAAGTCGAAGTCGTGAATCACCATGTCCACAAGCAACGTTCCGCTCATGGCGGGGCTGGCGTACCAATCCTGCCACGCCGTTGGGTACTGGCCCCCGCGCATCGTACGGACGACGCCTATTTGACCCAGGTTTCCTGCGGCAACGGCATCGTGTGCCATTTGATATTCAGGAAAGAATCGGACGACGTGTCCGACGAACAGGCGAACACCGTTTCGTTCGCAGGCATCCATCATGGCCTGCGCGTCCTCGAGCGTTCTTGCGAGGGGCTTTTCACAGATTACGTGTTTTTTCGCCGTCGCCGCTTTCTCCACGTACTCCCGGTGCCATGGCGTTGGCACGCATACATCAATTACGTCGACCTCTTGTGCTGCGAGAAGCGCCTCCAGGCTGGAATACGCAACAGCGCCGTATCGGTTGGCCAGTTCCGTACCGGCTACCTCATCGATGTCCACAATCCCGACGACCTTGGCGTCCTCCATGTGCGAGTACGCATGGGCGTGAACGCTCCCCATCGTTCCCGTTCCTACGAGTCCAATTCGCCACATATCCTACACCACCATCCTTTAGACCTCTGCTTCATTTCCCGGTTGCCGCGCTATCCGCGTCGGCGTTCGTCTGGTACATCCAAACCTGCATGGCGGCTCCAATCAAGGTACTTTCCGTACCAAACGTAGCCGTTTCAATCGAGACGTCGCGCAACATCGACGTCATCCCGGCGTGTGCGATTCGTTCGGCTACTCCCGCCCGAATCCATTCGCCGTCTCTTAGCAACCCGCCGCCAAGCACTATCATCGTCGGATTAAACGTGTGCACGTAACCGACAATGGCAACGGAAAGAGCCAGAAGCATCTGTTCCACTACGGACGCTGCATCGCCGTCCTCTTCCTTCATCCAACGAAATACATCTTCGCTGGTTACGCGGCCGCCCTTTTCCCGATATTCACGGTAAGCGGGGGTCTTTGGAGCATCCTCGTACTTAGCCCAGGCGTCGCGCATTCGGGCGGCGACTCCACTCCCCGAAGCATACGTCTCAAGGCAGCCACGTTGGCCGCAATTGCATAGGGGGCCGAACATGTCAACGCTTACGTGACCGAGTTCTCCAGCTCCGCCCCACGCGCCATGGAGCAGCTTCCCGTCAGCGAGGACTCCCCCGCCGACACCGGTGCCGAGAGCCAGGCAGATCACGTTCTTGTGCCCTTTGGCGGCACCGAGGCGGGCCTCTGTGATGGTCATCACGTTGACATCGTTGTCCACCCAGACGGGCAGACCGGAGCAACCGGACAGGAACTGTCGTAGCGGAACGTCGTTCCAATCTGAGATGTTGGGGGTCCCTGACAGGATCCGTCCATTTTCAAAGTCAATCTGGCCGGCGCTCCCTATCCCGATGCCCACCGGCTTTTGCTTCAAAGAGAGGGCCGCCTCGCGAATAAGGTCCCCAGTGATTTCGCGCAGGGCCGATATGATGGCCGTTCTGCCCTCCGGCGGGGTGCGAATGGTCCTCAGGGCCTCGATTTCTCCCGTCTCACTCACGAGGGCGGCGGCAATTTTCGTGCCGCCGATGTCTATGCCGATGCTGTATTCCATTTCATCGAACTCCTTCTCGCGAGAGCCTTGTGAGAAGCAGTGGATCAACTTTGTCCAAAATCATTTGGCTTCGTTGATGCGCAGATCTAGCGACTCTTCGTCCTCCCTAGTCCCCTGATTGATATATTCCACAAACGCACGAGTAATTTCCTGCGGCCGGGTAATCGCGGATCCCACGACAACGGACCAGCAGCCCACTTCCAGGCACTGCTTCGCCTGTTCCGGATACGATATTCTTCCTTCCGCGACGATGGGGACCTTGACGCTCTTGGCCAAACGCTCCAGCAATGCGAAGTCCGGAACAGTTTTGTGCCTGGTGTATTCGGTGTAACCGGACATCGTGGATGCCACCAGGTCGGCCCCGTCTGCTTCGGCCCTTTGTCCTTCTTCAAAGGTTGATACGTCGGCCATGACGAGTATATGTGGGTATTTCTCCTTTACCTCTCGCAGAAAGTCGTGCGATGATTGCCCATCCGGGCGCGGCCTCATGGTGGCGTCTAGCGCAACGATGTCCGCCCCATTTGCAACGACCTCATCGACCTCTCGCATCGTGGGCGTGATATACACCTCGGAATTCGGATATACACGTTTCACAATGCCAATAACCGGCAAACCCGTTGTCTCTTTGATGCTTCGTATATCCTCGCCTCCGTTGGCGCGGATGCCTACGGCTCCCCCGTCTTTCGCGGCAAGGGCCATGCGGGTCATCATACCGGACCCAAAGAGCGGGTCCTGCTCCTGAGCTTGGCAAGAAACAATCAGACCGTCTCGAATTTGTAGCAGAATTGATGCGTGCACCATATCACCACCCTACCCATCTTGGTATTCTGCAGTGAATAAAAATATCCTTCACATTTTACATTATAAGTGGAATAATTCTCTCTGTGAATCTGAAAGGCGGGATAGAATTGTCGAAAAAAAATCCACTTCGAATCGCGGTCTTCTCCGACATGCACTTCATGGCCTGGAAAGACACCAACCTCCCTGTTGAATGGGTGCCGCAACTCGCCCATTCCCTGGTCGACGCGAAGTCTCTTTCTCCGGACATCGTCGTAATGAACGGCGATCTTACCAACGGCAAAGATAGGGATTACGCTCTGGCCATGCAACACGTTAGGGCGAACATCTCCGTACCGACGTACTTCACGATGGGAAATCATGAATATTACGGATTTTACGAAGATGATGAATATAGCTTCGAAATGGCCCAGCAACGGTTCATGCGACACACCAATCAGCAGTCCATCTATTACTCCGCCGAAATGCCGCAAGCTACGCTTTTGTTCCTTTCACCCGAGTGCTATAAGCCAGATGAGTTCGGAGACGCGGCTTGGATATCTGACGCCCAGCTGGCCTGGTTTGAAGGTGCTCTGCTTGAGGCACGAAACGATAGGCCCGTGCTGATATTTCTCCATCAACCCATCAACGATACGGTCGCTGACTCCACAGGGTACTGCGTGTCCAGCGACGAGGTCCGCCGGATTCTCGCAAAGAGACCCGGTTGCTTCATGATTTCCGGCCATACGCATTGTCGAATGGACAGGTCGGATCAATTCGTGGTCCAAGACGGGACCGTTTTCGTCGGAGGCGGTTGTTGTTGCAATGACATCCCCCAATCGCGTTGGTTCGATGTTTACGAAGATCGCATCGACATTCGGATTCGCAACCACGATACCCGCTCATGGGACGGGGATGACTTCGCACACACCGTTCGGCTGAACTCTGGTGCTGCCGTCGTGTGACAGACAACCCGCCATGTCATTACGGTTCTACTTCACAGGTAGTGGTGCCGACATGCAGGCATAACTACCTGCGAAGTAGAACTCGCACGGCCAAGCTGATTCAGGAAGAACATGAGACCCTGCCCTCTGCTTTGCAAATCCTAGTAAAGCTTTTCCAACACCGCTTTCGCCGTATGCTCAAGCGCGCTGAAAGTCATTTCTCTTCTCTTGATGGACACGATGGTAGACAGAATGTCGAGAACGTGGATCTGAGCAATCTTCGACGAGAAAGCACCTCCCTGCAACGGTGACTCTTTAGCCGCCGCCAATAGCACTGCGTCCGCGTAAGACGTGATGGGAGAGCGCGCGTGATTCGTCAGGCAGATCACGAATGCCCCGTTGTTTTTGGCGATGCGAATCGCGTCTACGAGATCCTTGGTGCTGCCCGACGTCGAGATCCCAAATACGATGTCTCCTTCCCCAACGAGGGAACAGTTCATCGCAATCACGTGCGAGTCGACGGCGCAGTGCGCGTCAAACCCGAGCCGCATGAATCGATACTGGGCGTCGTTGGCCGTCAACCCGGACGATCCGACGCCAAAGAAAAACACGCGCTTCCCAGACAGGAGCACTTGGGTCACGCGGTGGAGATCCGAAGATTTTAGTAACTGATCCGTGTCTTGCAGTGTATTCATATTGTTTGCCGTGATCTTGCTACACATTACTTCGATCTCGTCATCTTCTTCGATTTTTCCGTACACCTGTTGGCTCGGACTCACCAGATCCTGAGCGATGGCAAGCTTAAATTCCTGAAAGCCATGGAATCCGAGCTTGCGGCAAAACCGAATGACGGTGGTCTCTCCAACCTCAGCGGCCTCGGCGAGGTCCGTGATGGATGAATAAACGGTGTTCTCGGCGTCGCCTTGCACGACATCAGCGACCTTTTGCTCGGCCTTCGACAAGCTTTGGTAGATACTTGTGATTAGCAGTAGCGTGTTGGAAGATTCACTTCCTAGTTTCTTCATCGGCGTCTCCTCGCTGCGGACTTTGTCTGTCGCGTTACTCCACCGTCATCCACACTAACAGACTCGCCAGTCTAGTGTCACCCTTGTGTAAGAAACTGAGTCACTTCATGGATAAGTTGCTTCTGCCAGGCTAAGGAGCTGTAACCGTGGTCGGCCCCAAGCACTTTTATCAGCCGCTTCGTGCCGCCTTCTACCGCCAAGTAATCGTCACTGAAGGACACCGGCGTCGCCATATCGTTGGTTCCATGAACGACAAGGATATTCTGCCCGTCATGGAACCGTTGTGGGCGATTTCGAAATTCCGACAATCCCAGGTAATACCCTCGACCAACCGGGTTGCCCCCAATGTCGATAACGTCGGCCGCCTGCTCATAGAGGGCCTTATCGCGCTCGAGGATCCGCCTGGCACGCCCTGGAGATACCAGAACAGCCCGCCGTATCGTGGGGTCATCCTCTAACACCAGCGACGCCACCAGACCCCCCAGGCTGAAACCAATCAGGTAAATTTGATCCGCCTCGGCGTGGCTCTTCACCCACGACACGATTTGCTTGGCCTGAACAACAAGCGAAGCTAGGGTCATGTCCGCGTAATCGCCATCACTTTCTCCGCTTCCCAGAAAATCCATTCGCAGGCTTGCGATGCCACGGTCTTCGAGCGCATTGGACATGTGGAAGAACAGCCGATGCCCCTCAATGCGGTTCCCCGTAAATCCGTGGAACAGCACGGCCAGCGCGCGATGGGATGAGGAGTCATTCGGCGCGTGGAGCATGCCTCTCAGAGTGAGCTTTTCGTGCAAAATTTCCACAAAGGACTTGATGTCGACGGCCCCCTTATGGTTCTGATTTTCTCAGGATCAGGCATTGTCTGAAGCAGACATGGCATTATGGCAAGCGACTAGGCTCCCGTTTCCCATCGCTTCCAACTTCGGTTCCTCACGGAAACAGATCTCCGTCGCAAATGGGCAACGGGTTTGGTATGCGCACCCTTTAGGGAGGTCTGTCGCCGACGGGCGATTTCCCCCTAAGAGGGACTCTGACGGCAGTGGGGTGACTCCGTTGTTGGTGAACGCCGGAATGGCCGCGATGAGGGATCTCGTATAGGGATGAAGTGGGTTTCGGAAGACCTCGTCAGAATTCCCCTGTTCCACGACACGCCCAAGGTACATGACCGCGAGTTGCTCGCACATGAGGCGAATGACGGCCAAATTGTGAGAAATGAAAATGTAGGTTAGCCCTAGATCCTTTTTCAAGCGCTGGAGAAGATTCAGAATTTGGGCCTGAATCGAGACGTCCAGGCTCGAAACGGCCTCGTCCAGCACGAGAACCTCTGGCGACAGGGCAAGGGCCCGAGCGATGGCCACGCGCTGCTGCTGCCCACCGCTCAGCTCATGCGGAAAAGAGTGAAAATACGACAGCGAGATCCCCACCAATTCCATGAGTTCTGCTGCCTTATCTCTTCTCTCTTTCTTGTCGGAGATTCCATGGACATAAAGGGGTTCCGAAATGTTCTGAGCGATGGTCATGTTCGGAAACAGGGAGCTGTACGGATCCTGCGCGACAAACTGAATCCTACGGCGAAAGGGCTTGAGTCTCTTCTCTGAATACAAGGTGACGTTCTGTCCACCAATCCAGACGTTCCCTTTCGTCGGCCGCTCCAGCAACTGCAAGGTCTTTATCAGAGTAGATTTGCCGCTCCCGCTTTCTCCAACCACACCCAAGCTGATGCCTTTATCGACTTGCACGGTGATATCGTTACAAGCGAGCAGGTCGCCGCGCGACGTCCGAAATCGCTTTGTGATATTCTCGAGCTTCACAATCGGGGTATCATCCGGCTGAAACACGCTCTGTATCACGCTTGCTCCACTCCCCCCTCAGCCAACCAACACGAAACACTATGTTGCTGAGATATTGATATATGACGGGGCCTCTCATGGCATTTTACGAACCGTTTGTCGCATCGTGAGGCAAATACGCATCCATCGGGCAGTCCGCCCGTAATCGATATCGGTTGCCCAGGAATGTAAGGCAGTTCGGTCCGCGGTCCGTCAATCTTTGGAATCGACTGAACGAGCCCACGCAAATAAGGGTGAACAAGATGGGTCGTCAACTCTGATGCGGCGATGCGTTCCATCACGAAACCGCCGTACATGACGTAGATGTCGTCGGCTACTTGGGCTGCCACGGCGAGATCGTGCGTGACAAACACCAGACCCATGCCCCGCTCCCGCTGCAACTTCTTCAGGAGGATGAGCACCTCAGCTTGTACCGTCACGTCGAGCGCAGTCGTCGGCTCATCAGCGATGAGCAACTTCGGATCCGCGATGAGCGCCATCGCAATCATGACGCGCTGCAATTGGCCACCGCTGAACTCAAACGGGTAGTTGTTCAGCCTCTCTTCGGGGTCCGGGATGCCAACCTGATGCAAGAGCTTCACAGCGACCTGCCGGGCGTCCCGGGCGGAAGCCATATGATGAAAGAGCATGGGTTCAATCATCTGGTCCCCAATGGTCTTCGTTGGATTCATCGACGACCCTGCATTTTGGAAAACCATCGCCATTTCCTTTCCGCGAAGACGACGCATGGCTTTCTCGGGAAGTTGTAGCACATCGGTTCCGTCCAGCTTCACCTGTCCGGTAATCGAGGCGTTCGACTGCAATAGTCTCATGACGGCCATCATGACCGTGCTCTTGCCGCTGCCGCTCTCTCCGACGATGGCAATGGCCTTTCCCGTGTCCAACGACAGATCTAGGCCGTTCACAGCAAATACTTCCGCTTTATCGGAATGAAATCGGACGGACAGATTGGAGATCTCCAGAAGTGGTGCCAACGTTTCAACCTCCATCTCAGACTGAGAATTACCGCCTGCTTCTGGTATCAAACATGTCGCGCAGTCCATCACCCAAAAAGGTGAATCCTAACAAGGCAATGATAAACACGCCTACCGGGCCGATGAGCTGCCATGGATAGGACATGATAGATTGTTGCCCTTCTGAAATCATGACGCCAAGGTCTGGTGTGGGCGGGTTGATTCCCAGCCCCACCAGGCTTAGGCCCGCTTCGGCCATCATGTTTGCCGGAATGCCAAAGGAGACGGCTACAACAATGGGACCCATGGCATTCGGAAGGATGTAACGGAGGATAATGGTGAGCGACGACGCTCCCATGCTTCGTGCGGCCTGAATGTACTCGGTTTGCCGCACGCGCAGGACTTGACTTCGAACGACGCGGGCCATGCCGACCCAACTTGTGGCGGCGACCGCAAGAAGCATGACGGGGAGGATTCTTCCCATCATGGTCACCAGGATCATGCTGATGAGAAAACTCGGGAAAGAAGCGACGGCGTCCACCAAACGCATCAGTACGTTATCCACCCAGCCGCCTTTGTACGCGGCCAGGGCACCCACCATGACCCCCACCGTCAATTCAACAAACTCCGCACCGAAACCGACGATGCAAACGCTGCGCAACCCGTAATTAATCCTTGTAAATAAGTCCCGTCCCAAGCTGTCAGTGCCAAGGATGTGGCTAAGGGACGGCCCTTGGTTTAGACTCGTGAAGTCCGCCTGTTGATACGCGTAGGGGGAAATCCAGTTTGCAAAGACCGCCAGGAAGACAATCAGAAAAACCATAATTGCCCCAATGAGCGCCTTTCTATTTTTTGTAAGCCGACTCCACATTCGTCGCCAAGAAGAAGCGCGTGCGCCAATCAGTTGTTCTCTGTTTCCAATCACACTGTTCAGTGACATGGCTCGGTTCATCGCCCCTGTACATAGCCTATTTTACGAATGCGTGGATCTAGCCCACCATATGTCAAGTCGACGAGGAGGTTCATAACCATGATGACCACCGCGTAGAGTAGGGTGGATACCATAATCAACGGATAGTCCTTCTGCTGGGCCGCATTAGCAAACACCTGTCCCATGCCGGGTAAACCAAACAAATTCTCGATGATCACGGTGCCCATCAAGAGGCCGGCTAATTGAGGACCAACCACGGTAATGAGCGGCAATAGGGAATTCCTCAGCGCGTGGCCGAACACCGCCTGTCTCATGCCCCCGCCTTTCGCGTATACCGATACGATATAGTCCGAGTGAAGCGATTCTATCAAGCTGTTGCGCATGTACCTCGACATTGAGCCAACGACCGGAATGACCAGGGCGGCGACGGGAAGGATGTAGTGCTGAATTCCTTGAAATCCTAGGATTGGTAGTATACGCCACCAAACCCCAAAAACGAGCATGAGTACGATAGCGGTGACGTAACTAGGAATGGCCGTGCCCAAAGTGGCAATAAACATTGTCGTGGAGTCTACCCAGGTGTGTTCCTTGACCGCGGCGATAACCCCAAGCACGATGGACACAATGGTTCCTACTACGGTGGCTGAGAAGGCTAACCCAAGCGTGAGTGGAAATGTTCGCTTAATCAAGGACATCGTAGGCAAGGACGGATATTCAATGGAGTACCCGAAATGCAAGGTCACAAAACCCTTCAGATAAAACCAATATTGAACATACCATGGCGAGTTTAGATGAAACTCTTTAATGAACGAATTCATCAATTGGGGTGGAATATTCAGGTCCGTTGCGGCTTGGACGCCGCCCAGCATCTGCGTGTTGATGAGAAAAGTTCCCGGCGCGGCCTTCATCAACCCGAAGGTGACGATGCTCACGAGGAGAAACGCTAGTGCCATGTAGAACAGCCGCTTGATGATATACATGAACACGTCAGATCACTCCTGGCAGAGAATAAAGGGGCCACGTGGGCCCCATCGAAATGCTCCCTGACAGAGTCAGGTTGACCATTTACGATACTGTAATGTCGTTGAACCACACCGGTGGCGTCGTTAACAGGAAACTGTTCGCCTTGTACCCGTGAACGTTCGAACGGATGAGCACTGGCTGGAGAGGCGTATAGATTGGAAGGTCGAATACCTGCTCCTCCTGCATGTAGAAGAACTGCTTCATGAGCGCCGTGTTGTTGGTGTTATACGCCTTGACCCCCAAGCGAATCCACTGAAGGATGCTCTTCGGCAGATTGTGAATGAGGATATTCGCAGCTTGCTCCTGTTGGAGTTTCGGCGGCATGCTCTTGTTGGCAATAACCTTTTGCCACTGTGTGTAGATGTTCATCGGCAGATACGGCGCGGTCCAGTCCTGACCAACTCCGGTGTTCAGGAAGGCGACGACCGATGTCGGCAACTCCAATTGTGGATAGACCACGTTGGACGCATTCTGGCGGAACGCCACGCCGCTTGTGATGGGGTTGTTGTAGGTGGAGTAGAATTGACTGGCCGGCATGCCGTTGTACTTGACCGTGATGCCCAAGTTCTGCTGCCACATCTGTTGAATCGCCTCGGCGACAAGGTCAGGGGTACTGCCTACGCCGACATTAATCGAGAGCGTCGGGAATCCCTTCCCGCCCGGATACCCTGCTTGAGCCAGCAAAGCCTTTGCCTCTGTCGGATCATACGGGATGGCGTTCTTCTTGATCCAGGGATCCAGCCACGTCGGGGTCATGTAGTCGTACGCCGGTGTGCCCGTCCCTTGGAGCACGTCCTTCGAGATGAGGTCCCTATTGATGGACATCATCAACGCCTTACGGACCAACGGATTGAGCAACGCGTTGTTCTGACTCGGCGCCACGTCCAAGGTGTACTGCGCAGCAGTCGGGAAGAAATGCAGTTCGCTCTTTAGCGTCGGATTCGAATCAACCGCCTTGATGTCACTGGGGTTGATGATGGCCATATCCAGGGCACCATTCTCGAAGTCGACGAGCCCGGTTGACGAAGCTGTGTAGTTGAGGGTGATCTTTTTCAATTTCACCTTATTGAAGTAGTACGGATTCGGAACCAGGGTGGCTGACGTGTTCGGGGTGAAACTGCTCACCATGTAAGGTCCGTCGGACACGATTTTGCTCGGAGTCGTCCAATCCGTCGCGGACATGCTGTTCACGACCTTCGGATCCAGCGGAACCGCCCAACCCATGGCAGGCAGCGTCAAGTCCTGAATCAACGTTGGATCTTTACGAGTCAGCATGATCTGGAAGGTGTAATTGTTAACCGCCTTCACGCCAAGGGTGGAGGGGCTCTTCGTACCAGCCGCCACTTCCACTCCGTTGACGACGGGAAGGAACGCCGTTGCATCCATTCCGCCGCCGTCTTTTACGGCCGTGTTGGGATTAAAGGCCTGTTGGAAACCGAAGACGAAATCCTGGGCCGTAACCGCGTCTCCGTTGGAGAATTTCGCGTTATGGCGCAGATGGAAGGTCCACACCTTCCCATTTTTGCTGGTAGACCAACTCGTTGCAATGCCAGGCACAACGCCCTTGTCACTGTTGTGCACCAGGCCTTCAAAAATCCCCAACGAATCCGCATACAAAGACCACGTGTAAATGTCCGGAGAAAAGCCCCGCTTGTCCCCGATGATGTACATGGAGAATGATCCACTGGAACTACTGGGTGCTGCCGATGCGGTTACAGCAAAGGCCGATAATGTACCCGTCAAAGTGAGTGCAGCTAAAGCACTCTTCGCTATCGTCATTCCTTTTGCCACGTATGTTCCCCTCCCGTCAGGTATCCAATCTTTGAAGGAATAGTTACGATGTAGACCCCCCGGTTCACCTCTCTTATTATCGAAATTTGTCTCCATTTTATATCGATCTGACGGATATTTCTACCCACAACTATACTAGACAGAAGAAAATTTGTTGTCAACTGATTTTTCAGATACGATCCATGGATTCGGGGCTGAGCAGTTCCCTTTGATTCCGTGCCAATTCGGCGGTTTTCCAATACATCTGGAGCCGGAGATGCCCGAGGGTGTGCATCACTTCGAAAGCATAACCTTCCCTTCTATAAATACATGTTCCACTACAACCGTCGTTTCCCTTCGATGAAAGCAAACAATATTTGCGGGCTCGCCTTCGACGAGTCCTCGTTCAACGCCCGGATTGATATAACGGAGGGGGCGCGTGGAGGCCAGATCCCAAGCCTGTGAGAAATGCAGGATGCGTTTGTTTGCGAGGTTGCAGACGCTCTGCAACAGGGTCGAAACGGACCCGGCAAGAAGCGTCGGGTCTTCGGCCATATAGAGTTGTCCGGCCTCGGTTAGAACGACATTTCCCCCAATATGAGATTTGTATCTCCCCGGTGGCATGCCGCCCAAGGCCACGACGTCACTAACGAGGAAGCTGGTGCTTAGCTTCATTTTGAGGATCACTCGGATAACGGAGTCCGGAAGGTGAAATCCGTCGGCGATGAACGAAGCGTGAAGGGAATCGTTGGCCAATTGATCCCAAATATAGTTTGGGTGACGCGGGAGCATCTTGTGTGCACCGTTGCCGAGGTGAGTGGACAGCGTGGCCCCAGCGTCGACGGCCGCCTCAATTTGCTTGCTGCTTGCGGCCGTATGCCCGATGGCCACTCGCACACCCGAGTTCGCGCACCTGCGAATGAAATCCGGCGCCCCTGGCCACTCTGGCGAGAGCGTGACGAGACGCACGAGCCCCTCTGCTGCGTCTTGCCACCGCAAGAATTCTTCCCAGTCGGGTGGACGCACGTAACGTTTATCGTGAGCACCCCTCGGACCGTCTTCCGATGAGATGTACGGACCTTCGAGGTGGATGCCCGGAATGGACGCCCGAATCGCGGGATCCCGTCGGGCTTCGACGATGGTTCGCAACAGGGCCTCTGTGGCCGCCCTCGCGTTGGTCACGATGGTTGGAAACAGGCCCGTGACACCCGTTTCCCACAGGCTCTCAACCATGGCTCGGACGTTTTGCGTGGTGAGCGCGAGTTGGTTCAAATCGTACCCGCGATATCCGTTTACCTGTAGGTCCACGAGTCCTGGGGCTATCCATAGTTCCTCGGGCGTCGCCACGCCGCTCTGCGACCGTGCCTCATCGTCTGCGGTTGCGGAGTCGGCCGCCCCGTCATGCTCGATGGACGCGATTCTTCCATCCTTGACGATGAGGCGGATGCGCTCGCCGCTTTGGTAGTGTCTGCCGCAGAGCGCGAGGTCAGCCCGCATGCTCTTCTCCCCCGTAGGACCCTTCATCGAGGAACAGGTGGCAGTTCGCGTGCTCTCGCAAAACCGTTGCGGGACAGTCTGGCGCGATGGCCGCATGAAGTGTTTTGCCAACGGCGACGCGCTTCGTTTCGCCGGGGACCACCCCAAAGATCCTCCTCGCACTCATGAGCGTGGGAATGGTCAAGGTTAGTGCGGTGGACGGGACGTCCTCGACGGTGGGAAAGCAACCGTCATGCACCTGCTGTAGGCGACACTCTGCGTCAAGGGTGACCTGCTTCATGACGAGAGGATCCGAAAAGTCTGCGACAGCGGGATCGTTAAAAGCCAGATGCCCATTCTCACCAATGCCCAGACAGACGATATCGATGGGCGCCTCGGAAATAAGATTTGCGTAGCGCTCGCATTCGCGCTCGGGTGAACTGACTGCGTTCATCCGATGAACCTCCCCAGGCTCCACGGAGGCGAACAGGTGGAGGTTGAGATAATGCGCGAACGAGGCCTCGTCCAAAGGCGTGAGACCGACGTATTCGTCCATCTGAAACGCGGTCACGCATCTCCAATCGATGTCGGCTTCCTGGCCAAGCGCCGCAAGAAATTCGTTTTGGGACGGAGCGGCGGCAAACACCATTCTGATGGCCGGCTGATTGATGAGCAAGGCCCTCATCTCTTCGGCCACCGCCTTCGCGGCAAGGCGACCGAGGGTGCTCCTGTCCTTGCATACCGTTACCGTCATTTTGCCCGCCACAAACGGTCGTCGATGGCTTAGCATTCGGTTTCCCCCTCGAAGTGTAATATGACGGCTTGCGCCATCCCTACGGCGGAGGATTGCGGCATATCCACGAATTCAAAGTGGGTTCTTTGACCGGGATACGAAAGCGCCAATCGCCTCGCCTCCCCCACGGTCGCCCGGCAAAACTCCTCCGTCTCGCTGTATGGACTGTCCACGATGACCCGTTCTGGATTCGTAAGATTGATGACGCTCGCAAGCGCCCGTCCTACGTACGTGCCATATGTTGCTAAAAGGGTTACGTATTCGGTGTGACAGGCGCTAGAAATGGGACCGCATGCTGTCTTCAACTCATCCCAGGTATGGATGGATGAATCTTGCCGCAGAACGGCGACAGCGCGCGGAACTCTAACGAGAGACTCGAGGCATCCGCGCTGTCCGCACGTGCAGTGGGGTCCATCCTTGTCCACGCTGATGTGACCAATCTCGCCCGCCGTAAAGGTCGCGCCCTGGAGAAGCCTGTGGCCCACGACGAGCGCGCCGCCCACGCCTTCGTCAATGCGGACGTAGAACATGCTCTGCGCGTGATGCGTTGCGTCAGCAAACGGCGACAGGGCAGCCGCCTGAACCCGATTCAGGGCCAGGATGGGAATGTCGCGGCTTTGGAGGCGCAGATGCTCTCGGATGGCCACGTCGCGCCAACCGAGGTGGGTCGATGAGTGAACGATGCCGGCATCGGGATCGACCAGGCCAGGTACGGCGACGCCGATGCCAAGAACCCTTGAATATCTGTCGAGGACCTCGTTCAGATCCTCTGATAAAAGCCCGAGCAGGGCGCGAGCATCGCTCGTTGATGCAGGGTTCTGCGTTGACTCCAAAACGTCCCCAGCGTAGTCCGTCACTACCATTTGATAATGGTCCCGCCTGATGTGAATGCCGACCGCCTGATACGATCTCGTTTGCAGGGTCACTTCAACCCGTGGACGCCCAACTCCGCTAGTGTCCGTGCCGGTTTCCTTCACAACTCCGTCCGCAATCAGCTTGTCGATGATGATGGAGACGGTATTCTTGCTCAAGTGGAGATCCTCGGCCATCCGCACCCGGGTGCTAGTTTGGTGCTTGCGCAGGTGAGCGAGGATTCGCTTCTCGTTTTGCGCGCGCAGGATGGCCGTACCTTTCGCAACGGATCTCCCCACGGCTTTCGTCATGCCAACTTCCTCCTAGAGCGCACGCGCGAGCAGCCTGCTTAGGTTGACGTCTGTGTACCTCACGGTGCGTCCATCCACCCTTGAATCTCGCTCGCTGTCGATGTACAGTGCATCGACCAAATCCGTCGATGTGTAGCGGATGGTGAGGGTGTATGGACCCGGAATCGTGTAGGGACGAAGACGACTCCTTGCGGCGATTGCCTCCTTGACGACGGTGGGGTATTCGTCATACACCGCCTTAGGAGCCTTAATCACTCCTGCGTGCCGCCCGTGTGCCCGTTTGGTCTCCAGCGTCGAAACGGCTTCGCCCAGTTGCTCGCGCGCCTCTGCACACGCCTTGTCATCGCCTGTCACGAGGATTACCGGAACGCCGGTCAACCCGAACATGAGCGCGTCCAAACCGATTTCCCCCACCTCTTGTTCGCCTAGGCTGACGGACTGCCAGTTGAGGGAGGTCATGGTGTGATCGCGAATTGCCCTCGGGGTGCCCGCCCTTGCGTGATAGCCAAGCAGAATGGCCCCGTCGAAGGTTTCGTCGAGCCCGGCGAACCGGTCGGCTCCGCGCCCGGGTCCAAGACAGTAGCGAGCGGCTTTGTGCAGACGATTCAGACGAAGGTTCAACCCAGCGTAGTGCGCGTCCTTTACCACAATCTCGTCAACACCTGCGCTCACAAGAGCGTCCACCATCGCGTTCACCTCGTCCGTTAGGAGATCCCGACCTTCGTCGTAAAGCCGTTCCCCCGGGATGAGTTGGTCGCGGGACACAATCCCTGCGATGCCTTCCATGTCCGCACTGACGTACACTTTCGTGATAACCACCCCACTATCGCGTTTAAATCAAAGGTCTCTCAACAACTCGACGAGCCCCGCGAGCGCTTCTTCACAGCCCTGCTTCTTTGTCCCTCCGTCCGGGACGTAGTGGGGCTCTAGCGTGAAGAGACCTTGATACCCGTCGTCGACGAGCATGGCCAACTGCTTCCCAAACGGCACGGACCCGCGTCCAATGGGCAGGCATTCCGGGTGGCCCGCTGAGTTGATCCGAGCGTCCTTTAGGTGAACGTGCTTTATCACGCTGCGCACCCGGCAGTACCCCTCCAAAGGAGACTCCTTTCCCCCGTACACCTCGTTGCCTGGGTCCCACAGCGCTGAGAGGGACGGGCTGTTCACCGTGCGGATGATGTCCGCGATTTCTCCCGCAAAGCCCCCATTGCATGTCGGTTCATTTTCCAACAGGAGTGTGACCCCGGCGGACTCTGCCATTTCGCTGGCGCGTGTAAGGTGGCGGGAGATTTCTTGCGCACAAGAGGAAGGATCCTGTTCCCGCCAAAACGAGAACACGCGAATTTTGTTGGTCCCGAGCAGTCGAGCGACGGTGAGCGCTCGTTCGAGCAACAGAAAGTGCTGCAACACGGTCCCCTCGGACGCTCCGAACATGTCCCCACGTGCGATCACGCGCGCAGGGTGAAGTGCGCATTTGAATACCGGCGACGCCAGGCAGGAGACGAACAAGCCATGCTCGTGTACCCGCTGTCGGATGGAGACAATCTCATCGTCGCCAAGAGACAGTACGTTTGATCCGCCCACGGACCTGATCTCAACGTGGGATAGCCCATGCTTTGCAGCAAAGTCGAGTCCCTCGTTCAGGTCGTCGGAGACTTCGTCAGTAATGATTCCTAGCCGCTCCAGCACCACCTTGTGTCCCCCTCGCGTGTAGGCGCCGCTTGTTCGCATATGGCGCCCGCAATTTGAAAATGAAGGCTACAATTCGACGATGCTGCCAGTGACTCGGCTCTCGTTGGCGCATTCGATGAAACGAATGACCTGTTTTGTCTCCTCTTCATCGATGGGCGAGGCCTTGGTTCGGAAGAAACGGATGATTTCCTCCAACAGGCTCGCGTAAAAAGGTTTTTCGCTCCCGGAGATGTCCACGGCTCTGGTTGTCGATTCGCGGTGCACGAGTGCGCCGAAGTGGTAACTCCCCGTTCGATTGCCCCGGATGGTTCCTATGCGTCCGTTTGCCCACTCTCCTATGACGATATCGTGCTTCTCGTTCGTGACGCTGCGCACGCGAAGGCAGTCTTTGCCCAGGGCTGCGAACAGGATTTCGGCGGTGTGGATTCCGTACCAGAAGAGCCCCGGTTGAGTCGGTTCTATGGCCATCGGACCGTATGCGTCGCAACCGGTGATCTGACCGCCTTCGGCCTGCGGGTCGTGTGACGTGGCTTCGACGAACGGCTGGGCATACCGGAGTGCTGAAGTGCTCATGATGGGCGTGCCGTGTCGATGGGCCATTTCCACCATTGCGTCTGCTTCTTTGGACGAAAGTGCAAAAGGCTTGTCGACGAAAATGGGTTTCCCGTACGGAACGACCTCTGCGAGTTGTTCCGGATGAACGCGTCCGTCTACGGATTCGAGAAGAATCGCGTCGCAGGCCCTGGCAACGTCACTACAACGTTCGACGATGCCAACGTCGTACTTACTACGAAGTTCATCCGTGTACTGAGCAACGCGGTTGGCGCTCAGTTCAAAGTCTTTGGAGCCACCAGGGTACGCGACGACTACCTTACCCCCTGGCACGTGGTACGGGTGGTCCTGTGCGTGAAGAAGTTCAGTAAACGCGGTGACGTGAGATGTATCAAGGCCAATGATTCCTATTTTCAGCGGCTCCACGTTCCGTCGCCACCTTTCGTTGTGGTTATATTCAGGCGTCTAGCAAACCAGTCAGTGCCCGGACGAAATGGGGGTGTAGGAAAAGCGTTCGTTTTGTCGGAAGCAAGCCTCCATGACAGCTATCTGTTGGCGGACTTCCGGCAGCGTGACCACCAATGGAGTCCCGTTTGTGAGCGTCTCGTAGAGCATGTCGTAGTAGGATAGGGTCATCGTCAAGAACAGGTTTCGACCCATATCCTCTGGGATATCCCAAGACTCTTCGTACCAACGCAGTTGCTCCTGGCAGTAAGCAGGAGTGCCGTCCGCGTTCGCAAGGGGAGCGGTGATGAGTTCGTGGGATGCCGACTCTTCCGGTTTGAAGAACCGCCATGAAAGATGCGAAGTATTGCCCATCAGCCCCCCCTTGGTACCTTGGATGTGGTAGGTGAAAAGCGGGTACGTGGAACACGAAGAGATCTCCACGTCCACGTTGGGCCTTCCTTCGCCGTACAAAACCAGTTTTACGTAGTCCTCGGCATCACCGTATGAGTTTGCCGAGTCCATTCGGCAGAAGACGTTCGGCATGACGTCGGTTCCGAATAGTTGCAATGCTTGGTCCACGGGATGCGGTCCGGTGTTCAGGAGATTGCCACCGTTCATCGAACGTAGCGTTTGCCAGTCCCAACGCCTGGCGAAGCCATTGTAGGCGATGCTAGCCTGCACAATTCGACCCAATACGCCAGATTGGATGACTTCCCGCAGTTTCACAAAGGCGGGAGAAAAGCGAGACTGTTGGAACACAGCAAGCATTTTCCCCGCCGTTCTCGCCGCGTCGATTAGGGCATCGACTTGGGAGGTGTAGCGTGCAACCGGTTTCTCACTGAGGACGTTAAATCCGGCCCGAAGGAACTCCATCGACACGGGTACGTGCAGCGCACTTGGCAACGCGTTGACAACCAAGTCAATGTCCTGGCGTGGCAGAAGAGCCTGGTAGCTAGAGTAGGTGTCGCATCCGTACTCCCGGGCGGCCCGATCCCGCCTTTGTGGATCCTCGTCAACCAGCGCGACGATTTCATATTTCCCTGGCATTTGGGCAAGAGAACTCGCGTGAATATCGCGACCGCTGCGTCCCTGCCCCAGAATGGCAACTTTCACTGTGCCCATCGTGTTTGCTCCTTTCGGCTGTGAGAGACCTAGTGCACCATCCAATACTGCAATTTGTCATTGTCTAGGACTAACTTGAACACTAGGTCACTCTGAGGCGTAAGTCAATCTTTTTTCGTGTGCGAGAAAAGGGGCTGATTGTATTGCAATGTCTTTCTCAAGGGAAAGAGCGTGCGGGGTATTTTGCAGAGGAAGGGATAGGAGGATCTCGTCATGCGCCTTTCGCAAGGAAACGCACCTGTCAAAACGGGCGCACCCACTGAAGGGTGCGCCCGTACAAGCTGGATTCTGCGCTTGCGATTCGAATTATTCGGTGGTGTAAGCCATCAGTGCAATTTGACGCGCACGTTTGATGGCAACCGTCACTTGACGTTGGTGACGGGCACAGTTTCCGGAAATGCGGCGCGGAAGAATCTTCCCTCTATCGGTCAAATACTTGGACAGCCTTCCGACATCCTTATAGTCAGCGGTCTGAATCTTGTCGACGCAGAACTGACACACCTTGCGACGTTTTCCGCCTCGTCCTTTACGTGGCATATTGGTTCACCCCTCACGGCCGATTTGAAGGCCTGATCAAAATGGCAGATCATCATCTGAAATGTCGATGGTTTGACTATCGTCTGCGAACGGATCATCGTCAAATTGGGGCTGGTTCGTTCGTGCTGGCTCCGGTCTTTGTCGATTTTGCGTCGGGGGACTGGACGAAGGGCCACCCATAGGCTGGTCTCCGCGGTCGAGAAAACGCACGGTTTCCGCAACGACCTCGGCTACGCGCACCTTTTGTCCTTCCCGATTCTCATAGGTTCGGATTTGCAATCGCCCGTCGACGGCTGCAAGGCGCCCTTTGTGCAAATACTGCGCACATGTCTCCGCCTGCTTCTGCCACACGACAATGTTGATAAAATCCGTTTCCCGCTCGCCGTTCTGGTTCGTCCGCTGCCTGTCCACAGCCAGCGAAAACGTTGCTACGGCAGTTCCAGAATTCGTGTACCGTAACTCTGGATCTTGCGTTAACCTTCCAATCAAAACGATCCGGTTTAGCACAACTACCCCTCCAGACGAATGACTATTCGCCCAAGCGCACTGTCAAGAAACGAAGCACGGCGTCTTCGATTTTCATGACGCGTTCCAGCTCGTGAGTCAGGTCCGTGTCGGTGGAAAACTGCATCAACACGTAATAACCTTCGCGATAGTCATTGATCTCGTACGCCAAACGGCGTTTCCCCATTTCCTGGACCTGATCAATCTGACCACCGTGATCTGTCACGAGGGATTGGTACTTCGTCACCAGTTCGGAAGTCTGTTCAGCCTCCAAATCCGGCTTCAGAACATACATGGTTTCATACTGGCGCATCCCTTGGTCACCTCCTTTTGGACTGTGGCCCCGCCTCGAGGACGGAGCAAGGTTGGGCATAAAAAACGTGCCAAGTATATATAGTACCACTTTGGTGGCTTGGGCACAAGGTTCACATTACAATCAGAGCTTGTCTCAGGAGAGGGTGGTGCACCGTGATCCGCCACCCTGCCAAAGGGGCCGTTGACCATCTCCAGCATGGCGTGGCTGGTCACGGCGGTCCCCTGCATCCTTGGTTCCGTGAAAGCAAACCACTTGGGAACTTCTATACGTTGAATCGGAAGTGCATAACGTCCCCGTCCTGCACTACGTAGTCCTTACCTTCGAGCCGCAACTTCCCCGCTTCGCGGGCGGCGACGTATCCGCCGGTCGCGACGAGATCATCGTAGTGAACCACTTCGGCTCGAATGAACCCCCGTTCAAAGTCGGTGTGGATCACGCCGGCTGCTTGTGGCGCCTTTGTTCCCTGACGGATGGTCCACGCGCGGACTTCCGGTTCCCCGGCCGTAAAGTATGTGGCAAGTCCAAGCAAGTGGTACGCCGAGTGGATGAGCCTATCCAGGCCGGCCTCCTTGAGCCCCAGTTCGGACAGAAACGCGGTGCGGTCTTCACCCTCCAGCTCGGCAATCTCCGCTTCCAATTGAGCACAGATGGGGACAACTTCAGCCCCTTCGTTGTTGGCGCGTTCCACCACGGCCTTTACATATGGATTTCCCTTCGCGTCGGCCACGTCGTCTTCGCCAACGTTGGCCGCGTATAGCACTGGCTTGGTCGTCAGTAGGTGCATGTCCCGCAGGAGCGCGCCCTCTTCATCGTTCAACTGAACGCTGCGTGCTGGTTTTCCATCGGATAGGGCGGCGTCCAATCTCTCTAGGGCTGAAAGTTCGATGGCATAACGTTTGTCGCCAGATTTCAGGTTCTTCCTTGCCCGGTCTAGGCGACGAACCACCGTATCGAGGTCGGCCAAAACGAGTTCAAGTTCGATGGTTTCAATATCCCGGACAGGATCTACGCTTCCCGAGACGTGAGTTACATCGCCGTTTTCAAAGCAACGCACTACGTGAACGATGGCGTCCACCTCGCGAATATGACCGAGGAACTTATTTCCCAGCCCTTCGCCTTTGCTTGCCCCGGCTACGAGCCCTGCAATGTCGACGAATTCAAAGGCTGTCGGGACGATACGCTTGGGGTGAACTATCTCTGCGAGACCTTGGAGGCGTGGGTCTGGCACCTCGACGACTCCAACGTTCGGGTCAATGGTACAAAACGGGTAATTGGCAGCTTCTGCGCCAGCCCGTGTGATAGCGTTGAAAAGCGTTGATTTGCCGACGTTCGGCAGTCCTACAATGCCTGCCTGCAATGGCATGACGACACCTCTTTTCCTCGTTGCAGTGCCCATTATAGGAGATGGGCCCACGCGACACAATAATCTATAGATAATCCTCAGATATTGTGGCAAACTTAAAGGCGAAAGGAGGTGCAAATCCATGTGGAAGCGATTGATGCGTCGCCTGCGGGTCCGTCGGTTGCCGACTAAAGGATTGGCATCGACTATGATTCCGCCGTCTAAGCAGTCTGCCCGCAATTCATTAGCAAGCTGATTCCGATTCAAGGTTTTCGAAGTTCGAACGGTTTAGAGATTTTCCTGGGACTCATTTGCGGTGGTAGCTTGCACCGTCTCAAATCTGCTTACTGGTGCAATGGCACACGAGCAGTCGTATTGGGCTGTCTGTGTGCCTAAATCCGCGCTTCGAGTGGGTGTCAGTTGGTTTACGTTAGACCCGTTGTGCCACCATCCGGATTCCATGACTATCGTATCCGGATGTCCCCGGTCGCTGATTTGCACGCGAACCACCAGGCTGCCTTGCTCGTTCCATAGGCGTGCGTAGGATCCGTCCTTGATGCCCGTGTCGCGGGCTATTTTTGTGGAGACAATGGCAGTCGGAGGGTTCGGAATGTGTGGCAAGTCCTTGTGTTGAGAATTCTCCGAAAACCTTGGATGAATCGTAAGCAACGCATAGGGATACTCGGTAGGTTCCGCCTTTCCGACGATTCTTCCCCGATTAGAAGGTGGGATGTAGATTGCGGTGCGGGACCTTCCCTCGCGCTCGGCAGTGTCCGACGCAAATTCGAAGCGCCCCGATGAGGTTTTGAAATCGCCGTTCTCCCAGGCAATGCGTGGCACTGGCAATCGCACAGTTCCTTCTCGCATGAGCCGTTCGAGCGTCACCCCATATGGCTCGCAGGGAGCCAGCGCTCGTTCCATCCAAGCATGAATGGGTTGATTCATTTGGTCCCCAAACCCGAGTCTGTTCGCCAATTGCCCGAATATCCACCACTCCGGCTTCGCGTCCCCTTGGATGGCCGCGGCGGGACAAATGTACGTAATGTACGGATGCCACATCGTTGAGAAGATGAAGTCTTCGTCTTCGAGAACGTGCGTGCACGGAAGAACGTAGTCCATCATTTTTGCGGTCTCCGTAAGAAACTGGTCCACGCCGACCTTGACGGGGATCCGGCTGTACGCTTCCCTCAGGCGTGAACTGTTGGGAACCTGGGTTATTGGGTTTGTTCGCGTGACAAAGAGCATCTTTATCGGCGGCGTCGCCGCAAGGATTTGGTCAGCCTGCTCGCCTCGGGTGAATTCCCTTACGTCAGCGTGCTTTCGTCCCTGTATGGACTCTTGATCAATCCAGTCCGCCACTTCACGCTCGGCGTATTGCACGCCTCCCCCTCGGACGCCGACGTTTCCCGTCGCGGCCGCTAGTGCGTCAATCGCCCGAATCGCATTGCCACCTCCAGGGTACCGCTGCATGCCCGGTCCCAACAGGGTCGCCACTGGGCCTTCGGTTCCATAGCGTCTGGCGAGATTCAGAATCTGTTGTTCGGAAACATCAGTCTCTGCGGTGACAAAATCGAGGCTGAACGCGTCGAGGAGAGGCGACAGTTCGTCCCAACCCACGGATTGTTCGGTTACGAATCGCTTGTTCAGCCAGCCGTTGTCTCGGCAGATACGAAGGACGCCGAGCGCCAGGGCTCCGTCCGTGCCCGGGCGTGGTGCGATGTGCTCCGCCGCGTGATCGGAGAAGTCATTTGCGATGGGGTTCACAACGACGATTTCTGTTCCAGCCTCGGCCGCTCGACGAAGGAAAGGGATCATGTGGATGTTTGTGACCGACACATTTCTCCCCCACACCACCACGGTTCTCGCGTTCATGAGATCCTCCGGGTGGTGCGATTTCGCTTGTCCGAAGTCGTACCGAGCTGCGGTGATGCCTGCGTCCCAACACAGGCTTCCGACGGTCTCCGTGCAACCTCCAAGTTGATAGAAAAATCGCTGGTTCAGATTCTTTAGAATGGTTCCGGATCCGTAATCAAAGGCGTGAAGGATGGAGTGGTGACCGTCACTGCGAAGAACAGAGGTCACATGATACGCAATCTCATCGAGCGCTTGATCCCAAGACACGGGTTGCCAGCTGTCTCCCTTGCGTTTAAGGGGAGTTTGAATGCGCGCCTGTGAATAAAGACGATCACGCAGGCGCCTCCCTCGACTGCACAGGAACCCCGCGGTGATGGGATGGTCTTTGTCTCCTTGGAGTCTCGTTACGGTATTGCCATCAATTTGGGCGACGATGCCGCAAGTGTCCCAGCAATCGAGGGGACATCCCGTCTTTACGTACCGCACGGGTGATGAATCATCATTCCTGGTCATTCGTGGTGTTCTCCCTATCGTTCTTGGCGGTTTCCAGGATCTTTCGTATGAGCCTATCGAATCTTGCTCTGGGTATAAGGACGCTATGGTCGCACTCCGTACATTTCACGCGGATATCCATTCCTAGCCGGATGATACGCCAGCGATTCGCCCCACAAGCGTGCGGTTTCTTCAGTTGGACGACATCACCCATTTGGTACGAGAATGGCATCGATGGGTACCTCCCAAGAAAGAGTGTTACACGGGTTGGCTGCGACGAGGGCCGTACGTCTTTCTCGGGTTCTACTATAGCACAAGGGCCACGATATGGCCGACGTACGTGACGGCGAGGGAATGCGCAGTTTCCTCTGCAATCCATGCAAAGTCTTTCAACCAGGCTAGGTTTCCTACGAGAACAACGAAGATTACGGTTAAGTAGGTGGAGGCAGCGGTCGCCAGCACGTGGAGTGCCACGCTCTGAAGGCGGGTCACAGGCATGTTTGGGATGTCCCAGAGCGTCTCCCGCAGCATGGCTACGGTAACAAACACCGAGAATATTGCGAGGGTGATGAGAACGTACAGGATGGACAGCAGCACGTGCGAGGCAATCCACATCGAGGTGTTTTGTCCCGTTGCCGCCGGAAGTGGCGGAACGTAGTTGTGAATGGCTCCTGCGGGCACCGCATTTGTCTGAACTTGTGCGAGCGCCCACCGGAACGCCGGACTTGTCGGCGGCGTCAGCGTCCGCTCCAGCCATGGGGCTATGACGGACGCAGTGTAACCCGACGAGATGGCTCCCCCCACAAGAATCAGCGTTCTTTGGAATCCTCGATGCGTAAGGACGATTTGACACCAGACCCATTCCACCATGACCAACAGATCCATCACGTTGCTTCCCCCACCTTCTGATGCGTTTCTCAGTTCCATCCTCGGGTTATCCACTCGACTGGCGAACTTCGGATGGGCCTTTTGGTTGTATGCCTGTGATTTCGATTTGGAGAGTCCTCTATGGCGTCTAGGGTTTGCGGACACAGGTATAGTTGAGCCTACGCGCACGTATACTGGGAATATTCCGGTCTGGGAGGACTGTTGGTGGGTCAGGAGCAGAGACAAGGCGATGAAGACAAGCTAGGGATGTCCATCCGAATCCCGTTTGATGAGCACGGCGCGGCAAGCCGCTTAGCAGAACATCTGCAGCGCGCTCTGCAGGATGCCAGCGGTCGGAACGTTGTCGTCGTTTGCGTAGGCACGGATAGATCCACCGGCGATGCGTTTGGTCCCATTGTTGGAACCAAATTAGAGACATCCATGGGTTTTCAAGGCTTGCGGGTCTATGGCACGCTGAACAATCCGGTCCACGCCGTCAACCTTACCAGCGTTCTAGCCGAGATTAACAGTGAATACAGCGTACCGCCATTCATTCTTGCAGTGGATGCATGCCTAGGGAAGTTCGATCACGTTGGCCATATCATCCTTGAGCGTGGGCCTCTTCGCCCTGGGGCCGGCGTGAAGAAGAGCTTGCCCGAGTTTGGAGACTATACGCTCACCGGAGTCGTCAATGTGTGTGGATTCATGGAGTACTTCGTCCTGCAAAACACGCGTTTGGGTATTGTTATGCGTATGAGTGAGGTCGTGGCGGAGTCGTTGACTCTTGCGTGGCAGCGATTGCGGATTCAGGAGTCTGTCATCGACACCAAGTCTTCACATTTAGCCGGGTTTCATGCGACGAATCCACGCCAGAATACGATTCGACATTCCAGCGTGGATTCGTTTGGAGCGTATGAGTAGATCATTCGGTTACGGAGTCCCTACGGGTCGGCGCCTGCGGCCGGCGTCGGCCTGTTTGGGCCCCCCCGTCAAGACCTCAAGTTCCTCTTCGGTTAGCGGGTATCTCGATTCGCCTTCCAACACGGGCTTTGCGTAGGTCCGTGATTCTTCCCTGCCGTATATCGAGGATAGAACGAGTCCCGTCTTGGTGTCATCCACAAATGCGACCGAGAAACTCAAGTCGCTGCCGATATCCCCGAATGCGTTGAATCTCATGATGGCCGGGGCGTTCACTTTCCTATGCAGGAGCCCCTGAGTGTCGGTCAGATCACTTTGCAGTTGGTTAATCTGCGTCTGCAGTTCTTGGATGTCCTTACGCAGAAGTTCGTGGAGTTCCTCAGCGGATGAAACCTCGGGCGGACGTCGACGCCTCGCCTTGCGCTTCGCTTGGGCCGCTACACTGATGGCGATGATTGCGAGGATGATCCCAATAACTCCTACCGCGCCCGATGCAGCGGCCAACCCCACGATGTGTGCTGCTGCCAATGTGAACATGACGCTTATACCCTCCCCCAGATCCTTCATGTTGCCGGAATGAATCCTCGCATAGTATGTCTGTCCTTCCAGTGATTCTCTCTGGTAATCTTGGCCGTTTGTTAGCCGGCAAGGAAATGAAGCTTTTTATCACTGTTGGACAATATTTTCAGGAAACAGCTGCAGGATTCGTTCCAAATCCTCTTTCGAGAAGTAGTCAATCTCGATTTTGCCACGTTTTTTCCCGTGGTGTATCCTCACAGAGGTTCCGAAGTATCCGCGGAGTTGGTTTTCGTATTGTCTAAGGTGGAGACCCTCCGGGGTCGACGCTGATGCTGTTTCACGTGAAACAGCCTTTGGTTGTTGATAGATGAGGGATTCCAGCTTGCGCACGCTCAACTCCTCGTGCACTACCTTATCCGCCAATTGAACTTGACGTCCCTTGTCCTCCACCGCAAGCAGCGCGCGCGCATGTCCCATGGATATTGTTCCACGTGAAACATGATCCCGAATCTCAGACGGCAAATTCAACAATCTCAGCATGTTCGCCACATGGCTACGACTTTGCCCTACACGCTTGGCCAATTCCTCCTGCGTTAACCCGCACTTCTCCATCAAACCCGCGTAGGCCTCCGCAATCTCAATCGCATTCAGGTCCTCACGCTGAAGATTCTCAATGAGCGCAATTTCCATGAGTTCAACATCAGAAAACTCCCGAACGACCGCGGGCACCGTGACCAATCCAACGAGCTTTGCTGCACGAAACCGACGTTCACCAGCAACAATTTCAAAACCGCGAATGGATGACCGACGAACAATCAAAGGCTGAATAATGCCGTGCTCACGAATCGAATCCGCCAATTCCTCGAGCTTCGCCAAGTCAAACTGCCGCCGAGGCTGAAACGGATTTGCCCGGACATCCCTAACCTCAATTTCCGCAACCACATCGGAATCCGAAACACTTAGGTCAGGATGTGGAGGAATCAGGGAATTAAGTCCACGCCCCAGCGCCTTCTTGTGCACCTCGAATCACTTCCTTCGCGAGATCAAGATAAGTCTCCGCACCCTTCGATCTGGGATCGTACTCTATGATGGGTCTCCCATGACTTGGAGCCTCACTCAAACGAACGTTGCGTGGAATGACCGTCGTGTAAACCTTATCTCGGAAGTACTTCTTCACGTCCTCAATGACCTGAAGACCAAGATTCGTACGCGCATCCAACATCGTCAGCAACACACCCTCCACCTCGAGGGACGTGTTCAAGTGTCTCTGCACGAGCCGAATGGTGTTCAGCAGCTGACTCAAACCCTCCAGCGCATAGTACTCACATTGAATGGGAATCAAGACCGAATCGGCGGCAGTCAAAGCGTTCAGCGTCAGCAAACCCAACGACGGCGGGCAATCGACAAGAATGTAGTCATATCGACTGCGCAGCGGCTGGACCGCCCTCCTCAGCCGAACCTCCCGGGAAATCGTTGGAACCAACTCAATCTCAGCACCCGCCAATTGAATCGTTGCGGGTAGGAGCGACAGGTTCGCAAATTCAGTAGTCAAAATAGCATCTTCAATTGGGCAATCGTTCACGATCACGTCATAGATGCAGTACTTCACATCAGCCTTGTTGATTCCAATCCCTGATGTGGTATTCCCCTGCGGATCACTATCAACCAACAGAACCTTTTGCCCTAACGATGCAAGACAGGCCCCCAGGTTCACGGAAGTCGTGGTCTTCCCCACGCCACCCTTCTGATTGGCGATAGCGATTACGCGCCCCGTCGACACTGCGATGCCCTCCCTAACAGCCAAGTAAACCCACTCCCACTAGAAGGGGTGTCAAAAACCACCCGCAACCACTCAATATCCACGGGTTTGCAGATCCATAGGAACGACCAACTTCGCGGATTTGACAATGCAGACAGGCAGGCACACCAAAGCAACCACCCTAGTGCCTGCGCAGCTCGCCTAGCCTCTACCACTGTGGCCAATCGAAGAACCTAGTAAATCTCACGTCTAGCACTAACCCAACACCCATTGTACTGCAAAGGACCCATCGATGGGGGCTTTCGACATAAAAACAATCGATAAAACCCAAAGAGAAATCTCCCATTTCGAAGAAACCTAGCTAGATCTTCCAATCGTACCATTGCGCCCCGTCTTCGGCAGGCGAATCACGAACTCGTATGAATCTTCCCTCTCAACCTCATTTACGTCCACGGAGATACCATTCTTTTCAATCATTTCAAGAGACTTGCGAATCGTATTCACCGCGATACGCATATCTTTCGACAACGTCTTTTTCCGACTGCGATTCGTCTTGTCACCATGCAGCTTGGCAAGCCGACTCGCTACCCTCTCCTCCATCTGCTTCACGTTCCAACCGTGATCGATGCACGCTTTCAAGAGTTCCGTCTGCAACTGTGCACTCGGCAACGCGAGGAGAGCGCGTGCGTGCCGTTCTGTGATTGCCCTCGCTAGCAACGCCTGCTGAACGTCCTCCGGAAGGTGCAACAATCGGAGCTTATTCGCGATGGTGGATTGTCCCTTCCCGAGTCGTTGCGCGAGACTTTCCTGAGTAAGCCCATGCAGTTCTAACAACTGCTGATATGCGACGGCTTCTTCAATAGGCGTTAATCCTTCGCGCTGAAGATTCTCAATGAGAGCCACCGACGCCGCCTGGGCGTCGTTCATGTCACGCACAATCGCAGGAATTCTGAGCCAACCAAGAGACTTCACGGCCCGCCAACGACGCTCGCCGGCTATGAGCTCGTATCTTCCGTTTCGAAATCGAACGACGACGGGTTGAATCACCCCATGAGTCTGTATCGTTTTCGCGAGTTCATCAATCGCCTCGGAATCGAAGACCGATCTCGGTTGGAAAGGATTCGAAACAATCTCCTCTACATCGATGTCCACGACGCTCGCGTTTTGCCCGTCGCGCATGCTGAGCAATTTGCCCCAGGGCTCCCTCATTCGTACCGCCCCCGAATTCCAATGTGTGAAAACCAGTCCCGCTCCTAGTCAAAGGAGTTTCGTCGCCATACGGTTTCCACAACCTATATGGAATCCCTGCCTTCCTGACAAAGGTTCTATTGCTTCGTCAAAACCCGACAACGCCGCATCCTCTTCCAAGGCCTTCCTCAGTTCAAAACGACACAAACCGACACTACCCTAAGGGTTTCCTCTGCGGCGTCCCTGCTTTTCGCGGGTACGAGGAAGGCGTAGCCATTCGCTGGCGCACAATGACGATATTTCGCTCTCCTTGGCCATCCGGCAAGGAAAACGACTCCACCCCTACCACTTCGGCCCCGAGTCGTTTTGCCACTCGCTTGCCCTCATTGAGCTCGTCCTTTAATCCTGGACCCTTGTACGCAAAAAAGTAGCCGCCGACGCGCACAAAGGGCAAGGACAGTTCCATCAAGACGTTTAGCCGCGCTACGGCGCGGGAGAGCGCAACGTCGAACCGATTTCGAAAATCGGGGACTCGCCCCAGATCCTCCGCTCGTCCGTGAACCAATGACACGTTCTCAAGGTGAATTTCCGAAACCACCGCATCCAAGAACCTCAGCCGCTTTTGCAACGAGTCGACCAAGGTAAAGGTCATCGTTGGGTAGGAGATGGCGAGGGGCAACCCAGGGAATCCGGCTCCCGTTCCGACATCGACGCAACTCGCATCCTTGGGAAGTTCCCTAAAAGCCGAGATCCGAGACACCTGGACACTGTCCCAAAAGTGCTTTAGGAACACCTCATCCCTATCCACAATTCCCGTTAGATTCATCCGCTCATTTTCCGAGACGAGGCGACTGTAATACCGCTCAAATTGTTCCTTGGCCTCTGTCGACAGCTGCTTTACCCAGTCTCCAACCTCATTACTCATTGACAACGTTCCCACGCACCTGTTCCAAGGAAATCAGCAAAATCGAGATATCGGCCGGCGTGACACCGGGAATTCTCCCGGCCTGCCCAATCGTCGTCGGCCGAACCTTGCAGAGCTTCTGCCGTCCTTCCGTCGACAATTGTCGAATGGACTCAAAATCGAAATCTTGGGGAATCCTTCGCTCTTCGAGGCGCAACAGGCGTTCCACCTCTTGCTCTTGCTTGGTGATATAGCCTGCGTATTTCGTTGCAATCTCCACCTGTTCCGCCACCTTTGGTGGAACCTCCGGAGTGACCCTCCCAGCATTCTTCTCAATCTCGACGAGATCCGTATAAGATACCTCAGGACGCCGGAGCAACTGTTCCAGCGACATCGCCTCTTCGAGCGGGCTTGACGACACACGAGAGAGGGTCCCATTCGCTTCGGAAGGCTTGACCCTCACTCCGCGTAACCTCGCGAGTTCGGCGTCAATTTGAGCCTTTTTGCGCCTCATCGCGTCGTACCGGACGTCAGGCAGAAGCCCAATCTCGTGTCCAATCTCCATCAACCGCAAATCCGCATTGTCGTGACGAAGCAACAACCGGAACTCCGCACGAGACGTGAGCAATCGATACGGCTCGTTGGTTCCCTTGGTCACCAAATCGTCCACCATCACTCCGATGTACGCGTCGGATCTGGACAACACGACAGGAGGTTCGCCTTTTGCCTTTCGCGCCGCGTTGATGCCAGCCATGATTCCCTGTCCAGCCGCCTCTTCATACCCAGACGTCCCGTTGATCTGCCCCGCCGTGAACAAACCCTCGACTCTCTTCGACTCCAACCACGGCCAAAGCTGCGTCGGAACGATGGCATCGTACTCGATAGCGTACCCAGGGCGCAGCATCTCCACCC
>JAJZAV010000220.1 GCA_021799255.1 Bacillota bacterium
CGAGAAACCAACGACGATTCTGAGTTCCATGCGTCAGCGGCTGCGCTGGATGCAGGGACACTTCCATTGTGCAAAGACTCACATGGTGCCGCTTCTCATCTCGGGAATCAAAGAGCGTGACTTCGCCAAGTTTGACGCGGGAATTTATCTTTTTCAGCCGGCGCGGTTCTTGATTCTGTTCCTGACCTCCCTGATGATGGTGCTCCAAATCAGCCACCCGAGCACCACCATCCTTTCTCACGTAACGGGGCTGTTGCCGACCGATTTTTGGGTGGGAGTGAACGTATTTCTGTACCTGCAGATGCCGCTTGCTCTGTTGCTTGAAAGGGTAAATTGGCGAGCATATTTCGGCTTGATACTGCTGCCATTTTTCCTGTGGACGTGGGGCCCGGTGGTGTTTCAGGCGTATTTCACCAAGACGAATCGGCGCTGGACCCACACGGTTCACAAGCGAGCCATCCGACTGGATCAAATCAGGTCACGCTAGCAATTAATCTTGGGACGCATTGTGCATCCGCTCCAACGCTTCCTTAATGGGCATGCCGGGGCGGATGCCAAGGTCTTCGGCACGCTGTGTGCATGATTCGACGGTGCCCTGAAGCAGGTCTTCGATGGTTCGCACTCCGACGGCCCTCGCTGCTATGATGCCTCTGTCAGAGAGCTTTGTGCGCAGCAGGTGGACATCGAGCGCTCCGCACATCACATAGCCGTTTTCGGTTGAAATCGCCAGCAGACGCGTTTTCGGCAGTTGCACGTCGATGGCCACACACCACGCTTCGCCGACTTTGATGGGCTTCACTTGCATCATGTGCTTTCGCCCCCTTCCCCCGACTCATCATATGTCGTTGGTTACCTTGGTTGGTAGGTCAAATGCCACCTCTGGTGTAGAACATAAGAGGGGCGCTGCCCCTCTTCGCCGCTGTCCATCGCGAAGGGGTTGTGGTAGGATGTTGTGGGGATTTGTCAGACGGTGTGCAGGGAGGCACGCAGTGCATTGTGTCACCATGTGAACGCTCTCTGCGCGCTGAACGAACTTCGGATTGAGTGTCATAAGCACTACGGGAACAAGCGTTGAGCGAGGTCCAGGCGAATTTTTTGTGAATACACCCGTATTGGAGCATGGATATCTTATGTGGAATGATATCGTCCGGTTTTTGGCAGGTATGTGGGTGAATAAACCATTGATGGCGTCCTTGACTGCCATCGTTCTCACGCAAGTCCTGAAACTGCCGATTCATTATATTCAGTATCGCGAGTGGGACTTTCATAAGGTTGTGGACGCCGGAGGAATGCCTAGTTCTCACGGTGCGGGTGTAGCCGCGTTGACCACCGCACTCGCCTACGTGGTTGGGCCGAAGTCCCCCGTGTTTGCCACTTCGGTGGTGTTTATGGCCATCGTGATGTACGACGCGGGAGGGATTCGCCGACATGCGGGAGAGCACGCGGTTCTTTTGAACCGACTTGCCATGGAGATATCCCAATCGGGGATCTCGGTTGAAACGTCAGCGGCGAAGGAACCCGAAGGCGAGAGGCTCAAGGAAATTTTGGGTCATGAGCCAAAGGAAGTGGTCATCGGCGCTATTGTAGGGGTTCTCGTAGGGGTTGTGTTTGGAAAGTGGTGGTAAAGCCCGTTAGGGCACGGGACTAGGGTACCCAGAGGCACCCTGGGGCACCCCGAGTGCCCATCCCGCGCAAAATCCGTTATGCGGCGTATCGTTCATTGCCCTGTGCCTCATCCGGGTTGGGTGCGAGACCTCTTAGATCCGGGTTTCGTCGCCGCCTGTTGCTTCGAAGTGGGGCGCCTCTCGTTCTATCTTGTCCAGGACAACCCTCATGGCGATGGTGGGGGATTTTGTCATGTTTGAACCATACACGACCATTTTCCCGCTCTGCGGGATGCCAATGGCATAGAAGGTTCCATCCTGGTTTTCGAAGAGCTCAATATTGTACATTTGGGTTGGCGTCGTGTATTCAAATTGTTGTTTGCGTCGGAGCGTGCACCCATCTGGAACGTCCAGTGAGGCAAAGAACGACGCCATTTCGTTCTCAGGCACCTTTTGCTTCCCCCAATCTGCGAGTGATATGGTTCAGAGCGATTCTACCATAAGGGTGCTGATAAACGTGAGGGATGAAGTTCGACTCTTACATACGAACGAAGCTTTAAGGCACTCTCCGGACTCCGTACTCGTTTATCCATGGCTTCATGACGGCGTCGTCTGGGTTCGCCATTTTTCGCGTGGCTGGGAAGTGCCAGGCGGGAAGGTGGAAGTGGGTGAGGAACCCGAGGCGGCCGCACGACGAGAAGTAGTGGAAGAGTCGGGGGCTGTCCTTGAATCGGTCCTGTGGGTCGGAGAATACGCGTTGGTTCACAAAGAGGGAAATGTGGACGAAGTCCGCTACAAATGGGTGTACGCCGCAAGCGTGTACGATGTAAAGGCTCGTTCGCACGTGAACGAGGTCTTGGATGTCCGCCTCTTTCAGCCCCCCATGACTCCGCCTGAAGCCATCCGCCGTCATGACGTGAGCTTTGTGATGAAAGATGAGGCGTTTCTGCGACTATGGCCCAAGGTCGTGAATGCGGCTGAGACGCTTCGTGAGGCAAGAGGCTCGTGAGACGCTTGAGAAGCGCACCCGGCGAACCAACGGGCGTGCAGGTCGCTGTGAAAGAAAAGAGGCCCGCATGGGGACGCGATGCGTCTCCATGCGGGCGACCCGCCAGAATTAAAAAGGAATTGCAGACTAGTCTTACGCGAACTCCTTGACGGCTGCTTCAAACACGTCGGAGGGGCAGTCAATGTCCTGGGACACGATGGCCTCGTCCTGGTAGCCGGGAATTTGGTCTTCGTACGCCACCGCCGCGTCGTTCTTGTAGATCAGCCCTGTGCACAATCCCTGAGTCTCAGACACCATGTTGAGAGCGGCCTGATAATCCGTCGGATCGTATCCGTCGACTTGATCCAGGTTGTGCACGTGTTCCTTGTACCAATCGTAGGTGTTGATCTTGTTGTACGTGACGCAGGGGCTAAATACGTTGACTAGGGAGAAGCCTTTGTGCGTAATAGCCTCTTGGATAAGCCGCACCAATTGATTCACGTCGCTAGAGAAGCCCTGAGCCAAGAAGGAGATCCCGGCCGACAAGGCAATCTTGGTGGGGACGAGGGCATTCTCAATGTTGCCGGTCGGCGTGGTCTTCGCTTTGAATCCGTGGGCGCTGGTCGGTGAGTGTTGTCCTTTGGTGAGCCCATAGATTTGATTGTCCATCACGATATAGGTGATGTCCATGTTGCGCCTTACCGCATGCATGAAGTGGTTGAGACCAATGCCGAAGCCATCGCCATCACCGCCAGAGGCAATGACCGTCAAGTGGCGGTTTGCGAGCTTCACTCCCTGAGCTGTAGGCAGGGCCCGTCCGTGTACTCCGTGAAAACCGTAACTATTGATGTAACCAGAAATGCGGCCGGAGCAGCCGATACCGGAAATTACCGCAACCTCATGGGGTTCTTTGCCGAGAGCGGCCAGAGCCCGTTGGATGGAGGCTTGTACTGAGAAGTCGCCGCAACCAGGGCACCAGTTCGGTCGGACATCATTGCGGAAATCCTTGACCGTCGCCATTTTATCAGACCAACTCCTTGCAATGGTTGTAGATTTGAATGGGCAAAAATGCGCCGCCGTCGTATTTCAGCAGACTATCGATGGATGGATGAGAAACGCCGAAGAACGACATCAAATGACGGACTTGCGCCGTAGCGTTGTTCTCGACAACGACGACTTTCTTCGCGTTGGCAATCGCCTTCGAGAGCATCTGCGTGGGGAAAGGCAGCAGTGCCTTCAATTGAATTTGAGTCACGCTCTTGCCTTCGGCCCGCAACCGTTCCACCGCTTCGCCGATGCTGCCCACGTTGGAACCGACACCGATGATGGCCAAGTCAGCCGTCTCGTCGCCGTTCACGGTGATACTATCCGGCAATTCGACGCCCTCGAGCTTCTTCATCCGCTTTTCCATCATGTGCTGGCGGTTTCCTGTGGCTTCGTTGGGTCGACCGGACTCCAAGTGCTCGACGCCCGTGACGTGATGCAACCCACCTTTAGTTCCGGGGAATACGCGCGGCGACACGCCGGACTCGGTGAATTCGTAGCGTTTGAACTCTTCTTGACCTTGGCCTTCGAGGTCAACGTGTGTTACGATTTGGCCCCGGTTGATTTGGATGGAGTCCAGAGAAAGCTTCTCCGTGGTTTGCTTACTTAGGGACAGCGCAAGATCCGTCATGACGATGACGGGACACTGATACTGTTCGGCAAGGTTAAAAGCTTCTCCCATGAAGGTAAAGCATTCCTCCGTGGTCGACGGATAAAGAACAATCTTCGGAATTTCGCCGTGCGTTCCAAACAGAGCCGCGAGGAGATCCGATTGCTCTTGCTTGGTCGGAAGTCCCGTCGACGGGCCTCCGCGCTGCGTGTCAATGATGACCACTGGTGTTTCGGTCATCCCGGACAGGCCGATGGCTTCCATCATAAGGGCGAGGCCAGGGCCGGAGGTGGCCGTGAGAGCACGGGCGCCACCATAGGCAGCTCCGATGGTCATGGTCATCGCGGCAATCTCGTCCTCCGTTTGGACGACGACGCCACCAACCTTCGGGAATTTCTTAATGAGGGATTCCATCACGTCCGAAGCGGGAGTGATGGGGTACGCGGGCATAACGCGCGCACCTGCGGCGAGTGCACCGAGGGCGAGGGCGTCGTTGCCCATCATAAACAAACGGCGGTTGCCGTCAGCCGGCTTCAACGCGAAGTCCGGGTCCGCACCGCCTAGTTCTTTAATATACTCAAACCCGCGCCGGATGGCCTCCATGTTTTGATCGACAACTTTTTGCCCCTTGCGTAGGAAACGTTCTTCCAGGACTTCTGTGAAAATGTCAACTGGTAGTCCCAACACGCAGGCCGATGCCCCAAGAGACACCATGTTCTTCATGATGGCTGACCCGCATTCCTCGGCAATCTTGGTTAGCGGGACGGGGAAGAGCCGAACTCCGTCCGGTGCTGTTGGGCTAAACTTGGCGTCCGCAATGACGATGCCGCCTTGTCTTACTTCACCGACGTTGAAATCGATGGACTCCTGGTCAAAGGCGAGCAGAACGTCCGTGTAGTCGGCACTGGCTCGATACTGCTTCAGGCTTACTCTCACCTTGTCGTTTGAATGACCGCCTTTGATACGCGATGAAAAGTGACGGAATGAGTACACATAATACCCGCGACGGTTGAGGGCGACGGCAAACGTTTCTCCCGTGCTTTCGACACCTTCGCCTTGTTGTCCGCCAACTTTCCAGGACAGCTGATCCAGCATTGTTTGTTCCATCTCCCTCTGTATGAACAGGCTCTCAGTGATGCACGATGGCCGAGTGGGTAAGTGAAAACCATCTGGCCGGGGAGGAAGGGTATTGGAAATCGCGTTGACTACCCCAAACGTGAGACCAAAAATACGAATCCAGCCCGCAGTTGCTTTTCACAGTTCCCTACGCAAGTGCACAATCGCACCCTAAGAGGGCGTGTGCTCACGCCAACGCGTTTCATTATACTGTACTAGGGTAGTCAAAGAAACTTCAAACGAACGAAAGGTTGTCTCGTGTTTGTTAAAATTTCTGGCAGGATTCCCGGAAAAGACGCGCTAGGAAAGGGAGAATTCACATGTTTGTTACTGACAGTCTTAGACGAAATGTGCAGAAGATCTTGGTGGACATGGAGGAACGCTCGGACTTTTTAATGGAAGTCCGCAGTGCAGATCCGTCTTGGGCAAAAAGTCGGGAGCGTCGTTGGGCGGCCGAACGAGCGCTCCACGTGGCCATAGAATGCGTGACGGACGTCGCGAACCTTGTCATCGACGCACTCGTAATGCGGGATCCCGGGAACTACGAGGACATGCTCAGAGTCCTGCTGGAGGAGCGCGTGGTTTCGCAAGAATGGTTTGACGGTTTTGTGTCGATTCTTGACTTACGATCCCGCTTAGTGCGCGACTACGGACGCCTTGGCCCGGAAGACGTCCGCGGGGCGGTCGGCGAGTACGCCTCCCTCTTCGGAGAGTACGCCGAGAGCATCCGGTCCTACCTTGGGATTGAACCCTAGGGCTCGTTTTGGCGGGAACGTCGATTTGAAACGGCCGATTTGAAACGTCCATGGTGCGGATTTTCTTGAAACGCTTCCTTATACGTTGGCCAACTTTACGAATTCGGCCTCAGGAGCGTGTAAATCCGCACGTGGCGTTTCACTCCAAAACGCAGCGCATCGTCATCGCTTCGCATTAGCACGTCGATATGCTTACCCTTAATCGCTCCGCCAATGTCCTCCGCATAGCGAATCCCGATGCCTTCAATCCAAAGCATCGTTCCTATGGGGATGATGTGCGGATCCACCGCGACCGTACGCCCGGGTTTTGCGCGAGTGCCGCTATACGTGATCCCATACTCAGGAGAGTCCGGCTGCTTGCCGGTGTCTCGCGGCGAGATGGCGTATGCCGTCAGCAGGAAATCATTGTATTGCTGTCCTAGTTGAAGTGACGAATTTGAAGCAAACGCGGGTGCCGCCGCAGGAGACGGAAGTCCTTTCTGCAAAGGAGAATGCGACCCCATGCTTTTGTGCGCGGCACCCTCATGCAAAGTGCCACGATGATCCAATTTCTTCCCTTCCTGTTTAGTCTGAACTGTACCAGTGTCGGACAATGAACTGTTTACCATCAGAA
>JAJZAV010000221.1 GCA_021799255.1 Bacillota bacterium
TAGGCTAGGACGCAGGTTGGGAGGAATCAACCGTTCGAGCTGTGGGGAAAATCCCTCTCATACCATCGAACTTACGGGAGGGCGTTATGGAAAGCCTACATGCACAAATGCGCCAGATGAAATCGCAGTACATGACGGATTTTTACTCCAGCGCGGAAAACGATGCCCGTTTGGAACAAGAAACGGACGAAATGAAGAAAAAGTTGCCAAGCGTTCTCGCTGCCATTGGACAGAATCTCGCCTCGGGAGACGAGAAGTTGCAACTGAAGCAACCCGCGGATGGAACCGAGGGATTTACTATCGTAATGCCTGCGGATGATTTTTGGAGGGTTAAGGAGTTCGCCGTTTCTGCTACGTGCGAAAAAGCAACGGTCCAGTTGACGGTGACCGACGGCCAGTGGGAACGCATGGCGAATCAACTTGGAAGTTGGGCCGACTGGACCGACGCGAAAATGGTGTATTCCGGCAAGCTCGTCGAGTCGAAGATTGCTGAGGTCTTAGAGCGGGAATTTCTGTCCTGGTATCGATTCGCCATGCACCCGGAAAAGGTGCAGTAACGGTGCGGTTGTTGTCGTTTGCAATTAGGCCGGGACATGACGCCTGAAGCCTGAAGCCTGACGCTCACAGACATGGACATAGACGTGCATGTTCCGAGCCCCGAAGTCTGTATACGTGCTGCGGCGACATGAAGTTCGTGGACATGTTGCGATGGCGTCCGCGGATTGTCATGGCAAGGGACGGAATCGACCATTATCGCGTCCGGTGCTTCTGGCGCCACTTTACGACGGCATCGGCTCTATTGGCCATGATCACTCGACCATACTCCGCCCCCGGCATGTCCGGCGGCTTTTGATTCCCCTCTGTTGAGGCCCTGATGAACTCCCACAGATTGGGCATCGTCTCGGCGTTTTTGCAGTGTGCCTCAGGATGATTTCTCCCTCGCATGTCCGCTAACCCGACAAGCGCGAAGCCTTCCACCGATAAGGGGTTCCTGTCCGCCTTGGTCAATAGGTCCACAACTTGCTCCGGCTTCGTCGCGTGCAGGTTGTGGATTCTCATATGTTCCTGTGTGGCGAATTTCGCGGACTTCACCCACGTAGCGGGGACCTTTAATCGTGAGCACAGGCTTTCCACCAAGGGCACGCCTGCCTTCTCGTGGCCGCGGTGGGATGGCCACTTGTACGGAGGGGTCACTCCTTTTCCGACGTCGTGCAGCAGCGTGCTGAAGCGAACTTCGTCCGATTTGACAGGCATAAGTTCCCGATTGCCTGCTGCCGAATCGGTAAGGAGGGCCACTGCGTCAATGCACTGCATCGTGTGTTCGAACGCGTCTCCTTCAGGATGATACCTCGGTGGTTGAAGCACGCCCACAAGTCCATCCAGCTCCGGAAAATGAACATCCAGCACGCGAGCTTCCCGGAGCGCCCGAAAGAAGATGGATGGGCGTTTTGTGCGAAGCGCCTTGCGCAATTCTTCGAAGACTCGCTCCGGGCTAAGGCAGGACAGCTCGTCTTTCAACGCATTCATCAAACGAATGGTGTCCGCATGGATACGAAACGACAACTGAGCGGCAAATCGAGCCGCACGGTACACCCGCAACGGGTCCTCGCAAAACGCGTCGGAAACGGCGCGCAACGTGCAGGAGAGAAGGTCGGATTGGCCGTGGAACGGATCGAAAACTTCATCGGTCAGGACGTCCTTAGCGATGGCGTTGATAGTCAGGTCTCGGCGGGAGAGATCCTGTTCCAGGGTGATGGACTCATTGGCATCGAATTCGAACCCGGTATGTCCGAGGCCAACCTTTCGCTCCTTGCGAGCCATGGCGAATTCCGCCTCTGTCCCATCGGCGGGCATGCGAAACACAGGAAACGACTGCCCGGTGACCTTGGCATGGGGAAATAGCTGTTGAAACCTCTCTTTGCTTAGGCCGACGACGCAGTAATCAGAATCCTTTTGCGGAAGCTTCATCAGCCAATCTCTCACGGCACCGCCCACGAGGTACAAGCGTCCGCCGTTCGCTTCAATTCGCTTGGCAATCTGTGCGATCTCCACTTAGACGGATAACCTCCTGCAATGGAATGATGGGACCATGCAATGGCGGGACGATGCCGCCATGAAACCATGGGACAGCGGCAGAGTACAAGGTGATCGACTCTTCTTATAGTATACCCATGGATTCGAAGGCCATGGGTTCGGAATGGACGGGGCGGGATGATGTGGGCGTGAGGTTCTGCGGGGTGACGGGGTGACGGGGTGACGGAACAAAAAAGTGCGGCCGAGGCTCGTTGCCTGGCCGCCAAACAATGGATAGGGGGACGCGATGGCGCTTGATGATCGCCACTAGTAATGTATCGAGCCTTCATGAGACTTCCATGCCTGCTATATGAGAGATTGATTGAGCCTTGATGAGATTTTGATGAGACCTAGGGATGCGCTGAATTCGGAGACAGCTAGAGGGGTGTGGTGGACGCGATAGCGGTCTTTGTGGTACCGCTGTTTGGGTGGCGGAAGCGCCGGGTGGGAGGGGGATGGGCGAACAAGGGTCTCTGGAACCGCCAAATCGCGTGGCCAGCAGGAATAGCGGTCCGTGGAACGGCTCTTTCGTACGCCGTGCAAAAATAGCGGTCTGACGGCCCTTTGTGACCCCATCGACGTCGCTTCGGTTCCTGCAGAACGAGCCATAGCGGTCTGACGACCCCTTAATTCGACGGCCGCCTGGAATAGAGTTCTCCGGAACCGCAAAATCGCGTGGCCAGCAGAAATAGCGGTCCGCGAGACTCTTGTGGAACGACGGTCTCCCGAGCGAAGGGGTTGGCTGGCATTATAGCAGTCTTTGGTGCCGCTCCGGCCCCCGGCCCCCGGCCCCGGCCCCGGCCCCGGCCCCCGGCCCCCGGCCGTTCGTGCATCATGCCCCGTTTTATGGTACATTTCGGTGAATAGCAACAAGGGAGGATCACCTGAATGAACAAGGTTCGCACGCGGTTTGCGCCGAGCCCTACCGGGTACTTGCACATCGGCGGGCTGCGGACGGCGTTGTACGCTTATTTGTTGGCCAAGCAAGCTTCCGGGGACTTTATTCTGCGCATTGAAGATACGGATCAGGATCGATACGTCGAGGGGGCTACCGAGTTTATCTACCGCACGCTACGCTTGTGCGGGCTCGATTATGACGAGGGTCCGGACGTCGGTGGGGACTACGGGCCTTACATCCAGAGCGAGCGGAGATCGATTTACCGAGAGTATATCGACAAGCTCATAAATCTGGGTGAGGCTTACCCCTGCTTCTGCACGAAAGAGCGCCTCGACGAGTTGCGTGCCAAGGCGGCGGAAAGCAAAACCGCGTACGTCTACGATAGGCACTGCCGCCATCTGTCAAAGGAAGAGGCGGCAGAGAAGATGGCGTCCGGCATCCCATACGTAGTTCGTCAAAAGATGCCGACGACCGGACAAACCACGTTCGACGACGCAGTGTACGGTCAAATCACCGTGGACAACTCCGTGCTCGAAGACGGCATCCTGCTGAAGTCGGATGGACTTCCCACGTATAACTTCGCGAACGTTGTTGACGATCACCTTATGAACATCACTCACGTCATCCGCGGCAGCGAGTACCTTTCCTCGACGCCTAAGTACAATTTGCTCTATCAGGCGTTCGGGTGGGAAATTCCGACGTACGTGCATGTGTCGCAGATTATGAGATCGCCGGGCAAGAAGCTAAGCAAGCGCGACGGCGACGCGTCCTTCAGCGACTTCTACAACAAGGGCTACCTCAAGGAAGCCATCCTGAACTACATCGCGCTGCTCGGTTGGAGCCCGGGAACGGACGAGGAGTTCTTCACCCTAGAGGAACTTGCCGAGCGCTTCTCCATCAGCGGCATCAGCAAGTCGGACGCGATTTTCGATCCGGCGAAGCTTCGCTGGATGAACGGCGAATACATCCGCAAACTCAGCTTTGCCGAGTTTCATGAGATGGCCATCCCGTACTACAAGCAGGCGATTCAGCGCGAGGACGTGAACCTCGAAGTCCTGAGCCGCATGCTTCACACTCGTACCGAAGTGCTGTCGGACATCCCGGAGCAGCTCGATTTCGTCGACACTCTGCCGGATTACAATGTTGACCTATACGTGCACAAGAAGATGAAGAGCAGCGTGGACACGTCGCGCGAATACCTGCCGCAGGCCTGGGGTGTCTTGGGCGAGATCGAGCCGAAAGATTGGAATGAGGAGGTCATTCACGAGAAACTCCTCGGGCTCGCCAACTCGCTCTCGGTAAAAAACGGCCAGGTGCTTTGGCCTGTGCGCGTCGCGCTCTCCGGCAAACCGGTGAGCCCGGGCGGAGCCATCGAACTCGCCACCCTGTTGGGCAAGGAAGAAACTCTAGCCCGCATCGACTTCGGTATGGAGAAACTGTCCGTCGCGCCAGCGAGTATCTAGCGCCGTCCAGCGGCTAGCGCCGGCGATTATCTCGCACCAGGCCACACACCTGCACGGAACCCGGGCGGAGGCACAGACCGCACAACCGGCCGCGTCTCCGGGCGGAGGCCAGCATCCTGCGCCAGCCGCACACCTGTCTGGCCGACTCACGCAGGCTGAACACGTCCGCCCATGTAATGTACAATGGGAAGGACAGGATTTTCTCGATGCTTCAACGTGACGGAGTGGGGGCCTTACATGTCTGACACGGACCAACATTTATCCTTTGAGACGTGCCGGGAGGAACTCTTGCCGGCCCTACAAAACGTGGAACTAGCGATGGTTGGGAAGTCCGACGTGGTGCGGCTCATGTTTATGTCGGTTCTCGCGGGAGGTCACTGCCTCATCGAGGACGTGCCCGGCGTCGGTAAGACGCTGCTGGCCAAGGCGGTCGCACAAACGTGTGGATGCGAGTTTCAGAGGATCCAGTTCACCCCGGACTTGCTTCCTTCCGACGTGACTGGCGTGACGATATATCACGCCGAGTTGCACCAATTCGAGTTTCGCAAGGGTCCGATATTTGGCCAGGTGGTTCTCGCCGACGAGATCAACCGATCCTCTCCGCGCACCCAGTCCGCACTGCTCGAAGCGATGGAAGAGGGCACCGTGACGGTGGACGGGGAGGCCCACGCCTTGCCGCGGCCGTTCTTCGTTCTCGCGACGCAAAATCCCTTGGAGTTTGACGCGACCTTTCCTTTGCCTGAGGCGGAGTTGGATAGGTTTTTGATGCGAGTTGCCATCGGGTATCCGAGTGAAGAGGACGAGATAGAACTGCTGAGCTATCGCAAGGGATCCCATGCACTTTCTGGGATGAGCGCGAAAGTCACGCCGCAACAGTTGCTGACTTGGCAAGCGCAGGTGAGGGAAGTACACGTGCATCCTGAGGTGAAGGCATTTCTCGTGCAGTTGGTGAGGGCCACGAGGACCCACCCGTCCGTTCGCCTCGGAGCGAGCCCACGTGCGGGACTCGGACTCCTCGCCGCCGCGCAGGCGTCGGCCTTCCTAAACGGACGCGATTTCGTCGTTCCTGACGACGTGTTGCAACTCATGGGCCCTGTCCTCGGTCACCGAATCCGTCTGAAGTCCGACGCGCGTATCCAAGGGCTGACAGTGGAGGATCTCCTGGACGAGATTGCCACGCAGATCCCCGTTCCAGGAATTTCATCCCCTGAGGCGTCCATGCGATGAGTCGCTGGCTGGTCCTGATGCGCCTTCTCATCGCCGTCGTGGCGTTGTTCCTGGCGCTCGTCTTTGCGATTGTTTTCGACGATCCGCTCGCCTGGATCATCGCCTACTTCATCCTTTTCGTGATGGTCTACGAGGTCTTGCATCGAGTGTTTGCTCGTGCCGGCGTCAAAGTGTCGCGCCAGATCCTGAATCCGGCCCGCGGCTCAGTCTATCGCATCACGGCGGGCGATCCGCTGGAAGTCGTTACCCGGGTCGACATCAGCGGCTGGGGTCGCATTTGCTTCGTGCGCTGGCACCATGTGTGCGCGGATATCGCGGACGAAGACGCTGGATTGTCCGGCGCTTGCTTTCCCTGGTCGAAAAGCCCCCGGGTGTTTGCGGACCGCGTGCGTCACTTAAACCGCGGGGAGCACGAGATTGGCCGCATGGAATGGGACGTGGCCGATGTGTTCGGCCTTCAGGTTCTGAGCGGACAATCCGACATACTCGACAAAGTCATTGTCCACCCGCGTCGCTACGCAATCTCCAATTGGGACCCATTCGCACTGGCAGAAAGCGGGGTCCTGAAAACACGATGGCAAAGCGCCGCGCTGGAAGCACAGGGTTATTTTTCGGGGGTACGAGAGTATCGTCACGGCGATAGGATCAGCCAAGTACACTGGCCCGCGACTGCGCATCGCAACCGGATGATGTCTAAGGAGATTCCGACGTTTGAAAAGCCAACCATCGCGCTCGTTCTCGAGACGTGTGGGAGCCTCTACGGCCCATCTTCGAGGGCCAGTGTCAATGCCCGGTTTGATTGGGCTGTGAGCGTTTTTGCCTCGCTCGTTCAACAGGCGGTTTCGCGAAATTCGTCGGTGATTGTAGCGTACCCGCGCGAAGGGAAGCTCTGGCAGGCGCGCGTGGGCATGGATCGGCTCTCTTCCATCATGGATGGATTGGCCCAAGTCGACAGGACGTCAGAGACCTTCGTGGGTGAACATCTGCGCTTCCTGCAGATGGATGCCCCCTCTCAGGTCATTGTCGTGTCGCCGAAATGG
>JAJZAV010000222.1 GCA_021799255.1 Bacillota bacterium
TGTTCCAATCATTTGCTGGCTGCCTGAACCACATTCGATGCTCGTTTACCACTGACTTACGGGTCTGCAACCCATCCGTCATCTTCGGTCATCTCCTTTGATTGGGACTACGTGGATCCACCTGATGGGAACGGGAACCACTCGCCACGGCCCTATTTTCAGCAGTTTGACTAGGTAGAAATCTTCGCCTACTCGGCATATACTCGGGTCCGGGTAAAACCCTGGAATGACAGGGTTCCGATAGATTATGATAAATGACATCCTCTCCACGTGTGCTACGTTTAACCTATCCCGACACAACTCTCAAGTGACCTCGTTTAGCTTTACGCCGCGATGGCCGTTGACCAGCTTCACGCTGTGGATTTGCCGAATAACCAATTCAGAAAGCGGACTGCGGTCTTTTGGTGCGCTGCATTTGCCGCTACAGCAACAACCGTGCCCTTAGGGAAACCAAAGCCCTCGAACTTTTGCGTGCGGGACACTAACAATCCGAACGCTTGCTTTTCGCCGCTAGTAGCTAATAAAGTCTTAACCTGCGGTATACCCCTCAAGTTTTGTAGAAAATGGGATTTCACAAAAAAGTGATAATCAGTAGAGTCGAGGACGAATATATCATGGGCGCGAGCGGCGATTTGGGCAATCACTCCCATGAGAACCTGTGCATTCGTTGGATTGGTTAAATCGCCAGACAAGGGCAATACGTTTATGCTGATTCCGTGACGCTTCGCTCCTTTCAGACCAAACAGTGCAACAGCGAATTGATGCTCTAGGTGGATCAACCGCACTTGACTCCCTGTATACACTCCCCCAATGACCTCCACATTGAGAGCTGAAGGTGGCCCTGAAGGACGAGAGACGGACCAGGCATACGCCCCAACCAGCACGATTCCTACAGCAACAAGACTATGGATCTTATAGTAATACCAGAAATTATCTACCCGTTCACGAAAGGTCATCGGATTGGTCTGATTTCGTCTCATACTCCGTTTCATACATTGTCCCTTCCACAGGTTGTTTTACTATAAAAAATGTCTCTCGCTCTAGGTTAATAGGTGGTTTTCTACCACCTCAACTGGAGACATTCAATATCGATACTAACCCGCCCCATGGGTCAGCTCGAAGATGCGCATTAAACGTTACAATGTCAAGTGCGAGTTGGCTACTCATAGATCAAGGGTGATTTGATGGAATCCTGACGGAGCACTCTCGTCTTCCGTTTGGCCAAAGGCAAGGCGCGCGAAATTGTACGCGCCGTGGTTCCACACGGTGAAATCGTGAACGCCGCCTTTGAGGATCACTTCGTAGTGGCTCATGATGCTATCCCCGGCGGTCTCTCTCAGGCCATTTACGGATTTGCGATACCCTAAATTCACTGCCACGTTATCCGCATCTCCACAGGTGATATAAAGCAGTTGTAGAGGATACCTGGCTGATGCGATATGCCCCCCTAAGATCTCGCCCCCACTCGACGTTGGGGCATTCGAAAACGCCCCGACATAGGCGAAGAGGTCCACCATCCCCGGCGCCCGTACCGTCTCATCAAGCCCGTTACTCCATCCCGGCTTTGTTCCGGTGAAGGTGGTTGAATCGCATCGATATCCCCCCAAGGTTAGGTTCAGCGACTGCATGCCCCCCATGGAGAGACCAGCGAGCGCCCTGTGCCTCCGGTTACGTAAGCTTCCTTCGACGGAGGTGTCGGAAATCTTCGCGATGGTATGGTAATTCGATTCGATGAACGGGATGAGATCGTAGCGTAACTCGTAGTCGAAGTAATAGAATCCCAACAGGTTTGTGCCCGCAGCGTTGAACGAAGTGTCCGTCCAATCCACCGCGCTTCTGCCCTCGGGAAACACGACGATGAGCGGGCGGATGTCTCCATTCCCAATCAGATTGTCGAAGAGATTACACACGATGAAATTGTTGTCTACCATCCCGTTGCTTCGTAACCATTCGTACCTATCTCCACCTACGCCATGCAGCAGATAGAGCACGTCGTACTTTGTTTCGTGATCCTGTTCGTCGTAGCCTGCGGGTAGATAGACGTTGCATCGTTTGCTGATGGATTCGCCAACAACGGTTTCCCGTCCAGCTTCCCCAGCAGTGATTCTCTGATTTGTGACCAACTGTCTTGAATCATTGATATAATTCCTTGCCTCGTACGAAACTTCCGTCAGTGTTCCTTGAAGATCCTTTGCCGTCGGCCGAAGATAATCCACGGGCACTGCGGTAACATCGATTGGAGTCATGGTGACTCACCTCTTCCTCAACAATTCCACAGGACTGGTCATTCTAACGTGAAAGAAGCCAGACTGGCATTCCCCATGCCCTTATACGTAAAGTATAAGGCTCGGATTCCGTCCGGGATGGCGATGTCCGCGCTATAGTCCGCCCATATGTTTGTGAAATCAACCTGGATGGCGCCAATGGGTGGGCCATCCCACGTCGTTTTTACCTCGAAATGGCCGCGGCAATACCCCCGAACCTTGATCTTGACCCGTTTCACTCCCTCACAATCGAAATACTTGAACCCGGCCGTCGCCGAGTCCCGCATGTTTGCGATGTATCCGACTTCTTCGTCGCCGTCCCTTCCGTCCTGCGTGATCTTCGGAAATCGGCCGTCCATCCACGCTCCATACGTTCCCGTATATAGTTCTTCGTCTTTGCCGAACAAATTGCACGCCAGATACGCGGGATACTCGCCTCGTCCGACCAGTGCTCCCGTATTGGACCCACACGACGTCATCTCGACTTGAGGAATGGATCCATCATCCCGAAACCCAATGGCCTCAATGCAACCCTGTCGACTAAAATTCGTGCCGTTGGTATGCCTGTGATAGAAAATGAACCAGTTTCCGTTGATGTCCACGATGCTGCCGTGGTTGTTCCCTCCGTAATACATCGGCTTGTTCGCTGGTTTATAGGTATCGATGTGTTGATCTGCATTGCTGACAATGACACCCCCATAGACGAATCCTTTTGTAGGGTGTTGGCTCGTCGCGTAGCAAAGTTCATGCATGACGACAGAGGAGTAAACGAAATAATACGTGTCGCCTTTCTTCCTTATGGAAGGAGCCTCGAAGAACTCATGCCCTTCATAGCCGCTGCCCTTGCTGTAGGGTTCGCTCGGAGCGATGAAGACGGGTTCCTCCACTATGGTCAGCATATCCGGGCCAAGCACCGTGGCCATAGGGCCACTCCTTGATTTGTCACCAACCCGACAAAATCCGGTGTACAGATAGGTTTTGTCACCTTCCGTCAGGACACCCGGGTCAAACTGGGGTTCATCACCGTCTCTCTCTCCCAGTCGTCTTCCATCGACATCGTGCACGTACCCATAAAACTCGTATTCTCCCGCCGGAGTATCGCAGACGGCCACCGACACGATGGAGACCTTGTCGAGAACATAGTAGAGGTAATAGCGTCCGTCGGGGCCAACCGTAACGTCGGGTGCGTAAAGGCACATGCGGCCGTCGGGGTTAAGCGGATCGGCCGTCTTTTTGTAGATCACACCTTCGTACCGCCAGTCGGCCAGATTATCCACGGGGGCTGACCAGCATACGTAGTCATTCAGGCAAAACGCGTGGCCATTGAAACGGTCATGAGAGCCATAAACATAAACTCGCTCGCCAAAGACGTACGGTTCTCCGTCCGGAATGTACTCCCACGATGGGAGATACGGATTGAATCCCTGCTTTTTCATTGACCGTTGAACCCTCCTTAGTGTCTGAACATATCATGAGCTCCCTCGCGAAACGAGTTCTTAGACTCCGTTTCTTAGAAGAACGCAGGCCGCCGAAAACGGATTCTTGTCGGTGGTCGTCCCAAATTCATGTGCCTCGAAGCCACAAGAAGAAGTCCCTCGGCTGCGAGGCACACCCGTGAAGGTTGAGAGTCATCGTTGCAGGTCGATGGCCAAACAGTGTACGTATTCGGTCGGCCTCTGCTCGGGAAGGTTTACGACTAAGGCACCAAACGGCTGCTCAAACGGCACCTCCCCCACACCAAGCAATCGGACCGACTTGACCTTGTCTTGCGCAGTGAGCGATTGAATGATGGCCTTGCCGTTCTCGGGCCAACGCATTTGAAACGCGTATAGGGTGTTCCCCTTTTGGGTGAAACGGAAGTCGGCCGCGCTCCACCCCACCGCGTCTTCCTTAAAGTGATCGATGACCACCTTCGAGGGCCCTTCGCCAAACACGCGGAACGGGCGGGTTCCATACACCCCTTCGGCGCAGACCTTGTTCCATTTTGCGAGTTCTTTCAGAATGTAGTGACACTCGTCGTCGAGCGTTCCATCCGGTTTTTGTGGGATGTTTAAGAGAAGGTTTCCGTTCTTGGAGATGATGTCCACCAAGATCTCAATCACGTGACCCGGTTTCTTGTACACCTGGCGCACATCGTAAAACCAGCCGCCGACACAGGTGTCGGTTTGCCATGGATGGGGGTTGATGTGGGGTTCCTGGCTTCGCTCGATGTCCAAAACGCCCACCGAGTAGATCTCCTGTCGCCTATCCTTTTGGTTGTAGACGGCTTGACTCGTGCCACCGTGCACGGCGGCGCTGGTATTATACAGGTGTGCTACGGCGTGAAGCCCTGCCGTGTAGTCCGTGTCGCCGGCGTGCGTTTCGTGGTCGCTGAAGTTTGTGCTCCCGAACGGCAACGGGCCATCCGAATACAGCAGATCCGGCTGGTACAGGTCGATGATTTCCTTCATCGTGTCAAACCACTTCTGGTGCCACCCCTCGTTGGCCGTGTACCAGGGCTTCAGGTCCCACGGGCCTTTATCGGGGGAGTAATGCTCCTGATTTCGCAGATACAAATCCTCAAACGCGGGGTCGCTTCCGTCATATGGCACCCCAGCGAACGGCCCTTCCTTGTCCGCGCCCTTGGTGACGTGATACCAGCTGAACGTCGCCCCCAGGTGCTCCGTCAAACCGAACGGCAGACCATATTTCCCCGCGGCCTCTTTCCACAGGCCGACAATGTCTTTCTTTGGACCCATGTTGACGGAGTTCCAAGGGTGGAGTTTCGACGCGTAGTTAAAGAAGTGATCGTGATGCATCGCCTGAGCGACGAAATACTTCGCCCCGGCGTCAACGTAGAGAGACATGAGTTCTTCGGGATGAAAACGCTCCGCCTTCCACAATTGCACAAGGTCCTTGTACCCAAATTGGGATGGATGCCCATAGTGTCGCAGGTGGTAGCGATATTGATCCGATCCTTCGATGTACATGTTGCGCGCATACCAATCCCCGTACATCGGCACCGACTGCGCTCCCCAGTGCGACCAAATGCCGAGTTTGGCATCTCGGAACCATGCGGGACACTCATGGGATCTCAGCGACTCAAAGGTAGGCTCGAATGGCCCTGCTACAATCTTGGTCTCTAATGACATCAAGGCACCTCCATCATGTCTTATCGCTGATTCCACGGATGACATCTTAGCGAGTAAATCGGTTCGCCTCCGGATCCTCCAAGTCGAACCCAATCGTTTCCATGGCCACCCACAACTCGTCCGGAATCGGATAGTTGGCGAGTTCTACCGTCTGTGAGATCCTCTCGGGTTTCGTCACGCCAACCACCGTGCTCGTCACGCGCGCATCGCGCATGGAAAACTGCAAAGCTGCCGCGGCGAGCGGCACGTCATACTCATGACAGACGGCGGCATACTTCCTCGCTCTCTCGACAATGGCTGGCGGGGCGTCTGTATAGGCGTAGCGCGCATACGCGTCCGGCCCCTTCGCCAGCATGCCGCTCCCATACGGCGCCGCATTGATCACCGCAACGCCGAGACGATGAGCGACATCCAGGAGCGGCTCCGCGGATCGGTTGAGGAGCGTGTAGCGGTTGTGGGTTTCCACGGCACTAAATGCCCCTGTCTCCACGTACCGAATGAGCATCGGAATCGGACCGCCGGAGATCCCGAGATCCCCAATCACGCCCTGACTTCGGAAATTATCGAGCACCTCGAATGCCCCACCCGGCCCCATGACGTTCTCAAAGGTGGTGTGTTCGGGATCGTGGATATAGACATACTGCAAGTGATCCAAGCCGAGCCTTTCAAGGCTGCCTTCGACGGAACGTTTGATCTGCTCTCCGCTAAAATCTCCCGTCAGAAGGTCGCGATCCGCTTTCGTCGCCAACACAAACCCCGCCGGAAGCCCACCCATCTCCCGGATGACTTTGCCAATGCGCCGCTCACTTTCCCCCTGCCCGTATGCCGCGGCGGTGTCCAGAAAGTTAATGGGGCTCGCAAAGGCCTCTCGGAGCGTGGCCAACGCGCTCTCTTCCGGCGTGCGAAAACCGAACGTCTCCGGCATGTCACCGAGCGGTGCAGCGCCGAAACAAATCGGGGTCACGGACAGTCCCGTTTTGCCAAGTTGTCGTAATGGAAATGTCGCTTCCGTCATCATCCAATCCTCACTTTGTTCTTTATCTTTTGGGGCCAGTCACGCGTTGCATCAACACCAAAGGGTCACGAGGGCGAAATGACGCCCTTCTTTAGGATGACGTTGGCATAGAGTGCACTTTCACCGGTTGCCACGATGGCGTAAGCATTCTTGGCACGCTCGTAGAATGAGAATCGTTCTACATACTCGAAGGGACTCTTCAAGGATGTTCGTCGCTGAACGATGGATTCAAAGTCTTTGAGAAGCCGCTATGGCTCGGCGACAAAGACCGTGATATAACATTGGTAAAC
>JAJZAV010000223.1 GCA_021799255.1 Bacillota bacterium
CCCCCCTGACAAAGACTAATTCTCGGGATGTAAGGTCGTGAACACGAGAACCTAGTTGCTTACAACCGTACCTTCTTGCCGCTTCGTGCGCTTTCAATGGCGGCGAAGACCATGTTTACGCTCTTGATATTATCGGTCGCGTCGGTTTCTGCCGGGCGGTTCTCGTCGAGTGCCTGGAACATCTCGTCGATGCAACCATTGTGGCCTTCGCGTCCATCCCATGTAACAGGGATTTCGACGGTTTTGAGCGGACGATGGAATCCGCCTGGAACGGAGTCGTCGACGACTTCGCAGGTGGGCGGATGCGAACCATCCCATCGTACCGTACCCTGGCTACCAATGATTCGCCAATCAGACTCCCATGAGGTGTTAAATCCTTCCGAGCACCACGATCCGCGATAATTGAACACGGAGCCATCGCTCATCTCGAAGATGGCAATCGCAGATGCGTTTCCCTTATACCAGCTTCCGGGCGGGTTGAATTCGTGACAATACACGGAAACTGGGTCCGCACCGGAAATAAACCGCGCCTGGTCAAACGTATGAATGGCCATGTCTAGAATCAGGGGACTGTCCATTAAATCGCGAAACCCGCCGAAATGGGCGCCGATGAAGAAATCGGCGAATACCGAGCCAACCGTGCCGATGGTTCCCGTGTTCAGAAAGTCTCGCACGGCTCGAATTTGCTTAAGGTATCGGCGATTTTGCATGACGCTGTAGCGTTTGCCGGTTTGTAGAGCCGTTTCTAACATCGCCTGTGCATCGGTTAAGGTTGCACCCATCGGCTTTTCACCAAACACATTACATCCGGCCTTAAGCGCAGTGGTCACAATCTCACGATGGCTTTCTGGAATCGTAATGTCAAACACGAGGTCCGCATCGGTTTGCACCAACGCATCCGAGAGATTCGTGAAACAGGGTGCAGACAGCCCGCGTTTTTCCGCCATCGCTTTGGCGCTGTCAAGATATATGTCGACGAGACCGACAATCTCCGCGTCTGGCCGTCCTGCTACATAATCGAACCACACGTTCGACATGCCGCCGCAACCAGCCACGATAATCTTGTGCTTCGTCACGATGGGTCCTCCTCTGTTTAGACTGGGTTTGGGATGAAATCACCGCCACGGCAGTGCTTTAGATAATTCAGCGCATGCACCTGTCCGGTCATCTCGAGTTCGTCTCTATAAACGGGATCGTGCCAACCCTCAATATCAATGCTTCCATCATAGCCACCTTGTCTGAGGATGGAAATAATGTCCGTCCAGTTGGAGTCTCCGAATCCTGGCGTCCTGTGCCACACGAACTGTTTGGGACCATGGATCCCATACTCGCGAACGATGTCCCACGCGATGGTTGCATCTTTACCATGGACGTTGAAAATCTTCGGCACCCATTTGCGTAGTTGTGGAATCGGGTCTATCAGGCTGACCATCTGGTGGCAAGGCTCCCACTGGAGTCCGATGTTGTCGGCGGGAACGGCATCAAACATCATTTCCCACGCCGTCGGGTTGTGGGCGATGTTCCAATCCCCGTTCTCCCAAGTGCCACCCATATCACAGTTTTCAAACGCCAGTCGCAGTCCCTTATCTTCAGCACGTTTTGCGAGTTCCCCAAACACTTCCTTAAACCGAGGCAGGGATTCGTCTAGGCGACCGGGAACACGTCCCGTAAACCCTGCTACCAAATCCGTTCCAAATTCGTGCGCGTGATCAATGAGGCGTTCCCAACTAGCCAAAGTATCCTCATTGTTTCCATGTCCAGTAAGCGGATTTCCGAAGATTCCAAGACTCGAAATGACAATGTCTGTTCCGGCCAACTGTTCTTTTACTTGACGGGCTAGCTCGGACAGATCTGTGGAACCCGTCGTCTGCCAAAAGGTCAAGCTGAAGGATTCAAAACCATGCGGAATGATTTGGGGTAAAACACGAGGAGCATCACTCCCGCTAACCAGTGTACCAATGCGAATCTGTTTCACTTGGAAACGCCTCCCGTGCTGGATCCATCATGGGTGATGGTGATAAACGCATCATAGATCAATGAAAGACGCCTAACTATCGTCAATGTATTCACAATTCGTCCGATTTTATCGTTTCACCCGGATTCACCCGTTGACGCCAGTACTCACCCACGGTACATATGAAGAGAGAGACTTTCGCGACAATCGGCCTTCTAGGATACATGGAGGAATACGATGCATGACGTACCCGGCGCTGCGAGAAACCACTTATTTACCCGACAGAACCTTTCCCATCAATGTGTTTTACGTCACCGACATCGCCGTGCACTGGCACGAACATGCGGAATGGATCTATGTCCGTCGTGGTTGTGCGCGGGTCCAGGTTGATGGGACGTTTCAGGAAATGTTCGCAGGAGACCTCGTCCTGGTCAACTCTAAACAACTTCATGGAGCGGTGGCCTTTGACGCGGAAACGCAACTCGTTGCCATTGTCTTCAATGAGGCGTTGGTTCGAAACAGCGGGCTTGATAGTACGGATACTCATTACTTTGGCCCGATATTTAGCAAGCGCCTCGAATGGCCGAACTTTCTCAGCGAAGGGGATGCTCGTACGGCGGACATCCGACAGTCGGTGGGTGTCCTCGTAAATGAGTTTGCCGAGCAGAAACCCGGTTTTGAATTATTGATTAAGGCCGAGTTGTTTCGAGTTTTTGGTCTCATTTATCGCTACTTCCCTCAGCAGTCGAATGAAGCGGTACGGAGCGTGCGACACAGTGACTTCACGGGGCTTCTTGAGTTTTTGCGAGAGAATTACCATACGGAGATTAGTGTTCACGAAGCGGCCAAACGCGTCAATATGAGTCCAAATCACTTTTGTAGGATGTTCAAGCGCATCACGGGGAAAACCCTCGTGGAGTACATCCACATGTTGAGAATCTCACAAGCGGAGCAGTTGTTGCGGGAAACCGATTTGCCCATAACGAGAATCGCCCACGACCTGGGGTTCGGCAATCTCTCGTATTTTGGGCGGGTCTTTAAGGCGTACAAACAGGTAACACCTCGAGAATTCAGGAATCGATTGCTAGGATAAATACACATTTTCATTGTGCCAACGAAGGTACTGCGTCGACGGCCTATCCCCATCGGCCGTTGGCAACACGGCGAGTGGCTTACCGTGCATCTTATGTCTGGATTTCGATCCAGGAAATTGCATGCGCAGACAATGGAAATTCTATGGTCAAGGTTCCGTTGGACAACTTCACTTCTTGAGGAGGGGCGAAATATTCAAGCTCGTCTCTAGCTTTCATGGCCTCATATTGCTCAGAATTCGGGTAATTCGGCCGCCCCAGTCTAACCCATTCCGAATAGGCATTGCTGTGTGATTCATCAATCCTGTAATGATGGATCACAGCCTTGTCATGATTCAGCAAATGGCTGATTTCCAGCGTCACCTTGAAATCTTGCACCTTATCCCAATCGTCGTGATGACTATAAATCAATATGCCGATGGTTCCATCGTCAGATTGGGTGGCCATCCCGGAGACTTCCGGTTCTTCTTCCAAACCGTAATCATCCGTATAGAGCAACGCATCCTTCTCGTGGGAACTCTCAAAGAAGACATATTGGTTACCCAACCTCGCGTAGGTCTTGAACAAATTGAAAATTGCCTTGTGAATGCCCTGGGTAGCAAATGCGCGGGTCCCCTCAAAACACCGTTCGCCCGGAAAGGTGAAAGTCCACGCCAGCGGACGAACATCCATATCCATGGAGGAAGCGAGTTTTTCGATTTGACGATAGCTGGAAGCCACATAACTCGCAAAGTATTCCGTATTGCGAAAGTTCATATTTACATTGTCAAATCTTCCTCCCGCAGCCCAACCATCGGGATCGGCCTCCGACAGGATGATTTCGCAATCGGAAAAGCCGTGATCCTTGATGATCTCTAGACCCAGTTTCACCTGGCTCAGCAAGCGTTTCACAGATGGCGTATCCTTTGACGCATGAATTCGAAAGGGAAACCCTCCTCCCTTGGCATGGAAGGTGACAAAATCCAGCCTTGTTCCTTGCCTGCCAGTTACGTAATTCGTTCCTTTGGAACAATGATGCAGGAACTGATTCAGAAATTCGTATGCTGCATTATTAGGCGTTGGCCCGCAAGTAGCCGGCCCTCCAAGCCTGGCCCTGTCCAACACGGCGTGCACGGCAGCTTCCGTATAATCGTAGAGTTTGCACAACTCCTCTACACTACCCTTCCAATAAAAGATGTCCGGCTCATTCCACAATTCCCAATACCAAGTCAGCACCTCTTCCTCTCCGTAACGCTCCACGCAATGTTCCACCACGCGAAAGACCAATTGGCCCCATTTTGCGTAGTCCTTGGGCGGTGTTGCCCATCCGCCCCGTTGATAGACACTGTAAGGATCTGAACTGGAGTCGTGGTCAAAAAAGGCCGGATTAACCAAATCCATTGGCAGAAATCCAAGCTCAAAGAAGGGCTTGCAGCGATTTGTGACATACGTGTCAAGAATGGCGTCGAGGGTTTCCCAATGGTAGACTGGGTTGCCCTGGACATCCTCCGTATATACATTGGTCGATCCCCATTTATACGCCCCTCGCCCGTTCCCTGTACACAACAAATGGTGGGCTCGTATGTAATACGGCGAGTCCTGAAGAGAGCCGAATTCCTCGATTAACTTACGTCCTTCTGGCATCTCTGTATAGTTACATTCATCGTAGCCAATATAGCGCCATTGATGATGACACGGACCGATGACACGTCTTGCATCGACTTTCACGTTTACCTTCGAATGAGAACTCATGTGGTTCCCTCCCTTTTTTCATCGTAGATATGACCACATGTAGAACTCACAGCGAACGCCATCACGGGCACGTTCGGAGAAAGTCATCAGGCCAATTGAAGGAGCGTTCAAGCCTCCAAAGTCAACGAGACGACGGACATCGGTGGTATCGTCGCGCTAAAACCGTTCTCTCCAATCCTTACGTCCGTGAACGTCTCGGGCTTCACGATATCCGGACTATCAAAGGTGTTATGCGCATTCATAGACGACGAAACTAAGACTCGCCCCGTTGCCCGTCGGGCCGCATAGCCCCCTATGCTGCAATCGATGGTTGCGCTCCCATGCGGATGAACGTTGCACAGTGTGATGTTTAGCTTGCCGGAAGCGTCGAGGGACGCTGAGGCGCTAATCTGAGGCAGCGTTTCTTCTCCGAAGGCGTAACTGCTTGTGTTCAGTTCAACAGATGCCATCGTTGCCCCTTGATGGACTTTGTACATCTCGAACACGTGATAGGTCGGCGTCAAAACCAACTTGTCGCCCTCCGTCAAGATAACAGCCTGCAACACGTTGACGATTTGAGCAATGTTTGCCATTCGAACGCGATCGGAGTGGTTGTTGAAGATATTCAAGCTGATGGCCGCGGATACCGCATCTCTCATCGTGTTCTGTTGATACAAGAATGCAGGGTTCGTACCAGGTTCCACTTCGAACCACGTTCCCCATTCATCTATGATCAGTGCAACCCTCTTGTCTGGGTCATATCGATCCATGATGGCAGAGTGCCTCTCAACTAGTTCTTCTGTGCGATAGGCTGCTTTCATGATTGCGAACCAGTCACGTTCGTCAAACTCTACGGCTTGGCCCCTGTTTGCGTGGGGATCCGGCAAGTAAATTCTGTTCCTGTCGGGGTTTTCTATCACAATTGAATGGTCTCTGACCCGCGTATAGTAATGCAACGCGAGGCCGTCCATGAAATAGCCAGCTTCTCTCATGAGGACTTCGGTCCAGTGGTAATCGTCCGCGCGAGGGCCCGCAGCAATTTTGACCATTCGCTCGGCACCGTAGTTTCTTACGTAGGTGCTGTATTGACGATACAGGTCGGCATAATACTCCGCCCTCATTCTACCGCCACATCCCCAGTTTTCGTTCCCGATTCCAAAGTACTTAAGGTTCCATGGCGATTGTTGTCCGTTCTGTTTACGCAGGTTCGCCATCGGTGAGTCACCGTCGAACGTAATATATTCGACCCACTGTTGCATTTCACGGATCGATCCGCTTCCTACATTTCCACACACATACGGCTGTGCTCCAATCTGCTCACATAAATCGAAGAATTCATGCGTTCCGAAGTGATTGTTCTCCACGATGCCACCCCAGTGATTGTTTATCATTTTGGGTCTGGCCTCATGCGAGCCAACACCGTCCTGCCAATGGTATTCATCGGCAAAACAGCCTCCGGGCCAACGCAGGATGGGCACGCTCATACGTTTCAGAGCATCGATAACGTCATTTCTGAGGCCCCTCGTATTCGGTATGGTGGAGTCAGGCCCCACCCAGAGCCCGCCATAGATACACCGCCCCAAGTGTTCGGCGAAATGCCCATAGATATTCTTGTCGATTACATGATTGCTTGAGTCGACCGTGACTTTTAACTGACTGCCCATGTTCTCCTACCTCCTGCATAATGTTGAATTAGCGAACCACCTAGCCGGTCCATGGCGCAAGATTCTACGGAGTGCCTGATTGTTTACCCTGGGAACGGTGTCTGTGGTACAGTGAACCTGTCATACTTCGCAAAGGATTAGCACCACAATCATACTGTGATATTACACGATTTCTTGATGGCGCGATTCGCGAGATGGTTGCGGATGAAACGGAGGTCTGATGCCATGCGTGTGCTGATCAGCGATACGGTAAAACATCCCGATAGGGACGAGCA
>JAJZAV010000224.1 GCA_021799255.1 Bacillota bacterium
CGCCCATGTCGCCAGGGCCGCCATAAGCCCGTCTGGACCTCTTAACGCACCTGTGCCCCACCGAAGGTGAGCTGTTAAGCCGCCCTAGGCGGCTTATCCACGGCGCAGCACCGCCCGCCAACCCCCGCCAACCCCCGCCAACCCCCGCCAACCCCCGCCACCCCCCGCGAACTTCCGCTCCCCCGCAGTGCGCCCAACTCGTTACAGCCGAACCAATTGCGATACTTCCACTGGAAGTCCGGTGCGTATCGACTTATTCGCCGCGATGCCCGTGAGAATCGACATCGTTCCGTCGATGTGCGTCGCGGCACGCGCGAATGGATCCGGGGCGGGGTGGCCGAAGAGATCGTTCAACAGCACCGGGTCTCCTCCGCCATGGCCACCTGCCGATTCGTCCACCGCAACCTTGTATGGCTCTCCAAACTGTGGATAGATCCAGATGTACACACCCTGCACGGCGCCCTCGCTCGCCTTGTCACCTGCCGAATTCACGTAGGATTGCTCGACGACCTTCACCTCCAGGCGGCCCTTGTCCCCGTTGAACACCACGTTGTATCCTTCCCAAGGAAGGTAGGCGTTCAGCGAATACGTCATGATGGCGTTATTCTGATAGCGAACCATGACGCCCATCGTATCCTCAATGCTAATGCCATCGCCGAACACGCTTTGATCCCGCTGATACCCATCCGCACTCTCCGCTTCCAGGTACAGGCGCCTCAGGTGCTCGTTCTCTTCGAGGCGGAGCGCGAACGGATCGTCCTTCGCAAACTCACTGTTGTGCGCCCGCTGATAGAACTTCGTAATGCCGCGATTCTCCGCATTCTCTCTCCCATAAAACATGAGATCTCCCATGGCAAAAACCGTCTTCGGGTAGGAGTGGAGCCAGAAATTAACGAGATCGAAATGATGGGTCGCCTTGTGCACCAAAAGTCCGCCGCTGTTGCGCTTATCGCGGTGCCAGCGCCGGAAGTAATCGGCACCATGGCGCGTGTTGAGAAGCCACTCGAAATGGACAGAGTTTACCTTGCCGATGGCGTCGTTCATGAGGAGTTCGCGTACCTTCGTGTTATGGGGTGCGTAGCGGTAGTTGAACGAAACTCGCAGATTCTTGCCCGTACGCTTCACGGCGTCCAGAATTGCTTGACACTTCACTTCGTCCACCGTCATGGGCTTCTCGGTAAGGACGTCACAGCCAAGTTCCATCGCGCGAATAATGTACTTGTGGTGCGTCCTGTCCACCGTCGTAACAATGACAACGTCGGGTTTCTCTTTCGTAATCATGTCATCAAAGTGGTCAGCCGTGTATGTAGGTACCATCGAGTAGCCGTACTTGTCTCGGAGGAGTTCGTTCGCATAATCCATGCGTAGAGGATTGATGTCGCAAAACGCTACGAGTTGCGATGAGTCTCGAAAGTCTTTGGCCAATGCCCCATAGAAAAACTCGGCCCGGCCTCCCGTCCCGACGAGTGCATACCGTTTGGGATTCGTCATCCTGTGAGCCTCCTTCACCGACCCATAGTGGGTGTGGGTATACCACTATGGTAGCAGAAAGAGAGGCACGAAATGGCTCACATAGCCAATCTTCCGACGATTCATGCGTCTTTGACGATACTGCGGTGAAGATAGGGACGAGGCGTCAGGAATCGGTAACCCACAAATGTAATCATCCACCCAATCAGCATCACAATCCAAAAAAACTGCTCAACCCCAAACCTGGCCGCGCTGCCTGCGGCGGAAATGACGAGCACGCCGAGAGCCAAGAACAAGTTTCCATACAGGAAACGCGTGGGTGTTTTCTTCCGATACGTCTTCCAGGCGGACCAAAGGCCCACGCCCACAACCGCCACGGCCCCAAACGTATTCAATAGGATCAGCGGAACCAACCAGACTCCTGGCGATATGACATTGGAACCGGCGCCACCGTGAACAAGGGCAAGGGCGGACGCCGAAATTCTAGCTCCCGCCAATAGAATGCCGCCAGCAACGGCCATGATCCCTACCAACAAAGATGTCACGATGAGGACTCGATTTTTCACGACGAGCGCCAAACTACCCAGCCCCATGATGGAAGGCATCCACATGGCGCCGAATAAATAGTATAGGATGAACCAAGCCTCGCTGTGGGGATTCTCCCAAAATGAAATACAGTAACTCAGAGAGCCAAGGAAAGACAGGGCGAGTGAAATCGACCAAAACAGGTGGCTGAATTTGTGATTTCTAAACCATTGCCTCCCCACCAGAAAAGTGAACCAACCGCACAAGATGAATACTAAGACCGCCCATACCGTGTTCATGACAGCCCTTCCCCCTGTGTCGCTCCTTTTCTTGTTCCGTCGACTTTTGATGGTCTGGCGACGTCCAAACCACCCATTGACTCAACAGAACAGGCACAGTCCATGCGCCGATGGAGGACCAATGATTCAAGATTTTCCTAAACGAACCGTTTGATTTTCTGATAGATTTTATGGGAGGACGGTACACATTCAAAGATACAAATGGACCAATTTTCAGGGGAGTTTCAACGTTTCTTTCATCACGAACAAGACAAACAACCCAGACGCGAATACGATCACGGCGAGCGCACCGATGGTAGGATTCGTCCCAAACCAATCGACACCGAACCCAATCAAGATTCCTCCCACTGCGTACCCACCATCACGCCACATGCGATACACACCTAGGGCAGCGCCTCGCCAAGCGGGATGTGCCTCATCTCCAACGGCGGAAAGGAGAACCGGATATACTAGCGCAGTTCCAATTCCCATAAGAACCGCAGACGTTACCCACATGGCAAAAGAATGCGTAAGGAGGATGGCTCCAACCCCCACCGCGTTCAAGATCTGCCCAAGCACAATCGGCGTCTTTCGTCCCACTTTGTCACTCCAGGTCCCCGATAACAATTGCAGAACTCCCCACGTTGCCGCATAAAGGCTGCTGACAAGACCAATCTGGGCAATCGAATAATGCCGTTGAGCCATCATGATGGGCACGAGTCCCCAGACGGCCGTATCGCTGAGCTTGTTCACCAAGCCCGCTTGGCTGCTCGCCAACAGCGTGAGGTCCTTGAAGCTAACCAGCGCAATGACTTGGCCAAGACCCATCTTTGCTTGAGGTACTTGTTGAGGTACTTGTCGAGGTGCCGTCGACATCTCCAACCGGGTATAATGGATGGTTTCTCGAATCAGTAGCCACGCTGCCACGAATCCTGTGACCGCGATGACTTCAGCGACGAGAAACGGGACGGGACGAGGTCCGTAAACATACGCAAGGTAGCCGCCCACCCCACTCATGATGGCAACGCCCATGTACCCGGAGAACTCGTTAATCCCCAGGGCCAATCCCCTGCGAACGGGGCCAACAAGGTCGATTTTGCTTGTGACCGTCATTGACCACGCGAATCCCTGATTGGCTCCAAGCAGAAGATTCGCCGCGATTATCCATCCCCAGGACGGCGCAAACATGATCATAAGAGGCACCGGCACTCCCAATATCCAGCCGAGCAGAAGGATTGGCTTCCGGCCCCACTTATCCGCGAGTCTCCCGGCAAGCAGATTCAACGGCCCCTTCACAAGTCCAAAGGAGACAATGAAGGCAAGCAATATGGACAGAGCATTCAAGTGAAACGTCTGTTTACCCAGCACGGGCACCACCGTACGCTCAATGCCGATCATAGAGCCCACGAACGCGTTATTGATGGCGAGTATAGTGAACTGCGTTAGGTTGGGGCGTAGTCCAAGCTTCATTGAGCCATCTTCCACAAGAGTCCCTCCCGTCGCCGTGAACTTTCAAAGCAACCGTGTGAGTTATCGCTTCGTGCCCTGTTTTTTTAAATCGAACCATTACGCGCTTGAATTATACGGGCATGGACCGCGCAGGCCAAGCCCACCTGACCTCTTAACTTAGGGAGGAATTCCAAGTCCGTGGCGCGAAGCGATTCAGGCAACCATTTGTAAAACGTGAGGAAGGAAGGGATGAGCGCCATGCGTCATGGGATGCGAAGGACACCTATGTCTCTCGTTTACGACGTCCTCTTGTCACTGCTGTACGTGTGGTGCGTGTACGAGGCCTACGTTTACGATGCCAAAACCCAAACCGGAAACATCCTCATTTACATCATCGTGTATGGGGGTTTCACTCTTTTAATACGATCCTATTTGGTGGTTCCACTCATGAACCTGCTCTCCATCATCTTCCTGGTGTTCATGTTTCGAGAGCCGTTGTTCGCACACGCTGGGAGCTATTTCGCCTATGAACCAGACATTGGAATTATCCTGACTATTCTCATCGGCGTTGCTCAATGGCTGGTGGGAATGCCCGTCGTCTTCGTCGTAAGCCGGTTTCTCAGCAAGAGGATACAATACGAGGGTTCCGCCGTGATCGCTTTGCTTTTAAGCCTCGCCATCACAATCGTTGCGATCACGGTTTAAGCATCACCTTCCAACTCTCGCTGCGTCCCGCTTCTTGGCTGGAAGCCGTTCACATCCATTTCAATAACCCGCCACACCGTTTTTCAGATGAGCACATATGTATGGAAATGGGAAAGTTTGTATCAAGACAAAGCCCTGCCGACATCCATTGTAAGCGATGTCGGCAGGGTGACTGTTCCCACTGCTATCTTATGAAGGAATCCCGTCACGGTGTGGGTGACTATCGATGTTAATGCAGAGTCGCCCTACCCGCCAATTGCTGTTCCGCGAAAGCGACCAATCTTTTCGTGATTTCGCCGCCCACGGAGCCATTTTGACGAGACGTCGTCTCCGCTCCCAGAACTACGCCGAACTCCTTGGCGATTTCCCACTTCATCTGTTCGAGCGCCGCAAAGGCTTGCGGAGCAACGTAATTGTTATTGCTTGATCCAGTCACGCGTGCCATTTTGACACCTCCTTTTGATGGTACGATTAATCTGCACCAACAGAGGGGTAATATTCCTTCAATGCATCTTCCGCACATGCCAAATAAAGGGATGCCCGGAACCTAGAGAAGGGATGAGATCACCGTACGGTCTCGCGGCAGACAATTCGTGCGACTTTCTCGGTGATTGGGTGAAACGAGATGTTCACCACAAGCCCGAACTCCCGCCGGGAGTCCCTCAACCACAGCTTGAATGTCTCCGTGGTCTGCTGCGGCGATACGACTTGCCGGCCAACGTGCCAATAGTCAATTATCTTAGCGGTGGGATAACGCCGTTTGGCCTCTTCCATGGCTAATCGTCCCCACTTCGCGTAGGCGGGCGTGGGCTTTTGCTGGTTGTGTTGTGACGAATCCGGTGCGGTTGCAATTCGGCTCACGGTCTTCAGGGGATGGACGGGGTGTGCGGTTGCGATGACAGGCGCAAGAGTCATCCATTGCACCAAAAAGCTGAGGGCAATCAGAACAATCCTCTTTTTCAACGGGATGGCTTCCTTTCGGATGAGGAGACTCCGCAAATCGAGGGACTTTCCGGAGTCTCCAAGGTATACGACTGTACCTAGGATTGTCCATCTCGTCCGCTCCCATGTCCCGAAAGACACAAAGGATAACCAACCACGCGATGCCGGGATTCGATGTCCGACTGGAATTGGCGGCGTACTCGCGCCACCAAAAGCGCTAGGTTTTCGGTCGCAGAATGAGGAGGGTGGCCCCGTCTTGTACCAGCGGATCGCGTCGAACACCAAGCATGACGTCTCCGTCCTGTGCGAGGCCCAGAACGTATTCGTGGTGCGCGTTGCGTACGGATTTGAACGGCTTGCCGACCATTTCCCTCGGAACGGGAACCTCCGCGATGACGAACTCGTCGGAGTTGACCATCTGCATGAGCAGCCCTCCTGCGTGCGGCGCCTGCAGACTTTTGGCGAGGGTGTGGCCGAGCAGTTCCTGGACGACGACCGTTCTATCAATGCCAAGCGCGTGCAGGGCGCGAGACGCCAATTCGGATCTTGTGCTCACGGTGACCGGAACGTCCTTGGCCACTTCCCGCAGAGCGATGGCCGTCTCGAGGATGTCCCCATCGCGTGCCCCGGTGATGATGGCATGCTTGGCATGCAGCGGATGGGCCTTCGCAATGACGTTTGGGTCCCGCGGGTCCCCCTTCATGTACGACACGTCTTCCGGGATGACCGACGAGTCGACGTCGTCGGCGATAAGCACAACATTCCCCACGTCTTTCAGGGCGTTCACCACAGTCATTGTCTCGTCTGAGTTGCCCAAGACGAGGATGTGGTCTCGTCTCGACCTAACGTGTTCCATACCCACCAACCTCCTGATTTTCGCCTCGACGACTTGCGCGGCGAGCATGGAAAAGAGTGCGCCGAAAAGCGGAATGCACGTCATCATGACGCCAATGGCGATGATCCTCCCGGCGGTGTTGCTCGGAGTGATATCGCCGTAGCCCACCGTTGAGGCCGTTGTGATGGACCAGTAGAGGGCCTTCCAGAAGGAATAGTGATCGAAATGACCAAACAACCAGGCTCCTGCAAATACACAGCCGAACGCGGTGACAGCAATGTAGGCTTCGGTTCGCCTGGCAATCGTCTGCAAGAGTCGCGCGAACAATACAAACATTCGAATCACCCTTGTCAGTTTGCTGCGTTGGAGCCAGTGGACTGCCGCGAAAATTCTAGTCGGCTACGATA
>JAJZAV010000225.1 GCA_021799255.1 Bacillota bacterium
CTCTCTATCCCAAATTTAGCCCATGCGATGATGTGGAGGTTTTTGGCATCCCAGATTGCGTCCTTTGCTGAACCGGAAAACAGCGCATCGACAGGGGTTCAAATGATTCCTTTTTTGGCTGAACTGGTTGGCGATACCTATGCATTTCTGTTCCATATCCGCTATTCTATTGATACCACGTTGCAGGATGTCCGAAATGCTCTTTCGGATTCACTGTCGCACGGGTGGTCATCAGAGCTATTATGGAGTTGCACCCTTCCATCGGACTCGAAGTGGGCTGTTAGCCTTTTTGCTTTGTCCACAAACGACGGAGCCGTGAACAACCCGAAGGCAGCCGAAATGATTCACTTCACTCCTCGGGTAGAAAACACCGTTCCGTATGGACCCGTGTTCGAGGGAGATGAACAAACGTCCCATCAATCCAATGAAAGTTGGACCATTGATAGTTTTTTCCAGTGCACGGAAGCCTATGCCACTGCGTTGCTAACCCTCGCTAACAGTGAGTGAACGGACCCAGTCGCGACGATGGCTGCACCACCCGGCGGTGAGAGGAGGGGGACCCGATGCGAGTCGAACGAATTGCAAAAGATAAGGTCCGGTTTTTTATCAGTTATGACGAGTTAGAAGAACGAGGCATCCACAAGGATGAGATTTTGAATACAACGCGTAAGTCTCAGGAGTTTCACAAGGTGCGTGAATTGTTCTGGGACATGATGGAGACCGCGTATGCGGAGGCAGGGTTTGAAATAGCTGGCCCCATCGTGGTCGAAGCCTTTAAGATGCCCTCTGAAGGAGTCGTGTTGATTGTTACCCGAGTGCCCAGCCTGCCTGGACAAACGGAATCTGAGGATGACGATGTGGATGAAGTGGATGTGGAACTCACTGCCGAGCTTTTCTCATCGTTCGTGTTCTCGTTCGACGACTTTGAGGATCTTGTTCGCTGCGCACATTCCCTTTTGGATTATGGACTAGACTCGACGCTGTACCACTTCGAAGATTCGTATCAGCTTTTCGTGGATGAGGAGTCGGCACGAGAAGACACCTATGATCTCGTTTGGTCTATTCTTCAAGAGTACGGCGAGTACTCGAATGCGACCACAGCGATTTTGGAAGAATACGCAACTGTGATGATCCGTCACCACGCGATTGAAACCATCGCGAACAAATTCCCAATCTAGTTCCACAAAGCGTTCTAGGCGTGGCGCCGCGGGCACCACGCCCGATTTTTGACCAAGCTGCGTTGAGTCTTAAAATCGAGATGGTTTCCGCCCGAACTGTGATCTATCTTCAGAGGAGATGGTTCCCTTCTCGTCTCGCGACCCTGATTCGTCCTTCGAAGGACGAATCAGCCAAGCGCTCAGAATAGCCAGACAAACGGAAAGCAAGGCGACGGACACCATCATGACGGTGCTTGATGAGGACAGCAACCATGTAAAAACGGGCGGCCCCGCGGCGACTCCGAGAAAGCGCACGCTTCCGTAGAGGCTGGTGACAATGCCCCTTTGTTCTTTGCTCACTGCGGACGTAATGAAGGTGTTCAGACAGGGCAACACCATGCCGGTACCGAGTGCTGTTGCGGACATTGTGGCAAGAAGCACCCACATGCGGCTCGCCGTCCAGAGAGAGATGGCAAGCGAAGTAGCCATGACCGCGAATCCCAGAACAACCATCCACTTCATCAGGACTCGTCGACTCCGAATAATCATCCCGGTAATGAGAGATGCGGCCGACAGAAAGAGGAGAGGAATGGCCAATACCAACCCCTTCAGGACACCGTTCATTCCGTATTTCGATTCAAGAACGTCCGAAAGGTAAAACAAAACGCCAAACAGCGTGAATAACGAAGCAGCCCCGGCCAAATAGCTTGTGAACAGCCAGCGGCCTTCGCGGGTTGCGACGGTTTTTAACGACCCAAAGTACTGGCGAAACGGCTGCGCTTGACCCCGATGGGATCCATCGTCAGGCAAAAACCACCACACAAAGAGAGCAATGGGTATGCACAAGATTGGAAACACGAAAAATACAACAAACCAACCGAGAAGTGCCACGACGGATCCGATGATGGGACTTACAACCTTGCCCATAGCGTTTCCAGCCTCATTAATACCGAGGATTCGACTTCGCTCGCTTCCCGAGAACAAATCGCCAATCCACGCCATCGCAATTGGCGCGGTACCGGCGGCACCGATTCCCTGAACGATCCGTCCCACGAGCAGTAAGGAGTATGGGTGTTTGATCCACATGCTCACAAACCCAGCCATGACACCCCCTAACCCAAAGATAATTAAAGACGGACCAACAATCCATTTTCTTGATATTCTGTCTGAAAGGAATCCCGCGATGGGAATGATGACGCCGGCAGGTACGGAGAACAGGGTGATTACCAAGCTGACCTGAAACTTGGAGACATGAAGTGCTCGTTCCATGGTTGGTAACACTGGAATAAGCACGGAATTGCCCAAGACCATGAGCAGTGGAATGAAGGATAATGTGCCAGCTACTACCCAGGTGGGCATTTTCCAATGTTCAGACGATGTCGTCATCTTCGTTTGCTCATCCCTCTCCAATGCACACCATTTGCCCGTTCCGGCAAAGTGAAAGGGGAACGGGAAGGATTTTTAGGGTGAACGGCGAATCGTAATCTTAGCAATGGAAAGTTTATGAACGCGGCCCCACCGTCCATACTGAATGTTAGAAGTTATTCGCATTTAGGCCGTTTATTGGTGGTGTCTTCGTTGTTGTGTTCGATTGGCGTGATACGTCTCTAATTAGGGGGTATATATAGCTATGCGGTCGGATACACTCGCGTCTCAAGGGGTGAACGAGGAAATGATGTTGCCGAGTCAGCGTGTGAAAGTACACATTCGGTGCAAAAAGTGTGGTGAGACGTTCATCTTACGTGGCGTGCGAGATGCAAAGGGGCATATTGAGACCGGATTCAAACGGTGTCTATGTGACAACGAAGATGAGTTCGACGTAGAGCCTTTGCATTGAAGCCCATTAACTCTAATAATGTCGGCGGTTTACGCAGACGGTGTAAAACGTCATGAAGTTATAGAACGGATGATATGCCTGTCGGGAAACGACAGGCATATTTATTTCGCTGCCAATGCACACTACTGGCGAGAGACATGTGAAGATCCTGTCGGGCCTGAACCAAGGATAATCCAGCTATCTGTGAGGAACTCACTCGCGCCCGAGCATGTCCCTGAGAAAGAGATTGGGGGCGGTTGGAAGATGATTCATCGTACGACGCTGACCGCGGTGCCGATTATCAGCTTGGTCGTATTGGGAGCTGGACTGGGCTGGTGGGGATACAGTCAAGACAGACAAAAGCAAGCCATGGCGCAGCTCGCGACAAATGAGTACGCGGCCGGTTTCCATGGGCTCATCTCCGACATCGGAAGTCTGCGTGATGAAACGGACAAAGCGCTTGTGTCTACTGACACGACCGCGTTTCAAGATCGGCTCCGGCAAATGTGGAGGCTCGGCTATGCTGCGCAATCGGATATCTCACGCCTGCCGGCAGGCACGATTCCCACGACGAATATTCAGGCGTTCTTGTCAACGCTCGCAACGACGACAGACGGTTGGATGACCGCCGATGTCGGCCCCCGTCAGAAATCCGTACACTCCACGTTGGTACAGATTAGTAATGACTGTAAGACGATCTCCCTGCGACTGAACAAACTGCAACCTCAAGGTTTCTCGGCCGCTTTCTCACAATTGGCACAATCCCACGTGTCAAACCGGGTGAAACAGGATAACCAAATGGTGAGTGGGATCACGAAGCTGGATGGGATAGCAGCCAGCTATGTGGAATCATCATTTCCTCTGTCTTTGCCCAAAGGACATCAAAACGACGTGTTTCGAAGTGAACCCACCATATCTCAGGCACAGGCTGTCGATGCGTTAAAACGGTTCACCGGACTCGTTCCTAAGAAGCCTTGGCACGTCGCAGAAAACAAAAATCCTTCCTTTACTCCAACATACATCGTGGAGGGTAGCACGAACGAAGGCGAACTCTTCGCGACGGTCAGCAAGCGGGGAGGTCACGTGCTGTCTTTTCGCGTGAACTACGTTCCCACGCGTGACAACTTCGATCTCGCAACGCTGCAAACAGAGGCCAAGAAATGGACATTGCGACATGACCTGCCGCCATCGGTCGTTCACCAGTCCATACAAACCGATCACACTGTAACCATCACCTTGACTCCGACCCTTCGAGGCATCCCCGTCTTGAGCCAGACGATGAACGTGACTCTGGCACTCGATACCGGGAAGGTCATTGGGATGAATGCAACCAATTTTTATCAACATCCCGTGGATCAGGTGCCACAGAGGAGCTATTCCGCTTTACAACTGACAAAAGCCCTGAACCCGTCGTTTCACGTACGAATGAACCAGAACGTCATCGTCATGGATAAGTCCTATCAATACCAACCGGCCACTGTCTTTTATGGGACTTCTCAAGACAGGACATTTCGCGTGCTGATGAACGCGAACACGGGTAAAGAAATGGATGTCGAAATCCTTTCATGAACCATTCACCAAAGGTGACCAGTCCAGTATAATTGTAACGACTGGAGGGAACCGGCGTTGCCATTTCCGCGGCTTGGAGATCAATTGCGAATCTGGACTCATGACAAAAACGACTTCCATCAGTCCAAACTGGTGGAAGTCAGCGAATCGAACTACTACATAGAAATTCCGTTGCACCAACGTTCCCATCAGCCGCTTATCATCGCTGACAATGAACCGTTTTCGGTTCAATTCAACGCCCGGGACGGTTCATTGTGTACATTTGCTTCCAAGCGGTTGCATACCAGGGCGATTCTGACTCCCGTATGGGAAATCGGACGGCCATCCCTGTCCGAGATAGCGCGTGAACAGAGACGCGAATACGTGCGGGTAGCTGTAGATCTGCCCGTCAGCGTTACAACTCGGGATGGTGTATGCAGTTCAGGCTTGACGCGAGACATTAGCGGTGGCGGTTTAGCGGCCGTCCTCCCCATCCACGGGCAGGTAAAAGCTGGGGATGTCGTCGATTTGAGGTTTCAAATCCCACGGGACCACACGGTCATCGAAGTGAAATCGTTAATCATTCGTATCATCGAGGCCAACAAACGAGACTTTGTCGTCGTCTCGACGCAGTTCCTTGGGATTCCGGAAAGTATTCGACAGCGGATCATCCAGTTTGTGTTCAAACAACAAAGGATGCGTTCTTGAGTGGTTGAGTCAAAGGATGAAAAAGGTGCAAATAGACACACTCCATCACCGGGATCGGTGCTCGTGAAAGTAACCGTACTCCTCTGCCTAGCGACGGTTCTGTGTCAGATTTGCCTGGCCAATCCACAAGTTAGACAATGGTTAGACATCAGGAGAGGCATGTTTGTACCTTTTCAAAGTCACGAAAACTATCCGCGTAGCGTACCATAAATCTGGTTGCGGATATTTTCCGTGCTGTGCTACTATCAAGTCGACGGATTCATGTCGGGACCTTCCGTCGGCCGTTGAGCGGGCAGATTGCCTGCTTTTTCGTTTGAGACGGTAGGCTTGTCAATGGAGTGAGTGAAAATGCCGCCACAACCTGACGGTAGGTTGCGTATCGCGATTGACGGTCCAGCAGGTGCAGGGAAGAGTACAGTGGCAAAAGAGGTGGCTCGCCGCCTCGGGATCTCGTATCTCGATACGGGAGCGATGTATCGTGCGGCCGCTTGGCTCGCTTTGCGTTTTGGCATTGGGCTAACGGACGCGGATTCCATTGCCAATCTGCTTGAACAAAAACCTCCTCGATTCACCTGCGACCATGACGGGAACATGGAGGTGTATTGGAGCGGCGAACGAATTACTGAGGTCCTGCGCACGCCGGAAGTGTCTGAGGCAGTATCGGCGCTATCTGCCCACCCTCGCATTCGCCAAATTCTCACAAGTTGGCAGAGTGAGTACGGTGATGAACACGACGTGGTGATGGACGGCCGCGACATTGGCACCGTCGTTTTGCCGAATGCCGAAGTCAAGGTGTTTCTGACGGCAGACCTGAAAGAACGGGCGGCCCGCCGAGCCAATGAGTTGACGAGGAAAGGGCTGACCACTTCGACCGAAGAAATGGCTCTGGCGATTGAAAAGCGGGACGCCCACGATACGGGCAGAACGATTGCTCCGTTACGTCAAGCCCCCGATGCTCACCGCATAGACTCTACGGGAAGAAGCGTCGAAGAGGTTGTGGATTCCATTCTGTCGTTGGTCCCATGGGAGTACAGTTCATGACCGAAGACGCACGAATTCCGCCGTTTGTTTACTGGATTTCCAAGGCGATAGTGGTAACGGGGCTAAAGGTATTCTTGCGTTGGAAAGTGGTGGGGAGAGAAAACATTCCAAAGTCCGGTCCGCTGCTCTTTGGAAGTAACCACATAAGCAACCTTGACCCCATCGTGATTGGTGCCAGTACGAATCGTCAGGTTCGGTTTATGGCCAAGCATGAATTGTTTAAGTCTCCAATTATTGGTCGATTCTTGCAATACTTCGGGGCCTTTTCGGTTAGAAGGG
>JAJZAV010000226.1 GCA_021799255.1 Bacillota bacterium
GCTTGGCTGCTTTGGGCTCTCCGTTTCATGCGATCCAGGGTGATCATGGCCGCGTACGTCGAACTGCATATTTCCCTCTGCAACGTCATCAACGGCAAAAGCGATCCCTTGTTTTCCACCCTATCCCGGTATTCCTTGCGCAGGAACTGCGCAATGGAATCGTACAATCGTCGTTCTTCTGGATTGAGCGTGACTGGAAGAACGTGAATGCTGCGCTCGGGCAGCACGACCCCGCCATCGCGACGACGGTTACGAATCATGACCGTCTTCACACGTTGACGCAAGAACGACGGGTCCTTAGCTTCACGTGGAGAAGAAAGATGAGTGTCCGAAAAGTCCGCGAGGCTGCCTAATTGACCTGGACGCAACAGTGTAATCAACGTGTGAAGTTCCTGCAGGTTGTTCTGCACCGGGGTTGCCGTGACAAGAAGCATGTACTTTGCTGAGAGTTGGTTGACGAGTTGCCAATTCTTTGATTTGGCGTTCTTCAACTTGTGCGCTTCGTCCACGATAATCATGTCCCATTTCATGTCCAGGACGATGGACCTATGAGGTTCTCTCTTCGCGGAGTCCAGAGACGCCACCAAAACGTCGTACGCCGTCCAAGACCAGGCCTTCTTCTGAGCGACGGCCGGAATTCGAAACTTCTCGTTCAACTCGCGCGTCCATTGCAACACGAGGGATGCGGGTACAAGAATTAGCACGCGCTGAACCAACTTGCGCAGCAGGTATTCCTTCAGGACCAACCCCGCTTCGATGGTCTTGCCAAGCCCGACTTCGTCCGCCAAAATCGCCCGACCGCGCAACTCCTGCAGCACTCGTTTAGCCGTGTTGACTTGGTGCGGCAGGGGGGTAAAGCCCTGCACATGCTCGATGGCCAGGAGTTCGTCGAAGTCAGCGGCCATATTCGCAAGGATCGCCGTGTTCGCCAATTGGAACAATCGCCAACTGGCAAGCGGGGAAGCGACCGACGGCGATGGTTGCGCAACAGCGCCTTGCTCCACGTAATCGAAAAACTCCGTTTCTAGATGTGTGTCCCACTTGACATCGATCTTCGATGCAACCGGGGAGTCTGCCGCACTGCCAGACACAACTCTCTGGGTCACCATGACGCCTCCAACCGTGGGTATAGAGTGGATCGGTACAACCTTAGTATGGACGACGGGCCGAGATTCTTACATGAGCGGGGAAGGATCCTCGTAGCATGGATCTCACCTTGCGTCGAAAAGAGGAAGGCGAATAGGAAGAGGGGAAGACGGGAAGAGCACCGGAGGTACTTCTAGAGATGAGGCGTAGCTCCAAACTCGCGCAGGATCCAGCGACCGTTTGCGAAGGCGAGCGAAGTGACGGATGTGTTCGGCGGCGAACCAACCTGCTGCGAAAAGAGTACCCGCATGACGGCCCGAACAAAGCCGCCGTGGGTTACGCACACGAAGCGCCCTTTGGCGTTATTGCGGATGATCCGATTTAAAAAGTCCTGGGCTCGAGCGTCAATGGAATCAAGAGGTTCTGCGTCGGGAGCCCCGTCTGGATATAATTCGTCGGCTTGACTGCGAGGCATGCCTTCCGCGCTGCCGAACCCGCGTTCGCGCAACGTCTCATCCACCGACACCGGAGTGCCCGTATATTCCGAAAGGATTTTGGCTGTGGTTAAGGCTCGCGACAGGTCGCTCGCGATAATTTCCCGAAAGGGCACGCCGCTCACCGCCTTTCCCAGCTGATGCGCTTGCAGCTCGCCCGTCACGTTGAGCGGTATATCCGTCCAGCCCTGTACCCTTGCCTGCACGTTCCAGTCGGTTTCCCCGTGCCTGACAATCCAAAGAGAAAGCATGTGGGGCTAAGTCCTTTCACGCAGTATTTGTCCGTATCCTTCGTAGAATGATTTTTGGGCACGCCATTCCAGTATACCAAGCCTTGTGATACAATGACACCGTTTTGTTGGAAATCCGGATACCAAGGGAGAGGGTGGAGGGCCCATGCAAAACGGAAAACTGTTGCTGGTTCATGGTCCCAATTTAAATCGGTTGGGATTACGATCTCCCGAGATATACGGCCACACCTCGCTGTCGCAAATCGAAGAATTGGTTCGGGAGATGGCGGATGGTTTCGGCGTGGCAACTGAAGGTTTCCAGTCCAACTCGGAAGGGGCCATCATCGACTTTTTGCAATCATACGGACCGTCGTGTCTTGGCATTATCATCAATCCAGGTGCGCTCGCACACTATGGGCTGTCCCTCAGAGATTGCCTCGAAGACATTTCTCGCCCCACCATCGAGGTTCACATTTCCAACGTCCACCGTCGGGAGGAATTTCGACATCGTCTCGTTTTGTCGCCCGTTGTCGAAGGGCAAATTGTTGGGCTCGGCGTGGAAGGCTATCGCTTAGCCGCAACGTATTTACTGACTCGGTATACGTCGGATCCAGGGAAAGGGTGAAATCGATGAACCACCGCGTGGCCGCCCTGAGGGAGCGCATGAGTCAGGCGGGGCTAGACGCAATGCTCATCGCGAAGCCGGAGAACCGCCGCTACCTGTCCGGCTTTACGGGGACGAGTGCTAACCTCATCCTCACCGAGGACCAAGCTTTGTTGTTTACCGACTTTCGCTACCTAGAGCAGGCGTCGTCGCAATGCACCGGCTGGACCATCGTCGAGAGTGGTTCTTCCTTCGTGGAAACCGCGGGTGACGCGCTCGCAAAGCAAAGCGTTCGCTCCTTAGGATTCGAGAGTTTTGATTTGTCGTTCGCCTCGGTGGAAAGCTTTCGGACGTGGGAACACATGGTGGAAGGGCTGCGGCTAGTTCCAACTGCGAAATTCGTCGAATCCTTGCGGATGGTAAAGGATGTGGACGAGATTGAATGCATTAAGAAAGCGGCATTCATCGCCGATGACACGTTTGCCTACATACTCACGGTGCTGCGTCCGGGAATGACGGAGAAGGATGTCGCTCTTGAACTCGAATACCAAATGAGATTAAGAGGGGCAAGCGGAAGTTCGTTCACGACGATTGTCGCTTCGGGTCGCCGATCCGCTCTGCCGCACGGCGTTGCCTCCAATAAGGTGTTGGAATCCGGAGATTTTGTTACAATGGATTTTGGTGCTGTCTACGAAGGCTACGTGTCCGACGTGACTCGGACAGTCTGTCTTGGGCAACCTTCAACGGAGCAACGCGAACTATACAATATTGTGCTTGAGGCGCAGGAACGAGCGCTTGACGCCGCCGCCCCGCACATGTTGGCTTCGGAGTTGGACGCGGCAGCGCGCAATTTCATCGATGCAAAGGGATATAAGGATGCGTTCGGCCACGGGCTCGGGCATGGAATTGGACTCGAGATTCACGAAGATCCGAGGATTCGTCTAGGCGGCGAGGACATGCTTTTGCCCGGCATGACGATTACCATAGAACCCGGCATCTACGTGCCTCAATTCGGTGGTGTTCGCATTGAGGACGACGTGCTCTTGACTGAGCAACGGGCGAGTGTGCTGACGAGTGCGCCGAAGAATCTTATTTGCCTGTAATCGCGTTACGGCAAAGGTGGAACGTCCACCGCGAACTTACTTTCAGGAGGTATAGACGAGTGATCTCTAGCAACGACTTCCGACCTGGAACGACCATCGAATACGATGGTTCCATCTTTCGAGTAGTTGAATTCATGCACGTGAAGCCAGGCAAGGGTGCGGCCTTCGTGCGTACCAAGCTGAAGAACGTAAAAACGGGAGCCGTCAGGGAACAGACGTTCCGCGCCGGAGAAAAGGTGGCGCGCGCTCGAATCGAAACGAGAGAAATGCAGTACTTGTACAGCGAGGGCGAATTGTTCACGTTTATGGACACCGAGACGTACGATCAAATTCAGATTCCCCGCACCTTGCTGGAGTATGAGCTAAACTTCTTGAAGGAAAACATGAACTGCTATGTGGTCATGCACGAGGGAGTTTCCATTGGGGTGGAGTTGCCCAATACGGTCGAACTCGTAGTTACCCAAACCGATCCTGGCATCCGCGGCGACACCGCGACGGGCGGAAGCAAACCCGCAACCATGGAGACGGGATACGTATTGCAAGTGCCTCTATTCATCAACGAGGGCGATAGGCTTATCATTGACACCCGGTCCGGAAACTATGTGTCTCGCGCCTAGATCAAAGATTGGGCTTTAGATTGTGAAGTAGCCAAGGGGCACCCGTTCGGTGCCCCTTTTTGTGTTCTCCAAAGACGGATCTTCGCATATACACGGATATAGCCTGTCCGTCCCCCGAAAGAAGGGCGAAGCGGATCCCCAAAAGGAAGGAGTGTCCCTCGTGAACGTTGTGGATAAGGTCGTTTACGCCATGGCTAGCGTCCGGTTCGTTTCGAGCCTGCTCGAGTTGACCGGCGCCATTCTGATGTTGCGCCTGGGTACGGCCGAACGGGCGTTACAAGTGAACAGTCTGCTCGCCCTCACGGGACCCGTCGTCCTGGTCACAGTGACCATGCTCGGAATTGCCGGACTTTCTGACAGCATTTCTTGGTGGCGAATCGTCGTCATCCTGGTTGGAGTCGGCTGCATCCTGCTGGGGGCGAAGGGCTAGGAGCCAGACTGCGCCCGCGCCCTCTTTCCGACGAAGCTAAACACGAGAGCCATCAACAGTATGAAAACGATGAGAAACACAACAATCCACCGAATTAACATGGAAATATCCATGGCATTTCCTCCCTCAAGCCTTTCTCGAATCATCTCATCCCTGACAAAGAATGCAACGAACCCGAGAATCGTTCCGGCATAAGGTCGTCCCACGCTCCATATACATGTGCTGAAAGGATGTCCAAGAAACGCTTCTTTGCGCAAGAACCCAAAACCAGGGAGGTGGACAACGCCTGTGACGGTGGGGAATTTACAGGGAAGTCCCGGTGACTGGGAGGCGTCCGTGTGGAATATCCTCCCTGGGGAAATTCAGGCGAGCCTTGTGAAGACGCCGAAGGACGTGTTGAGCCGCATCGAGGAACTGAGGCTGCGAGTGGGACAACCGTTGCAACTTCTCGGCATGGATCTTGACGTGTATTTAGGCGCAACAGGCGTAGCGCAGGGCCAAATCGACGCCATGGTGGTGACGCTGGACATGATTTCGAAAACCATGCAAAAGGCCACCCAAGCGTCCCTGTATGCAGTGGAAGAGGACTTGCGGCGAGGATACGTGACCGTTCCCGGTGGGCATCGCATCGGCGTCGCTGGGCGAGTCGCACTTTTTGGGGGAGGAGCCGTCAAATCCATTCGAAACATCTCGTCCATCAACATTCGAATTGCCCGCGAATGGCCCGGTGCCGGAACCGAAGTCGCTCGTCACATGGTGTCTCGGTCTGAGGCAAAACCGCTGTCTACGCTCATCCTCTCTCCACCGGGCTGCGGAAAAACCACGATGCTCCGCGATCTCGCTCGCCAGTGGAGTGAAGGCGTCGTGAAGGGGCAGAGATCCGGGAAAAAAGTCACCATCGTCGATGAGCGATCCGAAATTGCAGGCTCGGTCGAAGGGGTTCCTCAGTTCAGGATTGGTCCGAGAACCGACATTTTAGACGGATGCCCGAAAGCCGAAGGCATGCTCATGGCCATTCGCAGTCTATCTCCTGACATTCTCGTGACGGATGAGATTGGTAGACAGTCGGATGTCGACGCCATCCTGGAAGCTCTCCATGCCGGAGTGGCGGTCATCGCAAGCGCACACGCGAGTTCCTTGTCGCAGTGGCGTAAACGGCCACATATGGACGAACTGTACGCATCGGGATCGTTTCGTCGCTATGTTCTTCTAAGTCGTCGACGCGGCCCGTGCACGGTGGAAAGCGTGTTGGACCAAGAGGGGTTACCCGTCACAAGACTGGCGTGATTCGGGGGGTCAATCACTCGTGATACGAGCGGTAGGGTCTGCCTTGATAGTGATGGCGTGCGCTGGACTCGGTTTTCAGATTGCAAAGGCGTACCGAGATAGGCCAAAACAGCTTGCGGAACTCGCAAATGCCATCCGAATGCTGCGGGCGGAAATTGAGTTTAGCTTGACTCCGCTGCCGCACGCGCTCGCACGGGTGGGAGGGCGCACGTCGAAAACCGTCGAGACCATGTTCGAAAACGCTGCACAGAATTTAACGCGCGGAGATACCGTTCCGGACGCTTTCGCAAAAGCCGCCGAAAGAGCCAAGGTCCGCACGGCTTTGCGCAAGGACGATTTTGACGCTTTGATGGAGTTTGCCAGTTCTTTGGGTTCCTCGGATCTTGCTCACCAGAGCCAGCACCTAGACGCGTCCCTTGCTCGTCTTGCATCCCTGGAAAAAGAGGCACGAGACCTGCAACGCAAGAACGAACGCATGTGGCAATACCTCGGGATCCTAACGGGGCTCCTGCTCGTCATTGTCCTGTATTGAATGCGAACGCCGAGAACGGGCCGTGGCAGTTCACGGTCCGAATCCTAGGATTTTCAGGGTTGGGAGTGAAGAACGATGACCCCTGAAGTGAGAGCG
>JAJZAV010000227.1 GCA_021799255.1 Bacillota bacterium
CATCCACAAGGAGGAGGGAGTCTCGTGCTGACCAAGCGCATCATCCCCTGTTTCGACGTGCTCGACGGAAGGGTGGTCAAGCATGTCGGCTTTTTGAATGATAGACGCGATGCCGGCAATCCGGTGGAGCTTGCCAAAACGTATTCGGACGAGGGCGCCGACGAATTGGTGCTCCTAGACATATCGGCTTCGGAGGACGGTCGTCTGGCGACGAGGAGAGTCGTGGAACAGGTGGCGGCGCAGGTGAACATTCCGCTTACCGTCGGCGGGGGAGTGTCCACGGTGGAAGACGTGCGCGAGCTGCTCCTCGCGGGCGCGGACAAGGTCTCCATGAACACGGGTGCGGTGAGAAACCCCGCGCTCATCAGGGAAGCGGCGCACCGGTTCGGTGAGCAATGCGTCGTGGTGGCCATCGACGCTAACCTGAACGAAACCATGGGCGAATACGAGGTCATGGTCAAGGGGGGCAAGGTGGGTACGGGCATGGACGTGATAGAGTGGGCGAAGAAGGCTGCGAGCCTCGGTGCCGGCGAGATCCTGCTTACGAGCTTCCATCAAGACGGCACTCGCGAAGGGTACGATCTCACTCTCACTCGCCTCGTGTCCCGCGCCATCAAAATTCCCGTAATCGCGAGCGGCGGTGCCGGAACGAAGGAGCACTTTGCGAAGGTTCTAACCGACGGCGAGGCGGACGCGGCTTTGGCGGCCAGCGTGTTTCACTTTGCAGAGACGTCCATCCGCGAGGTCAAAGCGTATCTGCGGCAGAAGGGAGTGCCCGTACGATGGCAAACGAGTTGATGAGGGAGACCGAATCGGGTTTTCTGCCTCTCGGGGTGTCGGGGGAGGTCGCGCTCGAGGCGGTCCGGTACGATTCGTTGACCGGCTTGGTTCCGGTGGTGGTCCAGGATGCCTCCACAGGCCACGTCTTGATGCTTGCATACGCAAACCGGGAGGCTTTGAAGCGGACGTACGGGACCGGTCAGGCCTGGTTTTGGAGTCGATCCCGCAAGTCCCTGTGGCACAAAGGCGAAACGTCCGGCAACGTGCAGACGGTCGTCGAGGTTCGCATCGATTGCGACGGAGACACGGTGCTGTATTTGGTGAATCCCGTGGGACCCGCCTGCCACACGGGAGAGGTGTCCTGCTTCTACCGGCGGATGACCCGTAATGGAGCCAACGAGGTGCCGGCATCGGCGGCCGCTCACGGTGATGAGGGCCGAGGAGCAGGAGCAAGCCCCGCGCTTTCTCAACCGGTGGATGACCTTGCGGGAGACGAACGTCCGGCAGGTGAGGTTCCGGCTGGCGACCTTACGGGTAACGACCTTACGGCTGAGCTACGGGCTGACGAACTTCCTGCGGGTGGGCTTGGGTTAGGTGAACTTGGAGCGCTCTGGCGCGTGGTAACGGATCGGTGGGAGAACCGACCACAGGGAAGTTACACGACCTACTTGTTTGAACAGGGAGTCGACAAGTCGGCGAAGAAGGTCGGTGAAGAGGCGGTGGAAGTCGTGCTGGCGGCCAAGAATGCCATGAGCACCATGAGCACTTCGGACTCTGGCAAGAGCGAACTTGCTTCGGAAAGTGCGGACCTCGTTTACCACCTCATGGTCCTCTGGAAGGCATGTGGGTTGGAGCCGAAGGATGTGATGGAGGTCCTCGCGAATCGGCAGTAAACACGGAGCTTTCCTCTTGCTGCGGGAAGTCTCCTTCTTCTTCGGGTTAAACTAGGGTGCCGCGGGCCGGCAGGACGGCGGACCCAAGAAGCGTCTCATGTAGACCGTCTATGACTAGGTATGTGGGGATTCGTGTGTGGGCTCCGGTCGAGTTTCAGAGAGGGGGCATACGGAGGCTGCCGAAACGGAGGCCGCCGAAGAATAGCGGTCCTCCAGGGCGCTATCGCTAAGGCCGCCGAAGAATAGCGGTCCTCCAGGGCGCTATCGCCGATGCCGCCGAAGAATAGCGGTCCTCCAGGGTGCTATCGCCAAGGCCGCCGAAGAATAGCGGTCCTCCAGGGTGCTATCGCCAAGGCCGCCGGAGAATAGCGGTCTGCCAGGGTGCTATCGCCGAGGCCAGCGGAGAATAGCGGTCTGCCAGGGCGCTATGGCCGAGGCCGCCGAAGAATAGCGGTCTGCCAGGGCGCTATCGCCAAGGCCGCCGAAGAATAGCGGTCTGCCAGGGCGCTATGGCCGATGCCGCCGGAGAATAGCAATCCTTTTAGCGTGCGTGCCCATGAGCCACTTCGGGCTCGCCGTTCTCGTCCAACCCTCTCTGAAGCGCCGACCGAAACACCAACACGGCGACGATACCGAGGGCGAGGAGGATGGAACACACCCAAAATGGGACGCGCGCGCCAAACGTTTGATCCATCCACCCGCTGATGATGGGCGCGATGGCCGCTCCAGACCAGCGAAGAAAGTTGTATGCCCCCGAAGAAATAGAGCGCGAAAACGGAGAGACCTCCATCGCAAGGGTCGTGAACATCGCGTTCGAGATACCGCAGAAAAAGCCAGAAGCGACAATGACCCAAAGCAGACTGAGGCCCGGAACGATGGCCGCCAAGACGAAAATGATAACCAGGCAGGCCAGGTTGAGCATAACTAGGTTGATGGCACCGAGTTTCGGGCGCAGCCAGTTGACGACGAACACGGACGAGATGCCTACGAGAATACCCCACGCGAAGTACGTGAATCCGAGTTCGATGGTAGTGAGACCATATTTCTGCAGCGAAATTGGTGAATATGCCAAAATCGTGAAAAACGCAAAGCTGTACACCATTCCGATAATTGCGTTAGATAGGACCCCCGGGTGACGCAACGCGCGAAACAGATCTCGCGAGGTGCGAGGTGGTTCTTTGTTCTCCGGTTCCGTCACGAGCGCGAACGTGAAGATGACGCCAATTAACATAAGGCAAGCGGTACCGAAGAAGGGAAGCCTCCACAAGAAACTGCCCAGAAACCCGCCGAGGAGAGGTCCCGACGCGATTCCGAGTCCAAGAGCGGCCTCGTATAGCGTGATGGCGGCCGCCATTCCTCCCTTCGAATTGCCTACGATGATGGACAGAGCCGTCGAAGTGAAGAAGGCATTTCCGAGCCCCCAACCTGCACGGACGATGGCGAGAAACCATATATTAGGGGCTAAACCGCTGAGCGTAGCGAAAATCACGACCAGTGACAGGCCCCAAATAAGGACTCGACGGCTTCCGAATTTGGTCGCGATGACGCCTGACAGCAGCATGGCGATGGCCATAACGGCAATATAACTGGTGAACAACCACTCGACCTGAAAGGGCGTCGCCCCCATCGCTTTGCCGATGAGGGGCAACAGGGGATCCACGAGCCCAATGCCCATAAAGGCAATCAGAGCAGCAAAGGCGGTGGCCCAGACCGCCGGCGGAAACATTTTTCTCATGCCGACACTTCTCCTTGTGATAATCTCTATACTCGCGTGGGCACGGGGGTCCATCGCGGTGGTACATTCACAGATGAACCTAGTTTGCCCATTGCACCCGCGTAAAGCGGGTTATAGGGTTGTCGCACGGTGGGGTGATCGTAGGAAGTATCGGAAAGAGAACATACCAATCACGTATTTCGCGGTACGAAACACCGTTGGATCTTACCACGGATACGACCTGGTTTCAATCGGCCTGCCCTCTATGTGTCTTCTTTACAATTACAATAGGGTGTGGTACATTTACGCCACAATTCAATGAACTGGCGCTAGGGGTGCCGAGCTTTTGGCTGAGATGCGGGCGACCGCGAACCCTTGTGAACTCGATCTGGATAATACCAGCGGGAGGAAGTGCCGAACGGACTTTTAAGCCTGTTTTTCGGCGTCATCCTTTCCTGGTGGTTTGGATGAGTCGAGAGAGAGGCTTTTGTGTTTGTCTCGACATACCCGTTTGGCGCCGAGAAGGAGGAAAATTACCATTATGAGCACCAATGTCGATGCGGGAACTCACAGCCGCGCGCGGCAGTACGCATGGAAGCTGCGGGACATCGTTGTGACGGGAATCCTTTGCGTTGCGGGCGGGGGATTATTCATGGGCGCTGATTGGCTGTACAACATTCTGTTTCCTGGAACGGCCAGTCCGATTTTCAGCAATGCGATTAACGGCCTGTGGTTCATTCCTGCCATCTTGATTCCTTATATCATTCGCCGCCCGGGGGCCGCACTCATTGCTGAATTGGTGAGTTCGCTGTTTGAGTTTGCGTTCGGAAGCCCGTACAGCACGGGAGCCATCATTTCCGGACTCGTTCAGGGGCTTGGAGCCGAGATAGGATTCGCTCTGTTTGCTTGGAAGTCTTATCGGATGCCGACCATCCTCCTTGCGGGCGCTCTTGCCGGCGCTGGCTATTCGGTTCAGGCTTGGTATCAGTACGGTTGGAGCGGATACACCGCCGCAGTCGCCTTAGGAGCGTTCATCATGACCCTCATCAGCGGAGCGATCCTCGGAGGGGCCTTGTCGAAGTGGATTGGAGATGCTCTCCGGAGAACGGGCGTGTTGCGCAACTTCGAAATCGATAGGCAGGCAAGGAGATAGGCTGATGGAACAAAGTGCACACGGTTTGGGGTCGCGGGATTCTCTGCAGGTTGTGGAAGAGGGATTGATGGGAGAACTGTGGATACGAGCGAGGGACGTAACCGTTCGCTACGACGACGATGCTCCTGTGCTCTCGGGAGTGGATTTTACTCTCCACAAAGGCGAATCCGTCCTCCTCATTGGTCCGAGCGGTTGCGGCAAGAGTACCCTCGCCATGCTGTGTGCTGGCCTCATCCCCAAGGTGGTAGAAGCGAGCGTCGAAGGTCAATGGTTCGCAGAGCCACGGCTCTCGGCACCCGGCGGCGTCGGCTACGTGTTTCAGGACGCCGACGCCCAGTTTTGCATGCTGTCCGTCGCCGATGAAATGGCCTTCGGCCTCGAGAACCTAAGAGTCCCGCAGGAAGAGATGACCCCTTCGATTCTGCGAGCCCTGTCGCGCGCGGGACTTCCCGCGAGTTCCGAAGAGCTCCGTCGCGCTCATTCCAGCTTTTCCGGGGGAATGAAGCAGAAGCTAGCCATCGCCTGCGCGCTTGCCATGAATGCCGATTTGCTCGTCCTTGACGAACCCACGGCCAACCTCGATCCGTTCTCGTCTCGGCAAGTATTTAATCAAATCGCACAGCTTCATCACAAAGAGCAGACTATGCTCATCATCGAGCACAAGTTCGACGCCCTCATCCCCTACGTGGACACTGTGGTTCTATTCGCCTCGGATGGTCGGATTCACAGGCAAGGCCCGGTGAAGCAGGTGTTGGCCAAGGAATGGGATTGGCTCATTCGGGAGGGAATCGTCGCTCCGTGGAAAGAGCCTCCTTTGTTTTCTGGACCCGACGAAGGCCCAACGTCGCCGGCTTTGACGACCAAGCCGAATGTAGGCTTTCGTTCAAACGCCCATCCGTCTCTTGAGAACTCTGAAGCCGCCATCGCCCTGCGCGATGTTTGCGCGGGATATCTGCCTGGGACCCTGGTCTGGAGAAACGTCAACGTGGACGTTACAGCGGGGTCCATCACGGCTATCGTTGGACCGAACGGATCCGGCAAAACCACGCTCCTTCAGGTCATGGCTGGCCTGAGGGAACCTACGAGCGGCGAGGTCCGGCGTTTGGGGGAGCCCCCCTCGCCCCGACGGAGAAGAAAACCGAACTCTTCGGTCTCCTATTGCTTTCAGAATCCGGAGTTTCAGTTCATTTTTGAACGCGTGGTCGACGAACTTTCGAATCAAGCTGGCGTGGAAGAGGTATCCGAGTCCGTGACGGACTTGCTGGATCGCTTCGGCCTCACCAAGGTCGCCCACCAGAGTCCGTACGCGCTCAGTCAGGGTCAGAAGCGCCGACTCAGCGTGGCGACGATGCTTCGACAGCCGCACGACCTCTACTTTCTTGACGAACCGACATTCGGCCAGGATTCGTCGACGCAGGCTGCCATCATGGCGGAACTGATGCGCCTGCAGCAGTCCGGGAAGACCATCGTGTTGACGACGCACGACATGGATCTGGTCCGACGCTACGCGTCAGGCGTGATTGTTGTTGCCGATGGGGGCGTCCTGTTCACGGGGGACGTCGAAGAACTGTTCGATCGACCGGATGTTATGAGCGAAGCGCATCTGCTTGATGACCTCGCCTGTTCACCGGGCATGCCGCCGACTTCTCCGCCTTCTTTCCAGTTCCGAAACCCCGACGGCTCTGCCGCATCTTCTACCGAGCTTTGCGACGAAGAGCGCCTCGACGAGGAACAGACAACGTCGCCTCAGGCGGGCGAAAGCACCCAGGGGAACCGAGGAGAGAGGCGGAAAGAGCCTGCCGTGATGCCAAATACCTTGCAAGAAAAAAGCCCGCTTCTAAAGTTGAACCCGGCGTGGCATCTGCTCTCCATCTTCGTGGCGGTCATGCTGACCATCGGCGCCCACACGGTCACACAGGCCGGGC
>JAJZAV010000228.1 GCA_021799255.1 Bacillota bacterium
TTTCACGCTGCCGCCGGGGTTGAACGATTCGAGCTTGATGTATACGCTGGCGCTCCCGGGCGCGACGACGCGCCGAAGTTTCACAATGGGGGTATCGCCAATGAGATCGAGAACGGAGTCATACAACTGCATGAATCAATCTCCTTCGTGTGCAATTGGCGCGTGCGCGTGCAACCACGTCACGCTCGCTCGAACGAATACGCTTGCCGCTTTGATTAGCATGGATTCGTCAACGTCGAATTGAGGATGGTGCCAAGCCCGAGACGACCCATCCGGCTTCCCTGTACCAACAAAAAAGAAGCAGCCAGGCAACACCTCTTGGTACAACGAGAAGTCCTCTCCTGCCATGGTCGGCGCGGCCTCCACCACGTTATCCGCACCGACGACCTCTCCCGCAACCCCTCTTACCAACTCGCAAAGCTCTCCGTCATTCACCACCGCCGGCAGGACTCGTTTGTAGTTGATTTCGGCGTGGGCGCGGAAAGCCTGAGCCGTTTGCGTAACGAAGCTTCGCAGATGATCCTCGGCGACGTCCCGATATTCTGGTTGCAGGCAACGCACGGTGCCTTCCAGGACGGCCTGGGGGGGAATGATATTATTGGCCGTACCCGCATGAAAGCTGCCCACGGTCACCACGACGCTGCCGATGGGAGAAACAACGCGGCTTACGAGGTGCTGGAGGCCCGCGACGATGTGGGACGCGACGAGAATGGGATCCACCGTCCGATCCGGAATGGCCGCATGGCCGCCAATCCCTTTGACGACGATGGAGAACTCGTCCACGCTCGCCATGAGTGGCCCCTCGCGCACGCCAATGACCCCCGTAGGCAAAGTCGGTTGGTTATGTTCTCCCAAAATTGCTTGAACCCCATACCGCTGAAGAACCCCGTCCTGAAGCACGAGCGAGGCCCCTTGTCCAATCTCCTCCGCCGGTTGAAAAAGAAAAAGAATGGACCCCGGAAACGATTCCAGAGACGCGGCTACATCCATTGCCAGCATCAGCGCACCGAGTACGGCCGCCGTGTGGAAATCGTGACCGCAGGCGTGCATCTTATTGGGGACCTCGGAGGCGAAAGGAAGAGCCGTCTCTTCGACGATGGGGAGAGCATCGATGTCAGCCCGGATGGCAATGCACGGGCCAGGCTTACGACCGGACACAAGCGCGCACACCCCCGTCTCGAGATCCGTTTCCACAATGTTCGCGTTGATGGATTGGAGGGCCTCGCGAATCCGTTTCGTCGTCTCGTGTTCTTCCAAGCTCAATTCCGGGCGACGATGCAGTTGGCGACGAAATTGGACAAGCCGTTCTCGAAATTCCTCGGTTAAGGCCCTTGATGCGATAGGCTGATCCCGCCCAAACACTGACAGCCCCCCTCTTTTTGCGAATCTGTATGAAGTCCTCAGGTCATTGAAAGCCAGCTTTCCACTTCTTTTGCGACCGCCTCGTCGGCGCACACAAGAAGCAGCGTGTCATCCCCCGCCAGCGTGCCGAGAACTCCAGATGGGCTCATGCTATCCAGCGTTGCTCCCATGGAGTGCGCGTGTCCTGGCAAGACCTTGAGTACGATTAGGTTCTGGGCACGCGCTAAAGAAACGAAGGCGTCTGCCAACTTGCGGCGAAACGAGTCAAGCGACACGGTTCCTGCCATGGGAATGGCGTACTTGTACCTTCCTTGACTGCCGACCACCTTAATTAACTGCAACTCTTTGATGTCTCTAGATATCGTGGCTTGAGTGACAGGCAGTCCCGCCTCCTCGAGGCAACGAACCAGATCCTCTTGAGTCTCAATCTCACGCTGACTGACTAACTCTTTGATTTTGAGATGACGATATTCTTTCATGGGTCCTCCCTCGCGACGGTCGCTCTTCGCGGAGTACAACCCAAGGTCAATCGGCATTGGATGGTACTTCCGGCGTGTCGATTTTAGTATACTAAACCGTCCAAGCCGGAGGCTACTCGCAGGAATTTGTGGCGTCCAAGATTGTTGGTGAGGGGTTGCGTGTCACAGCAGGTGGGTTTCCCGAGCGAAGGCGTGCTATAATTAACACAGGCCGTCGCAAAGGCGGGCGAAGAAAGGCGGAATTCTCATGGGTTTGCTAAATGGCACGTTAGATCCCGTGTTGACGCTGTTGGTGGCATTCATAGCGGCGGTGGGCATCGTTTATTGGACTTCGAAGCAGTCGCGCTAACCAACGGCGCGACTGCTTTTCGTTTCTTATCGAAGCCCTTGTTCTTTCATTCTCTCGAACTCATCCTCCTCGTCGTGAACCACAAGTCCCTGAGCCTTCACGGAGAGCATTTTACTGCGTTCCTTGTCCGCCCCAAACAAAAAGTACAAGTTGGCCGCTAAAGCCACGCCCGCAAACAAAATCCACAGCATCGCGAAAGATCCGGCAACCCCAGGTTGTAATTTTGGCAGGCGCGGGATGGAATAAATCATCATCGCGGCGATGGCGCACACATAGACGAAAGCACGGCGACGACCGCCCGCTCTATAGAGCGATTTCCTCCACATTCGCATTCCCCCTCTTGTCCCATATTGCGAAGCACCAATGGAGCATAATTAGAGGCTCATACACCACCCTATGCAAGGGCAATCGAGCAATATGCAGGCGAATCTGCCCCAAGGCGACGTTCGTCCGGCCCGGCGTATACAGAGAGTGTTCTTGCGGCATCCTGTGATTTGTCCAAATTCCTAAATGGGGAGGGCATCATCATGGACAGCAGCGTCATGGATAATTTTGATAAGTGGAAGGAATTTCTTGGGGCTCAGGTCGATAAGGCTCAGGCAATGGGGATGTCCGACGAGCAGATTTCCAATGTAGCGACTCACATCGGGGATTTCCTCAGTCACAAGGTAGACCCCAAAAACCCACAGGAACGGTTGCTAAAGCAAATCTGGGACGAGTGCGACGAGTCCGAGCAGAAGACGGTTGCCCGCGTGATGGTCAGACTGGCCGACAAGGCTCACTAATTTCCAAGTCCTCGGTTCGTGGTGAGGGTTGGCCACAAAAAGCGGCGTTTTGCCCCGCCAGGGTGAAGTGAGGCGGGGCAAAACTGCGTCTTTCGCGTTTTATACCTCGAATGTGTCTCCTGGGTTTAAAACGATTCCTTCAAGCCCCTTCGCCGCAATCGTGTCGACGAAGGCGTTTGGATCTTGCTTGATGAGATCGAACGTGTTGTAGTGAATCGGGATGACCTTCTTTGCGCCAATCCATTCGGCGGCGATGGCCGCATCGCCGGGTCCCATGGTGAAGTTGTCTCCAATCGGCAAAGCGACCACATCGATGGCATTCAGCTTCCCAATCCACTGCATGTCTCCAAACAGTGCCGTATCCCCTGCGTGGTAGAAAGTCTTGTTTTCCATCGTGAGAAGAATGCCCGATGGATTGCCCCCATAAAGGAGTCCGTCCTTCGTCTCGATGCCAGAACCATGAAACGCAATCGTGAGCTTGACTCGCCCAAACGGAAAGTCGTGAGCTCCTCCCAGGTGCATGGGATGGACGCTTAGCCCTTTTTGACCAAAATAAACAGCCAACTCCATCGGCGCGATGATCACCGCATTGTTGTCACGGGCAATCTGTTCAGCATCCGCGATGTGATCGCTATGCCCGTGAGTCAACAACACCGCATCGACCTTCACCTCAGACGCGGACATGGGGGCAAGAGGATTGCCCGATAGGAACGGATCGATCACAATCCTGTGCGTCGATGACTCCACCAGAAACGCAGCATGGCTCAAGTACGTCAGTTTCACTTCGGTTCTCCTCCTATCGGTTCAAAGGGTGATGCTAGTTTCGCCGCTTCGCCCCATGACAACTCATGATGCAACTTCCAGTATATCAATTCGTGTCGCCATTTTCAGACAATGGCTTAGACTTTGATCTATAATAGCCGCAGTGAAAGTTCGGAATCATGTGGGGGAAAGACAGATGAGTGTGGGTTCCCGAATTACGGAGTGGCGAAAGGCACGGGGTTATACTCAAGCGAAATTGGCGGAGCGCGCCCAGATGAGCGCGAGCACCATCGCCATGTACGAGACGAATCGAAGGTCTCCTGACCGAGAAGCCATCACGAAACTATCAGGCGCCCTTGGCATCCCAGAAGCACTTTTGACGGGAGAACAGACGGCAATCGCGAAGAAGCCCGAGGTCCTCTCCTCCCCTAAAAAACAGTCGGATGGCCAGCGGAGCAAGTCGAGCCCTGACAAAGCGAAAAAGGACCCGGAGGTCGCCGCCACGTGGGTACCGCAGAGCTTGGCGGACGACACGAAGGCCGAGATCCCTTCGTCCGGAAAATTGGAACCGGACATTGCCGAGCCCGCTGCACCCGCGTTGGATGATTCAGAAGTGGAAGCCCCGAACGAAAACGCAACCAAAGCGCACCAGAGAGACGCGCTACCAGGAGACTGGCATCACGACGAAGCCATCGGCGAGGCTTCATCGCCCTCCCCTGCGTTGACGGAACTCACGTTAACTCGGGACGAGGCGAAGCTCATCCTGTTTGTTCGCATGAACCCGCAAAGCATGGAATTCTTCGAGTCGTACATCAGGTCGGACGCGAAGAGAAGAGAACAGCTCACCCGAACCTGGCGGCTTATCAACGATTTCCAAAGATCCCCTTCCTGAATAGGCCCAGCATTGTCATCCGCGTTCCCCCGATTACATTTCACAAGCCGCTCAGGTAGGCGAGCGGCGTTGCCGACGAAGGCACCGCCGCCACCTTCCTATTAGAACGCTTGGGTCGCGGAGTTTTGTCCTCCCACTGAGTTTTGGCCTCCCACTTGATTGGAAGTCGCGTTGCCGCCAGAAGTCGTATTCCCAGCGGAGGTTGCGTTGCCGGTTGTGGTTCCCGTCGCGCTGTTTTGGGTCGAGTTCCCGGACACATCATTTCCGCCCACGTTGTTACCCACATTGCTGCTACCCACGTTGTTCCCGTGGGACGTTTCCGACGAACTATTGTTTGTCGTCCCGTTCGTAACGGGTTGCAGGGCGTTCCCAGGCTTATTCTTCGACGTCGCATTGTTGACCACTCCGCTGGTACCTGTCGAATTCCCGACTTGAATCGGCGAGGTCAATTTTCCCGTCTTGGTGTTTCCCGTGCCGCCAGCTCCGTTACTGGTGGTGTTTCCCAAGGCATTATTCAACGCGGTTTTTGTTGTGTTTCGAACCTCGTTCCCGGATTGGTTCCCGGTGAAGTTTGCCTGAACGTTCCCGGTGGCGTTTCCGCTGTTGTTTCCTACACCATTGCCTGATCCATTGCCTGTTGCGTTATTGGCCACATTGCCAGGCTGATTGCCCACGGCGTTCGTGGGAGCGTTGCCCGTCGAATTGCCGACCGTATTTCCCGTTGCGTTCCCCGTCCCGTTCCCTGTGACATTTCCCGTCACATTGCCGCCCGTATTCCCCGTGCCATTTCCGGTTGCGTTGCCAGGGGTGTTCCCGGTGCCGTTCCCGGTCCCATTTCCGGTAGAGTACCCCGTCGCGTTGGTAGGCGGAGCCGTTCCTGGTGTGGTGATGGATACCGTCACCGGTGGACCCACGTCGGCGCCTGAAGTCGGGTCAACCGCCTGCACGGAATACGTATAGGTGGTTCCGGGCTGAACCGTCGTGTCCTCGTACGTGACGTTCGACGTCGTACCTATCTGTTGTGAAGAAGATCCGCTCGATGCTCCCGTGCCAGACTGTCCCGGAAGGGTCTCGGAGCGGCTAATCACGAAGTTGGTTGGAGATCCTGAATCGTTCACCCAGCTCAGAAACACACCATTCCCGACGGGATCCCAACTGGCCGTCAAGTCAGAGGCGACGGCAGTCGTACCCGTTTGCCCCGAATTGTTCGGTGTCTTCGAAGGAGTCGATCCCGCAGAATTGCCGTTAGGCTTAGACGTGTTGCTCTGAACGGGAAGTCCGCTTGTGCCCGTGTCCAATTGGTTGGAAACGGTGGGTCCATAGTTCGGTGATGGCCCGATGGAGAACTGCATCGGGGTGATCCCCTGTTCCGACAAATCGAATACGTCCTTCCAGATGTACTCGCAGTTCTGGTTTGGCATGTCAATCCAATTCAGGTGATATACCGGGTTATGTGGATCGTCGTAGCCGATGTAGACGGAACCGACCATATTGGGGGTGTACCCGTCCCACCATGCCCGCGAAATCCAGTTAGGCTCCGAATTGACCAGTCCCACGTTGTATTGGACGGTCCCGGTCTTTCCTGCGGTGCCCCAACCAGGGATGGCGGCGTTGGTCCCGGTACCGTACTTGACGACGTCCTCCATGAGTTGGGTCATGGTCTGCGCAACTTGCGGCGTCATCACCGTCTTGCTGGTCGGCGTGTAGCTGTAGATGGTCTTTCCGTTCGCGTTCACGATGCGCGTAATGAGGTGTTCCTGCTCCAGGACCCCCCCGTTGTCAAAGGCCGAGTAGGCCTGCGCCATCTGC
>JAJZAV010000229.1 GCA_021799255.1 Bacillota bacterium
GCGTCGTCGGGCTCAAGCCCACGTACGGGCGGGTGTCGCGCTACGGGCTCATCGCGTTCGCGTCCTCCTTGGATCAGATTGGTCCCTTCACGCAGACCGTGGAGGATTCGGCGCTGGTCCTCGCCGCCATCTCCGGGCACGATCCGCTCGATTCCACGTCGGCCCCCGTCGACGTCGAGGACTTCGCGGCGGATCTCCAGCTCGGCGTCAAAGGTCTACGCGTTGGCATCGTCACGGACATGGGCGACGAGGGTCTCGAGCCTGGCGTTCAGGCAAGTTTCGTCAAGGCGGTGGAGACCCTGCGCCAGGCCGGAGCCGAGGTTGTCGAGATCTCGTTGCCCCACGCGCACTACTCCGTCGCCACGTATTACTTGATTGCGCCCGCGGAGGCGTCCTCCAACCTGTCGCGCTACGATGGCGTGCGCTATGGTCGCCGCGTCGAAACCGACAACCTGCTGGAAATGTACGAGCGCAGTCGCAGCGAAGGCTTCGGCATGGAAGTTAAGCGTCGCATCATGATTGGGACGTACGCCTTGTCGTCCGGGTACTACGACGCGTATTACCTGCGGGCGCAGAAGATGCGCACGCTCATTCGGCGCGACTTCGACGCCGCGTTTGAACGCTGCGACGTCGTTTTGACGCCGACGGCGCCGACGACGGCCTTCAAGATGGGCGAGAAGACGGATAATCCGCTTCAAATGTACTTAAACGATCTCTACACAATCCCCGCCAACCTCGCCGGGCTGCCGGGTCTTTCGGTCCCCTGCGGGATGGTCGACGGGTTGCCTGTCGGCCTCCAGATTCTCGGCAAGCCGTTTGACGAGAAGACCGTCCTTCGGGTGGGACACGCCTACGAACAACTGCGCGGGTTTGAGATGCCAACTCCGCCGTTTGGGGGGATGGACGCATGACGTACGAAACCATCATCGGCCTCGAGGTACACGTCGAACTGAAGACGAACAGCAAGATCTTCTGCGGCTGCAGCACGCAGTTCGGGGCACCGCCTAACACCAACGTATGCCCCGTGTGCACCGGGCAACCCGGAACGCTGCCGGTACTGAACCGCCAGGCCGTGGAACTTGCGCTGCGGGCCGCAACGGCGTTGAACTGCCACATCAACCAGGACTGCAAGTTTGATAGGAAAAACTACTTCTACCCCGATTTGCCGAAGGGGTATCAAATCTCTCAATACGATCAGCCCGTCGGCGAACACGGCTACCTCGAAATCCTAGTGGGTGGCGAGACGAAGCGCATCGGAATCACGCGCGTGCACCTTGAGGAGGACGCGGGGAAGTCCATGCATGCGTCGGACGGATCGCACACCCTCGTCGACTATAACAGGACCGGCGTGCCGCTTATCGAGATCGTAAGCGAAGCCGACATGCGCAGCCCGGAAGAGGCGCGGCTGTACCTTGAAGGGATCAAGGCCATCATGCAGTACTGCGACATCTCGGACTGCAAGATGGAAGAGGGTAGCCTGCGCTGCGACGCCAACGTCTCCATCCGCCCGGTGGGGCAAACGGAGTTCAACCCGAAGGCCGAGCTCAAGAACATGAACTCGTTTCGCAACGTCCAGCGCGGCCTCGAGTACGAGGTGGAACGCCAGACGGAGGTTTACGAGGACGGGGGCACTGTGGACCAGGAGACGCGCCGATTTGACGAGGCATCCCAGACCACGCTGCCGATGAGGAGCAAGGAAGAGGCGCACGATTATCGGTACTTCCCCGAGCCTGACCTGGTACGCGTGAGCGTGGACGACGCGTGGCTTGAGCGCGTGCGGGCCGAGATGCCCGAGTTGCCAGCGAAAAAGCGTCAGCGCTACGTCGCCGAGCTCGGCCTGCCGGAATACGACGCCGGAGTGCTTACGGCGGACGCAGGGGTCGCGCGCTACTTTGAGGGCGTCATTGCTGCGGGCAGCGACGCCAAGACGGCGAGCAACTGGATCATGGGCGATTTGCTCGGATACCTGAACAACAAAGGACTCGCCATCGGCGACGCCCCCATGACGCCTATACAGCTCGCTGGACTCATCGCTGAGGTCGCCTCGGGCAACATCTCCATCAAGCAGGCGCGCGAGGTCTTCAAGATTATGTGCGAGACCGGGAAAGACGCCGCCGTCATCATCAAGGAAGAGGGCATGGAACAGATTAGCGACGAAGGCGCGCTCATCTCCATCATCGATGAGGTCATTCAAAACAACCCGAAGTCGGTGGCCGACTACAAGGGCGGCAAGGAAAAGGCTCTGGGCGCACTGGTGGGGCAGACCATGAAGGCGACCAAGGGCCAGGCGAATCCGGCCGTCGTGAACAAGCTCATCCTCGAGAGAATCAACCATGTCTAAGATTGGCACCACCGGAACGGCCCCCGTGCGACCGCTGCAGGTGGCCCGGGTCGAGGCCTTGCGCCTGAACGCGGACGGCGAAGGCGTCGCAAAGATTAACGGGATGACCGTATTCGTCCCGAATCTCCTGCCGGGAGAGTGGGCGAAGGTGCGCGTCATCTCGGTGGAAAAGAGCTTCGCGCGCGCCGTCGTCCTCTCGCGCGAGGATGGCGACGATAACCATCCAACCGGTGGCACTGGTGAGCCTGGTGGGGCGAGCGATGCGCCGCGCGTGCAACGCGTCGCGCCCCTTTGCCCCGTGTTCGAGCTGTGCGGCGGGTGCCAGATGCAGCACATCGACTACCAGCATCAACTCGCGCACAAACGCCAAGTGGTGGTGGACGCGCTCTCGCGCATCGGCCACCTGCCGGACGTCGAGGTTTTGCCCACCGTCGGGATGAGCCATCCGTGGCGGTATCGCAACCAAGTCCAGGTCCCTATTTCCTTCGATCCCGCCGCTCAGCGTTACACGAGCGGCTTCTTTGCAGCCGGATCCCATCAACGCATCGCGACGGACGTCTGCTTCCTGATTTCCGAGGCCCTCGAGTCTACCCTGAAGGCGACGGTAGCTGTCCTTACGCAGGCCCGACGGGCCGCAGGCTGCGGTCCCGACTTGGACCTCGGGGTTCACCATCTCATCTTGCGCGAGTCCAGAACCACCGGGCAGCAGATGGTCATCATGGCTCTTTCCGCAAATCCCGTCGCCGACTTTGACGGCATCTTTCGCGATGTCGCCCAACTGCCGAATGTCGATACCGTGGCGTACACAGTTCAGCCGCGGGTATCCGGGCCAATGTGGGGTCCCACCGTGGAGGTGGTTCACGGCAAGGGACAGCTCACGGAGAACGTTCTTGGGTTGGAGTACCTCATCTCGCCGAGATCCTTCTTCCAGACGAACACCGAGCAGGTGGGGGCGCTTTACCTCGAAGCGATGAAGAGGGCAGACATCAAGCCCGACGATACGGTGTTGGATGCGTACTGCGGAGCGGGATCCTTGAGCCTGTTGTTCGCACAAAGCTGTGAGCGCGTGGTGGGCATCGACAACGTGACTCCGGCCATCAAGGATGCAAGGCGCAATGCCGCGCACAACGGGATTACCAACGCCGAGTTTCGAGTCGGACTCGTGGAACAGGAACTCCCTAAACTGCTGGCTGACGCCGTCGAGGGCCGCCGGGTTGACCTTGTGGTGTTGGATCCTCCGCGCAAGGGTTGCCACGCTGACGTGTTGCGAGCCCTCGCTTCACCGTCGGGACCGCGCCGCATCGTCTACGTCTCGTGCAACCCGGCGACGCTCGCCCGCGACCTGCGGGTGTTGGTGGACGCGGGCTACGAGCCGGGGCCGATCCAACCCTTCGACATGTTCCCACAGACGAGCCATGTGGAGTGCTGTCTGCGGCTAGATAGGCGCGTTGTAGCGACTGAATAAAGTCCTTCGGGTCGACGAACCGTGCTTGGTCACCGCTTTTTGGAGGGGTACCGTGAACCAAGAACGCTTGACATCAGTAGTTTGCCTGGTCAATGAGCATGTTGCGGTACATGGAGACCACATGGTGATAGTTCCCACGCTGAACGCGAATCTGTATCAGGAAGTGTGATTTGCCGAGGAAATGATGTGGCTAGCGAAGAACCGAAACCAACTCGGCGACATTCTTGGGCCCCTGTGAGAGCATCCGCACTCAAATGGCATTCAGTCACCATCGAACGGTGATCCATGTGTCACTTCCGTCCACTGTTTCAAGAGGTTCGGATTGACAAACTCCGCTGAGTTGTCGCGACTTAGCAGTATGGCCAACCCAAAAATGTAGAAGAACGCGGCGCTCCGGGATGCCACATTCGTCATGTTTGTGCAGTTGGCGACCCGACCTAGGCTTATTGCACATTCGCCCACTTATGTTCAAGAGTGATTTAGATTAAAAGCGTTTTTCCAAGATGATTTTCGGTTCTCCCTTTTCGTCCGTATAAGTTCCAACAATATCAAAGCCATGTCGCAAATTCAAAATCAGCATGCTTCTCCATTTGTTTTTGGTTTGGGTTCGAATTACGGTATATCCATGACTCTTGCACCATTCATGTTGTCTCACCATAAGTTCTGACGCTATCCCTCGACCTCGATATTCCGGGTACACACCACCGAGCCAACTGTAAAACCGAGTTTTACGGTCTTGGTAACCAATTTTATACCCGACGACTTCGTCATCATCTAAGGCAACAAGTATAAGGAACTTGGGTCTTATAGATAGTTCTTCCCCAATGGAATCAGAGATTGGGGAGTTGAAGACATTGCTATGCAATAAACACATACTCTGATACCAGTCAGATTTCGCGTCCAAACTTGAAAAATATTTGTATTCCAATCGAATCCCTCCTCGTCGCGTTACATTTCAACGGACTATGCTGCCTTTACGGATTGAGCCGATATCGCAGATGCTGTCCGAGGTACAACACGGCGCACCTACGTCGGTGCTATTCATTCACGGTGCATGTCGATGAAAACATGCTCGAATACTTCTGTGCTGTCCCGACAGACAACAACTTTCCCGTTGAATTCTTCAAGCATTTTCAACGCACCAGCCAGATTGTTGGAGTCGAACTGATGATTCCATTTCAGCATTTTGATGTAGGCATTCCAAGTCTCACGATAAGCTGATTTCTCGATGCCGAGTTTTCTTTTTACGAATCGTTTTGTGATTCTCCAGTGACGCAAAAAGACGTTTGGTCTTAAAACAAATATCTTGTCCGCGAGTGCGAAGCTTTCACGAAGCCATTTGTAATACGTCCCCTCAACTATCCAGGAATCGTCGTTCAGTATTCTCTTCAGGTTCGCATCACGTGATTCTATGGAAGCTTTGACACCGTATTGGTCTGGGTGATTATCCCACACTATACTGTCTAATTCGTGGTACTGAATTCCACAGAGCTCTGAGAGCCTTCGTCCCATGTATGATTTGCCACTACCTGGACCACCAATGATGTGAATTCTCACCAGGAAGCACCTCGTCTTCGATTGAGCTATTTTTGAGGGAGTAGCTACCTCACTCGTTCAATAGTTACCAGTTAAATACTGGACACTCGTGGTCTCTATCGAATTTCTCACTAATGCTATCATTCAATTCTCTCACCATTAGTGTCGATTACCTGCTTCGTGGACAGAGTCCATATTGGAAAAGCAGGAGGTGAAAGAGCAGGGCATACATCCATTTAGGAACCTAACGGCATGTCATAAAGTACACATTGTGATTAGCAGTCCTGTAATGAAGTAATTTGAGGTTTGAGCATGAAAAAGCCTCCTGGTATCGTGAAGTTGTCGAGACCACACGAAAACGCAGGAGGGTGAAACAGCAATGGCAAGAATGTGAACTCCAAGATTCAAAGGATTACCGAGGAAAGCCTAGTTGTCGGTATCGATATCGCCAAGCATATCCATGTCGCTCGATGCGTGGACTGGCGAGGTATCGATGTGGGGAAACCCCTCTCCTTCGAGAATACCAGGGATGGCTTCGAACGTCTAGAGAAATGGATGGACGTGGCGAGACGTTCTCAGGCGAAGACGCAGATCATGGTGGGCATGGAGCCCACGGGGCATTATTGGATGACTCTCGGGCAGTTCCTGCGAGACAGAAGTATCCTCGTTGTTCACGTCAATCCGTTCCACGTGAAGAGGAGCAAAGAACTGGACGACAACTCGCCGACCAAGAACGATGTGAAGGACGCGTTAACCATCGCCCGCCTGATGAAGGACGGTCGGTATCAGGAGCCTATCCTTCCTGCGGGAGTCTATGCGAATTGCGAAATGGGATGAATGAGCGGGAGCGTCTCGGGGTAGACCTGAAACGAGTGAGAAACCGAATCTATCGATGGTTGGATCGCTACTTTCCCGAGTTCGTTCCCTACGTGTTTAAGATTTGGTCCGGGAAGTCGGCGTTATTGATCCTGCGTCAAGGATGGCTGCCTGTGGATATCGCAGAGATGGAGCCGGAGCAAATCGTTCGTCTGTGGAAAGAGGCGGGGATTCGGCGAGGAGTGGGACTCAAAGCAGCCCAGCGGCTTGTGA
>JAJZAV010000230.1 GCA_021799255.1 Bacillota bacterium
CGCAGGTCTCGAGATCCCCATCATGATTGGGCTCGGTGCGTTAGCGCGGAAGTTTTCCAATCAGACACTCATGTTGTACGGCTGCATCTTGGGTATGGTTGATTTCTCCATCCTGGGGCTTTCCACGCACATGTGGGCCATTTTCTCCGTACAGCTTCTCCAAGCGTCTTACATCGGAATTGTCATGGGCAATGGACTGAGCTATTTTCAGGACTTGCTGCCGACTTCGCCCGGCGTCGCCACCACCATCTATGCCAATGCTCAAAGTATTGGCATCCTGATTGGAAACTTGGCGGGAGGTGCCATGGCCCAATTTGCGGGTTATCGGCACGTTTACTGGTTGTGTCTGCCGTTGATGGCCACCGCACTCCTTCTGTTCCAAATGTCGAGTCGAAACAAACTGATTATTCAAGCGTCTTCGTCGTCGCTCCAGTCGCAGTGAGGATTGTGGCGAATCTCCCCACCTTCATCGCCGCTCCTTTAATACCCCATAATTTCCATCCATAAAGCAGAAGGAAGATGCTGAACAAGCTCGAATCTCTGAGCATGACGCATATGCAGCATAGACTTCACGCATGGTTGGCAGGGTATCCCCGGGAATCGTGGTTGTTCATTGTTGCGAGTTTGACCAACGCTATAGGCAGTGCCACGCTGTGGCCGCTCATCACCATATACGTCCACAACGTGCTTCATCGGTCCTACGGTGAGGCTGGCTTCGTTTTGTTCTGCCAGTCGCTGGCGAGCGTCGTTGGCCAGTTCATTGGTGGAGCACTGTTTCACAGGCTTGGGGCGAAACGCTTGATTGTGGGTTCCTTGCTGTTGAACGGCCTTGCACAACTCGGCTTAATCATCGCGAAAACGTGGAATCCATACATCGCGATGATGGTTGCGAACGGACTGCTCAACGCCATCACGATGCCCGCCGTCAACGCATTCGTGGGGTATCGCTGGCGTGAACAGCGATACCGCTTGTTCAATGCCATTTACGTGTTTAACAACATTGGGGTGGCGATTGGGACTTCCCTTGCTGGGCTGTTGGCGGCCATCTCGTTCAATTTAACATTCCTCGTCGACGGTTTAACAACCATTGGCTTCGGTCTGTTCTTTTACGCATACCTGCGTCGCATTCAGTTCCAGGAAGCGGACACACTGCAAGTTGAGCCGGGCATGCAGTCGGGAGGCGAAGGCATTCGAACGTTGTTAGGAGACTATCGTGTGTATCTGTTCATCGCGATGGGCATGATGATGCTCTCGACGGCAACGTCCGCTTGGAGTTCCGGTGTCGCGCCGTTTCTGAATCAAATGGGCAGACCTCCGGCGGACTTCAGCTTTCTGTGGACCATCAACGGGATCGTGATCCTCGTCGGTCAGCCGCTCATCTCCCTCCTGAATCGGTTCGTCACCAAGTCACTGTACGGCAGACTGATTTCAAGCGGCGTCTTCTATACGATTGGATTTGCCTTCCTCTGGTTCTTCCATGGGAAATACATGTTCCTGATAGTGAGCATGATTATCTGCACGTTTGGAGAAATGCACATCTCACCGACGTCTCCCGCCCTCATCACCCAAACGACCGGACGTAGCGCCCCGTTCTATCTAGGCGTTGTCGGGGGGGTAGGGAACCTGGGCCGACTCGTAGGCCCGCCGCTGTTCGGAAACCTGTTCGACTTTTTCGGCGTGGTTCCAATTCTCGCCGTCGCTTCGGGCGCGTCGGCCATCTCGACGGCATCCTTCTTCATGCACCGCGTGCTGAATCGGTCGTTTCTCGTGAACCACGAGGCCAAGAGGATGTAGGCGAAAGAGCCCGGGCGCACGCCATCCCCTGGGGTTTTGCCTGATCCCGTCGCTTTGTGCGCCCTACCCTCGCCTTTCTTCCCAAACCCTTTGGCCGTCGCTGAAGATGGCCATGCTGGCGATGCCGACAAACAGGCCGGTTTCAACGACGCCGACCTCAGCCTTCAGCCTCGAATGCAAGCCGAAAGGATCCGAAATGCGGTCGAACTGACAATCGAGGATGTGGTTCCCGTTGTCGGTCACCAGCGGTTCCCCTTCCTCCGACAAGCGTAAGGCCGCGCGACAGCCCATGGCTTCGATGCGCCGACGCGTCAAATGAGTTCCAAATGGAACGGTTTCCACCGGCAATGGGAATTTCCCCAACACGTCGACTTGCTTGCTGGCGTCGGCCACGACAATCATCCTGTCCGATGCCGTCGCGACGACTTTCTCTCGGAAGAGCGCTCCGCCCCCGCCCTTGATGAGCGAAAGGTTCGGATCCACCTCGTCGGCCCCGTCGATGCAAAGATCCAGCCCATCCATCTGTGCCACGTCGAAAACGGTGATGCCTGCTTCCTTCGCAATTCTCTCGGTTTCCCGCGAAGTAGCAAAGCACTTTATCCGCAGTCCTTCGCGTACCCTCTGCCCAATTTTGAAGATGGTCCAATAGACGGTGGAGCCTGTCCCCAGGCCCACCTTCATCCCATCCATTACGAAGTCCGCCGCCCGCTGTGCAGCTAACCTCTTTGCGTCAACCACCGCCACCTACGTCACCTCTGCGTTCGCGAATTTGCGCTCTCCGCTCAGAGCCGCCCCCCATCACTCTTTTATCGTACCCAACGTCTCCGACTTCACTTCGTGCGGGCGGGAAGGGACGAAACATCGCGACTACAGCAACGATTGAAGGTGGTGACGGCTCATCCCCAGGCTTTCAAACGGATCTCGCTGACACGTATCCTGTTCCACCACGTACCACTCTACGCCAGATTGTCGGCAGGCATCGATGATGGCGGGCCAATTGAAGTTGCCCTGCCCTACTTCGGCAAATACAGGCGTCCAACCGTTCACAGCCATATCCTTCAGATGGATCACCTTCAACCGACCGCTGGCTTTCGCTATCCATTCCACCGGGTTGGCGCCGCCTGCCTGCACCCAATACGTGTCGAGTTCCAAAGTGTAGGTTTGCGGGCCTGCTCCATCCAAAAGCACGTCCATCCCGACGGTCCCAGCCAATCTCTCGAACTCGAAGCAGTGGTTGTGGTAGACCAGATGCAGGCCGCTGTCCGACAGCCTTCTGCCGATTTCCGAAAACACCTTCACAAATTCACGATATCCATCGAGACCCGCCTGGTAATTCTTCGGCATTGAACCGAGGCCGACGTAGTCGCAGTTCCACAACTTGTGATCCGCAATGACTTCGTCGAGATGATCCGAAAGCCGATCCCAGCCGATGTGCGTCGCACACATCGTGAGACCAAAACTGCCCAGGATCTCCCTCAGCTCATCCGCCTCGATGGGTCCGAGCCCTGAGGCCTGAACGGCCTCGTATCCGAGTTCCTTCACCTTTCGTAGCGAGGTTCTGATCTCTTCCGGCGTCTTTAGATACTCTCGTACGGTGTAAAGCTGAGCCGCAATGGACTGCTCGTTCATCGTGAAGCATCCTCCTCTTCTACTCGCTAAACGATCCCGCTATATCCGAACGCACACTCCTCACCCCGGGCTTTTCAAATCGCGACGTACGCACCCTGTCTTTGAGTTCCGACTCGAAGGCGTCGGGATCGTGCGGCATCTCCAGGGTGGTTCCCCTGAAGGAAGACAGCATGATGGCGTTTGCGAGCGCTACCGAGTGAACGCCCTCGTCTCCCTCCGCGATAAGCGGCACTCCGTCAAGAATGGACGCGACAAACTGCTCCGTGACCACGTGGTGGCCCTTCGGTCCGGTGTCGTCCACCGCGATGGTCTCCACGGTCGAGTTCACCTTGCCCCACGCTTTGTCGGTGGTGCGACTGTATTCCAACATCGACACTTCGTTGCGATGGAGGGTCAGTTGCCCGTCCTCATAGACGAGCTTGCCCTTTTCTCCGACTACCTCGAGTCGGTTGGTGCCTGGGGACTCCGCCGTGCTCACGATGAAGTGGCCAATCATTCCATTCGCGTGCTCGAAGTAGGCCGTCACCTCGTCCTCAACTTCGATGTCGTGGTACTTGCCAATGTGCGCATGACCTGTCACCCGTTTGGGAAGTCCAAACAGCCACTGGTACATGTCGAGGTTATGAGGACACTGGTTGGTGAGGATCCCTCCCCCCTCACCGGCCCAGGTTGCACGCCAGCTGCCGCTGTCGTAGTAGGCCTGGGTGCGAAACCACTTCGTGTTGATCCACGTCGCCCGCGTGAGTTGCCCGAGTTCCCCGCCCGCGACTATCTCCTTGATCTTCTTGTGAAACGGGAACGTTCGCTCGTTGAACATCATCGCGAACACCAACGACGGGTTGTGCTCTCTGGCCTTGCGGTAGGCCTCAATGACGCTCATCGCGTCATTCACGTGGACCGCAAGCGGTTTCTCACACAGCACGTGAATCCCATGAAGGAAGGCATCGACGGAGATGGGAACGTGATCGTAATGAGGCACCGCTACAATGACCGCCTCAACGTCCCCCGCCTCAAACATCTCGTGCGCGTCGTAATACGCCTTCGCTCCTGTCTCGGCAGCGAACTTGTCCGCCAGATCTGTTTTTATATCGCACACAGCGGCCAGTTCTACGCGTTCCGTGTCCTTGAGATAGGACACGTGATGCGATCCGATATTGCCAAGCCCGACAATTCCCACTTTGACTAACCCGCTCATACCATCACTCCTCGAAGGCCGAAACCGAATCAGTGCCTCCACCGAATTTATTTGAGGCATCCCCTTGAGTATTCCTGGAATCGCGCCCCTTCTCCTCCTTGTTGCAGTGGAAAACGCAACGAATTGGCGACAAAAAAGCGCGCTCAGGATGGTCATGACGTACCCGAGCGCGCATTCAGATGCACAACTTTAGTTGCACAAGTCAGATACGCAAGTTTCGTTGCGCTAGTATGTAGGGTTATGTTCTCGCAAATTCGCTCATGTCCTTGCGGCTAGAAACGCTATTGGTTAGAAGCGCTACTCTAGGCGTTGCCACGCCAAAAGTTCGTCTTGTTCCAAAATTCGGTGTTTGTCGACGCATTGAACCAACTCGTTATGAGGCCGAGCTTTAATGGGCGTGGGAGTCAGCTTGACAGACAAAAGTTGAACAATGACTCCCTCGGCCTTCGCTACTTCAATCGCCGGGATGAAATCGCTGTCACCCGCAAACATAATCGCGTCGGTGATGGTCCGTTTCGTCGAAAGCATAACCAGATCAGTGGCAAGATAGACGTCCACGCGCTTCTGCACGAAAATGCCCCGTCCATCGGCGTCCGTTCCCCGCTTTTCCAACTTACCCTCTCGAACGGTCATGTAGTCATTGGAGTTTAGAAATTGAAAGAAACGCTGCTTGTTGGCGAAACGTCGGCTATCTTCCGCAGTCGGTGCATTGGGTTGATAGGGCAAGCAATTATAATAGTAAACTCGCAATAAATCGTGTCCTATGCTAAGACTCTCCACCATTTTGTTGTAGTCAATTTGCGGTTCTCCCAGATCCTTTAGAATCTTCTCCATGTATCCGCCATCAATAAATATCGCACATCTCCCACTCATCGAATCAATCTCCCTGGATAAATTAAAATCTACAGTCCTATACCAGCATACCCGCGGTTCATCGCGACCACTGGAGAACTGTAGAGTGTATTATGGTTATGATTATATGCGCGTCCTCTTTGGAAATCAACCACATATTGTCGAAATAAGGCACAAATCTAAGTGAAAATTATAATGCGTAGAAGGTCGTCGCGGTGGGTGTCATAGCGGATTGGCATCCGGTGCGAATCCGCCTCTGACCAGCGCCCGAGACGGGGCACGGGCCACGTGGGGAGCACAGCCACCTGGGGGAGCACGGCCCAGGCAAGCAGCGACCCACAGACTGCTAAATCGCGGGATCAGCGAAAATAGCGTTCCCACAGGGCCTTGTCGCCGACCTCGCCACGGAATAGCGGTCCCACAGGGCCTTGTCGCCAACGCCATCTAAGAATAGCGGTCCCGTAGAGCCTTATCGCCAACGCCGCCACGGATTAGCGGTCCCGCAGGGCCTTATTACCGACCCCGCCACGGAATAGCGGTCCCGTAGGGCCTTGTTGCCGACCCCGCCACGGAATAGCGGTCCCGTGGGGCCTTATCGCCAACCCCGCCACGGAATAGCGGTCCCGTAGGGCCTTGTTGCCAACGCCGCCACGGAATAGCGGTCCCGTAGGGCCTTGTTGCCGATCCCGCCACGGAATAGAGGTCGCGCAGGGCCTTATTACCGACCCCGCCACGGAATAGAGGTCCCGTAGAGCCTTATCGCCAACGCCGCTCCGCCCCGGCACAGCCGTTCGCGAGACGCTTGCGCATTCTTGAAGGTCCTCGTTCCCATCCGCTTCCCATCCGCTTCCCGCCCGTCTTCGCGGTAACCGTCCACCTTTCACCGTCACCGTGCCCGTCTGCGTAGGCCACAGGATTCCCGGATGCGCAGCTCATGTCTCATCTTCACCGGATACTCGAT
>JAJZAV010000231.1:0-2619 GCA_021799255.1 Bacillota bacterium
AGATAAGGGCGAGGTCATGGTAGTGCAGTTTACAGACCACACGTCCGCAATGAAAATCCGGGGGAAGGCCGTTCTGTACACCAAGCATGGACAAATATCCCCCAGCGAGAAATAAAGGAATCTATCGGGCCTGCGCCGATGGGGCGGGCATAAAACTTGAAAGTGCTACAAATTCTGCGTTTGCATTCTCTATGTTATAATGTTCCCCGGCGACGGCGCACGATGACGAGTGCTGAAACGACTGTGTCCACTATCCATCAGAAACGATGGAATAGCGTTGAAAAGACATGCTTGAAATACAACAGGGTGATGTTCATTGAAGGCATCTAAAGGAAGGGGGAGCCCTGTGGCGGGTAAACACCAGGAGTCAGTCACGTTCGAGGAGATAAGCCAGGGGGTACAGCGCTACTTGGACCACCCATTCCTTCGGGCGAACAAGATGAATGCATCCGTGAGTAAATTTCATTTTGATGTCCTGCATGCAATCCTGCGAATTGGTTCTATAGCGCCTGATGAAGCACGACAGGTTCTGATGGCGGTTCTTTTGTTGCACGAGGGGTTGTCGATTCACGACGACGTCGATGAAGAGATAGGTATAAAGAGACAGCTCACCGTCCTGTCTGGCGATTATAACAGCAGTCTTTATTACTGGATACTCGCTCGTTTGGACAACCAGAAATTGCTCACTCTTTTATCCGATGCCGTCGTTGTTATCAATGAGTCGAAAATGGCCCTTACGGCTAACCGAGGGAATATGCCTTCGGATGAATTCCTTCAATTACACGAAGCCGTGCAAGGCGAACTGGTTTTATCCGTCGCGTCCCATTATCTGCCGCCGCAGCTTCAGTGGTCACTTCCTCTGCGCGCCCTAATCCGCGCGTACGTGGTGAATGAGCAAATCAAGGCGAGGACGTTGTCTGGTCCGTTGCCCTTACGACAAGCGCTCGTCTGGATGGCTGATTATGTGGATCGATTGCTGCGGCTCAAGGCGAACTACATTCTAGAACCCATGGTATCGTTCGTACTCGACTACATCGAACCGTTGCAACACTCGGTGGAGCGCTTCGCTTGGGCGGAGGGAATCCGGTAGTTTAGAAGCCAAGCCAAGCCAAGCACGAGCGCCGCGAAACATGCCAAGAAAGAGACGGATAAGCCGTTACACCTGGGACGCAAGGTGGGAGCATAACAATCGCATGACATTTAAAGAACTGTACGTTCGGTATCAGGTGGACATGGCTCGCGTTGACGAGTTGATGCACACCGCGGTGAAGAGTAACAATGACGACCTCTCGCAGACGGCTCGCCAATTGATGGATGCTGGAGGCAAACGAATACGTCCCATGATTGCTCTCGTATGCAGCCGCATCGGGAACGAAGGCATCTCACAAAAGACGATTGCATTGGCAGCCGCGCTTGAGATGATCCACATGGCGACGCTGGTTCACGACGACGTCATTGACGACGCATCCATGCGCAGGGGGCAACCCACGGTCCGCGAGAAATTCGGGGACAAACCTGCCATGTACTGCGGCGATTTTCTGTTTGCTAGAGCCATCTCGTTGCTATCTAGCGTGGATAATCGAGACGTACACCGAATCATGTCAGAAGCCATCGTCAGTATCGTCGAAGGTGAAATTGATCAACTCGGAGACTTCTACAACTGGAATCAGAATCTACGCCGGTATCTTCGTCGCATTGAACGAAAAACGGCACGGCTCATCTCGGTGAGCTGCTCGCTCGGTGCTTTGGTTGGAGGAGCAGACAGAACAACTTCCATACGCTTGGGCAGATTCGGGTATTATACAGGAATGGCATTCCAGATTACAGATGACATTTTAGACTACGTGGGCGAGGAGTCCACCGTTGGAAAGCCGGTTGGTGGAGACCTTCGCCAGGGAAATCTTACGCTTCCCGCTTTGCGCGCCCAGGCTGTCGGTGAGGATGGTGCGTCCCTTCGCCGTCTGGTGAAAGAGGGAATGGGCGATACGGATTTGTCTCTAGCTTTGGACATTGTCAACAGGTCCGACGGCATCCCCTTCGCAAAAAACCTGGCAGGCAGGTACATGGCTAAGGCCTTGCAAGTATTGACATACATAGATGACGAGAAGGTTTGTACCGAATTGACGCAGTTGGCAAAAATCCTAAACGAACGAATGTATTAGTTTGTTTACAATCCCTGTGCATCATCTTCTTGTCCCTACAGGAATTCCTCTGCTGCATTTGCGCGGAGTTTCCAGATCAGCGTTCCCGTGCCCGTGAACGATCATGACAGGAGTGTGACTGTTTTGGCAACTGAAAGGACCTTTATCATGGTAAAACCGGATGGAGTTCAGCGCGGACTGGTGTCCGAGATCCTTGGGCGGTTCGAGCGCAAAGGATTCAAGCTTTTAGCGGCTAAGCTGATCCAAGTAGATGCGGCCCTAGCCGAGAATCATTACGAAGAACACCGTGAGAGGCCGTTCTTCAAGGATCTTGTATCATTCATCACTTCTGGACCTGTGTTTGCGATGGTCTGGGAAGGCGAAAATGCCATATCGACCGCCCGAAACATGATGGGAAAAACCAACCCGGCCGACAGTGCCCCAGGCACCATTCGAGGCGACTTTGGACTCACGATTG
>JAJZAV010000231.1:2629-6402 GCA_021799255.1 Bacillota bacterium
TCACGGATCCGATTCAGCAGAAAGTGCTGCGAGGGAGATTGGACTTTGGTTCCCCGAGGGAGTTTTGGCGTACAACAAGACCCTGGATCAGTGGATTCGCTAATCCCAAGTCGTATCAAATTGTGCTATTGGGTTGGGCTTGCTCACAAGTGGGCAAGCCCAACCCATCAACCATTTCTTTGATTTCCTCTAGAAATTCCCCCCTCGTTATCTCCGGTTCAAAGTAGGTTTAAAATGGCCGCTTTGCTTTCCAAAACACACTCATGACCCGCTTCGATGCACGAGTTAAGTTGAGATACAGAAAACCATGTCATGTTCTGGACATTCGGTTCCAACACTACCAGGTTGTTCGAATCAATATCGTTGTCGATGGATTCTCGCAGAAGGATTTCAAAAGACCTCACAAGAACATGCACGAGCGTGTCCGGTTGCCAATCTTCATCAAGTTGATACAGGTTAACGGCGATGATTCGAGTACATCCCATCTGTTGCAGAATCTTAACGGGAACGTAGTGGCGAAATGCCCCGTCGACAAGCAGATATCGGCCTAGTTCCACCGGAGAGAACACGCCTGGCAGCGCGCAACTCGCAGCGACCGTGCGGGCGGGGTCGGTAAGCCTTTCTGCGAGCCCTCGCACAATCGCATCGCTTTCGTTGGAGAACGTAACGGGGTTGCCCGATAACAAATCTGTCGCGATAATGTAATATGGAATTCTCGCAGTTCTACGCTGCAAAGCCTTGTACACGTAGCGCTCGAGCCTTTTCGCCGAGAGGAGTCCTTGCGCGGCAGGTACGAGTCGCGAAAGGTATCTCCATCCGAGCCTGCGCGACATGACGGTCACAGCGGAAGACAGTACCGGAAAACCGTACTGAACGAGGGACCAGAGCGAAAATCTCTTCGTTAACTGTTTCATTTGAACTGGAGAGTAGCCATGCGCATAGAGCGCTGCGACCAAGGAGCCTGCACTCGTGCCCGCCACAACGTGCGGACGTATTCCTAACTCAGCCAGAGCTTCAATCACGCCTATGTGCGCAGCAGCCTTCAGGGTTCCGCCGCTCAGAGCCAACCCGACCCGAGGGCGGTCTACCGTGTCGTTTGGCACAGAACAACCTCCCTGAAGCGAGACATGTGTAGCGAAAAAGGCGACTACTTCACTCGATATCGCAGCACCAAAAGATACGGCTGATCCACATGACCATCACGGGGTGTTTAGATGGACGAATTTTTGGAGTTTACGAGCCAGTTCTATGATTTTACAGGGATCAACCTGCAGTCGTACAAGCGACCGCAGATGGAACGACGCCTAACGTTTCTGCGTGACAAGCTGGGCTTTCGCGACTTTACGTCCTTTTTTACCGCCATGCGACAGGATCCTGCGATACTTCACCAGTTGCTAGACAGAATGACCATCAATGTGTCGGAGTTCTTTCGAAACCCTGAGCGGTGGAACGCACTTGTCAGCAAGCTTGCGCAATCCGAGATAGTGCAAGAGGGACAGAGACTCGAGGCTTGGAGCGCAGCCTGCTCCACGGGAGAAGAGCCGTACACGCTCGCGATGATACTCGACAACAACTTCCCAGGACTTGATTACCATATATTCGCGACAGACATAGACAAAACGGTGCTGAACAGCGCCCGCCAAGGGAGATATCGCGACGCGCAGCTAAAGGGGGTACCAGAGCGGTATCGGCACAAGTACTTCGAGTCATCGTCGTCAACGTGGACAGTCCAACGGGCCCTCTGGCGTAAAGTCACATTTCAAGAACACAACCTCCTTCGTGATGACTATCCGAAGTCCCTGGATCTGATTATATGTCGGAACGTTCTTATCTATTTCACGGAAGAGGCTAAGCACTACGTGGTGACAAGACTCGCAAATTCCCTTCGCGACGGAGGATTTCTGTTTGTGGGGAGTACCGAGCAATTTCTTAGGAGCGAAACATTCGGTCTTGTGCAGGTGGGTCCATTCTTATATCAAAAGCGCAATGCACCGTGAATGGCAAACCGTATTGAGGCAGGTCCACAACATGGAACATCACCGAGGGCAAGTGCATCCCTCGGTGATGTTTGGCCGTATTAGTAGCCGGCACCAGCGCCGTATCCAGGAACAAGCAGGAAGAACAGAACGAAGATGATCAGAAATACAACCGCCCAGCGGGTGTATCCGCCAAAAACGCCCATGCATGTCACCTCCTCACCTGGTCACAGGGACTCGGTTCAATATGCGCCCGCTGCACCCGCACCGGCAAGACTGGACGGCACGAGGAGAAAGAAGAGTACGAAAATGATCAGGAACACGACCGCCCAGCGGGTGTATCCACCAAATACTCCTCCGTCGTACATGACGAGTCCCTCCTTCGCGTTGCAGATGGCTTACACCATCATCGAATGAAAGCCATCTGCTTTGCGAGTGGGCGGACGGTCATTTGCACCCAAACTTGGGCTGTCGTTCCTCTGACACTCAAAGCGCAATCGACTGGTAACTCCCCAACACGCGAACCTGATGCCCGAGAGTCCTCAATATGGTTATGGCCTTCTCGAGGATCTCTGAGTTGTCTTTCGATTCCACGTCGATGAAAAACTGGTACGTACCCAGGCGCCTTCTCGTCGGCCGTGATTCAATCCACGTAAGATTGAGAGAAAGGGCGGCTAGCACGTTCAACATCGCCGCCAGGACGCCAGATTCCTCCTTCGAAGGCGTGATGAGCAACATGGTTTTTGCAGAGATAGTGAGCTTTTTTTCATCTTTCAACACCACGACGAAGCGAGTGCGATTTTCCTTCTCGTCCTCTAGATCCGGTTTCAATATGTTCAGTCCGAACACTGATGCGGCCGCTCGGTTGGCGATGGCGGCGACATCGGATCGTCCGGAATCGCGCACCGCCTTCGCCGCGGCTGCGGTGCTGCTGAATTCCACCGCAGCGAGGTGACGTTCGTGCAACCATCCCCTGCATTGAGCAATGCCCTGGGGATGGGACCATACCTCGCTTAACTTTTCCACGGTTGCTGAGGGAAGAGCCATGAGATTCTGTGAAATGGGCAGCACCAATTCCGTCGTAACGACCAAGTCATCAAAGCGGGAGAGGCCGTCCAGCGTTTCGGTAACGCTGCCCTCAATCGAATTCTCAATTGGAACGACGCCTTGGTCAATCTCCTTGGAATCGACGGCCTCCAGCACGTCAAGTTTCGTAGGATACGGCTTCAACTCGATATCCGAGTCTTGCGTCACACTAAGCGATTCTCTGACATACCCAAGGGTTGCTTCGTGCGCAAAGGTTCCCATGGGACCAAGGTACCCGATTTTCTTCATGCCGCTACGACCTCCGTGGATAAGGTACAAGCCTCTGCGAAATCATCTCGAATCGCGACTCAACTTTTCTTCCACACAAACCACCGCGATCTCAGTGAATCAAAACTCCAAATATCATAAGAATGGCGACAATGACGTACGCGAGCACCTGTACCCGCTTCGGCTTTTTCGTCCCGGTCAAGGAGTGGGCCAATCCAACGACCACCAGCATGACAATGGGGTGAAGAAGATAGAGGAATCCCACTTTGAAGTGGAGGATCAACGTAATAATCCCGAACAGAATCTGTAAGTCCAACAACCCCATCGCCACTCGGCGAAGTACGGGAGGGACGGCCCTGTTGGTGCTTCTAGATAAACTCAAGACGGCCACTATGGCAATCACGATAAAAACGGCGAGAACCAAATACCCAAAATGCGTATGTAACCAAACCATGATGCTACCTCCCTTGGTGACGCTCATGT
>JAJZAV010000232.1 GCA_021799255.1 Bacillota bacterium
GTCTATCTTGGGATGGCCTAGGAAGGTTTTCTGGTCCAACTATCCGCAGGCGATGGCAGCAACGCATTACACGCATGCCTTCGAGAACAGCTTGTTCATCACGTTTTTTGCCGTGATTCTGACCATCCTGACAAACTCGATGGTCGCCTATGCCATCGCACGCAACATGCACAAACGTTTCTTTAAGTATCTCTACTACTACTTCTTTGCGGCGATGTTCGTCCCGTTTCCCATCATCATGTTGCCCCTAGTCCGACAGATGAGTCACATCGGCTTGGCGGATAGGGTCGGGTTGATTGTTCTCTACGTCGTATACGGAATATCATTCAACGTATTCGTGTATGTGGGATATTTACGATCCGTTCCCATCGAGTTAGAGGAAGCTGCACTTGTGGACGGAGCCGGGCGGTGGAGGATTTTCTGGAGGATCATCTTTCCGTTGATGGGACCCATGAACGCGACCGTCGGCATTTTGACTGCCCTATGGGCGTGGAATGACTTCCTGTTGCCCCTTGTGATGTTGGGAAATTCAAGTCAGTTTACACTTCCGTTAATGCAGTACGCGTTGCAAGGGCAGTACAGTACGAACTATAGCGAAGCCTTCGCGTCGTACTTGATGGCGTTGTTGCCGATGATTATCATTTATGTCGTTTTCCAGCGCTGGATCATCAACGGCGTGACGCAAGGCTCAATCAAATAGACTGAAGAAATCAGTCTATAACTTGGCCCGACGGCCCCGCTAAGGCGGGGCAAACTGCGTTATGGAACCGGCATGCTCTCGGGTCACTGGCAAATACGGAATCGAAACAACTCACGGGGTGCTTAACCTGGCATTTGCTCGCTGAGTGTGGCCGGCGAGATGGATCGGATGTGCCGAAACTGATTCGGGGTGCAATGATTGATGCGACGGAACGTCTTAATGAAATAGCTGGCGTCTCCGAAGCCAACATCCATCGCGATGTCGAGAATCGATTTTTCTGTCTCTTGAAGCAGTTTAGCTGCGTGGGCCATTCGTACATCGATGATATGCTGCATTGGGCGCTTATGCGTTGTCCGTTTGAAGAACCGGCAAAAATGGCCCTCACTCATGCCGATAATTTGAGCGAGGTCCCGAATTCGAATCGGCTCGGCATAATTGGCATCGATGTACGATAGGACCTTCTTCAGCCGTTCGACGTCGTTGGTTTCCGCGACGGTTTCGTCCTTGACATCTTTCCAGGCCTGATGTCTTGCAACCACTGCAAGAATTAGGTACAACAGTCCCTTGATTTCGGCCTCGTATCCTTGGGGCTTACCCAGAAACAACTCGATGATCTGGCTGAGGTAGTCTAGCACGGAGCGTTCCCACTCGGTAGAATGGGTAAATAGAGTAGGAAAGTGAAGGAGCCCATCCGTCAGGGGCCCTACGTAACGATGGTCGACAACGTCGTACAGGGATGAACGGAGCAGTTTGAGATTAAACACGATGGAGCAAAACTCGCTGTCATCCTTGTTGGGTGCTGACATGCCATGAATGTCTTGACCATGAATAAAAACGGCATTCCCATTTGTCACCGTGTACACTTCGTCTCGAATCTGCACATTCACGCTTCCCCGGGTTGCTACCATAAACTCGACTTCTTCGTGCCAATGAAGATTGACAAATTCCTGCAGTGGTCCGGGGGTGAGAATAACGGGATACGCCGCAAGAGGAAATAGGGCGGTGCCATGCTGTCTATCCTCTGGCGGAGCATTGTGCTCGTAAAAATGCATACCGCGGTAAACCTTTCTCTCTGGGTTGCACGAGGCATTCGAACCCTAAAATTTATGATCATACGTTGTTCAGTGTACAGCACTCCTTTTCTCTCCGCTACCGATGGTTCCCTCATTATTTTGGTAGGCGCAACGTCACTTGATGGACCCTTGCGTCACTCCATTGATAATCCACTTTTGGGCAACGACGTACACGATGATCATAGGCAACAACGCCATCAAGTACGAAGCGAACGCCTCACTGTAGTTAGTGCTGTATTGACCTTGCAACGCGTACTGCATCAGCGGCAGCGTGAATTGGTTCGGGTTGCCCAGCATCACAAGGGGCAAGAGGAAGTCATTCCACGCCCAGAGAGCTGCCAGGATTCCCACCGTGGCATTCATCGGGCCCATCAGAGGAAAGATGATTCCCCAAAAGATTCGCCAGCGACCCGCCCCGTCCACGAGCGCGGCTTCCTCCAACTCCATCGGAACGGATCGTAAGTAACCGACGTACACAAACACGTTGAAGGAAATCCCGTACACCACGTATAGAATGATTAGCCCAACTCTATCCGCAAGGCCGATATGGCTCATCTGTCGAACGAGAGGCAACATGATGATGGGAAAGGGAACAAACATGGCGGCGAAAAAGTAGTAGTACAAATACTTGAAAAATCGCCGGTGCATGTTCCGCGCGATGGCGTAGGCGACCATGGAGTTCGTTAAAATGGTGAGGATCACCGCAAAAGCCGTGATGAAAAGGCTGTTTTCAAAAGCGTGGGTGTAGTGCGTAGCGGCCATCGCCTGTGGGAAGTTGGACCAAAAGATTCTCCGCGGCCAACCGAGAATCGACTGTCCGAGCTCTTGCGGGTTCTTCAGGGAGACCATGATGGCCATGTACATCGGGAACAAGATGAAAAACGCCCCCAACACCAGAAACCCAATGGCGAGCGGATTTCGATGATTTCGATTTCTCAAAGTTGCACCTCCCGGCCCTGCAAGACTCGGACTTGCAGTAATGCAATCAGGATGAGAATGATGAGAAACACCGCGGCATTGGCCGACTGGTATGCGAGTTCCCCACCGCCGAATCCGTTGGTGTAGATGACAAACGCCACTGACTGCGTGGCGGTTCCAGGGCCACCGTTGGTGAGGGCGACGATTTGATCGAAAACCTGGAGGTAATTTTTCGCCGCCAACACCATGTTGATGGTGAAGAACGGGGCGATTAACGGGAACGTGACTTTCCAGAAATTCGTCCAAGGCGACGCGCCGTCAATCATCGACGCCTCGTAGACTTCTTCTGGAATGGTCTGCAGGCCGGCAAGGTACAGGATGGTGTTAAACGCCACTCCTTGCCAACAGGCGACGATCACGATGCCCACCCAAGCCCAGTTTGTTCCCAGGATGTTTTGTGCGAGGTTGGTCAAGTGCAAGGCACTGGCCACGGAAGGTTCGACATTCGAGAACAGGTAGTTGAAGATGTACGACACAACCAGGGTGCTCAGCACGTACGGCATGAAGTACAAAGCCTTGAATGTCTTCGGCAGTACGATTTTGGAGTTTAGGGCGAGAGCGATGATGAGGCTCAGAACGTTTACGAGAATTACGGTCACGACGGCAAATTGAAACGTGAACAAGTAGGAATGGATCACTTGCGGATCCTTGAACAAAGCGGCGTAATTGCTGAACCCAATCCATTGGAAGGGTCCGAATCCATTCCAATTGGTGAAACTATACATAAGGCCATGCAGGGTAGGCCACGTGTGGAAATACATGAAGAGCCCTAACGCGGGAATGGTCATCCAAATGTAGGCCCAAGACAATCTCATTCTGAACACGCTGGGTTCCCCTTTCTAACGAAATCGTCGAGAAACGGAGGAAAGGACGTCAAAAGTTTCGTCCTTCCCTCGATGGCAGATTCTTTGAGCGATGAGTGCAACCCGCTTACTCGTGCGCGGCCGATTGTTTGTACAGCGTGTCCATTTGCTGAAGAATGGACTTGGCTGACTGATTCTTGGACAGCGCTCCTTGTAGGAGAGACTCGTATTGATCTCCCGCCGCCATGGCAGGGGGATAGTAGTGGTCCGCAAAATCCACGACGCGTCCCGCCGTGATGTACGACTGCAGAGGGCGAAGGGCCGCATCTTGCATCTTGGCGCCCTTTACCGGAGAAAACATGCCAGCCACATTGGCATATTCGGTGGCCACGGCCGGTTGCAGAAGGAAATCTACGAACTTCATCGCGGCTTGTTCCTTGGTGGAGTTTCCCGAATTCGCCAGGGCAAGCAGCGAATCGATACCGGAGACCATCTTGGTCTTCGATGGTTGGTTCGTTGCCGGGAACACAAACGTTCCTAGTTTCACATTGGGGTTCGCCTGGCGCAGAACGGGGAGCACCCAAGTGCCCTGCAGATACATGGCCCCTTTCCCGTTCGCGAATCCGCTATTTGCGTCGTTGTAATCCGTCCCAAACTCGTTGGAATTGCCCAAACTCGATAATTGCTTCATCCTAGCCGCAGCGGTCGGTAACGCTTTTGTGAAGCTCGTCTTGTTCGCCTTGAGTTGCGTGAAGAAATTGGCCGGCTCCTCGTTGGTGGCGAGCGCATTCCATGGAACCGCGATGGTCCACGAGTCTTTCCAACCGTTATAGAAGGGAGTCCCGCCAGCAGCTTTGATTTTCTTGGCTACGGCAATCAATTGATTCCACGTGGTGGGAACGGCGACGTGGTACTTCTTGAAGAGCGTTTGGTTATAGATAATGGGCACCGCGTTCGCCGTGTAAGGAAGTGCGAACGGGGTGGATTTTCCGACTTCGGCTTCCAACATCTTCGTATACGATGGCGAAACCTTGGCGAGTTCGGGCCTGCCTGCCAAGCTTTTGAAGATGCCGTTGTTCGCCATCTGAATGAACGTGGCGTCAGCACCCATCGCGATGATGTCTGGTACCTGTCCCTTCGCCACATCGGCTTGAAGTTCTGTGTCGGTGTTGGGAGGGTTCACCTGCTTCACGGTGATGTTGGGGTTTTTCTTATGAAACTCCTGGATGATTTTGTTCCACTGTGTCACGACCTCGGGCTTATTCTGAAGAAAGTTCAGTTGTACTTGCGGCACGGTCTGGGCGCTTCCGGTATTTGTCGAGTTTCCAGAATTCGGGGTGGTGGAGTTGGTGTTGGTATTGGCCCCACACCCAACAACCATCCCCGCGATTGTGACGCCTACAGCCAGCAATTTCGTCTCCTGTTTCATCGGAACCCCTCCGGATTTCATCGATTGGCCGATTCGCCTTCGTTGGTTGACGTGCATAGAATAGTTTTCCGCTTCGGGCTGCATTCATGCGTCTTTAAAACCGCGCGTTCTCACCTCTACCCCCTTACCGGCATAGGTTACAGAGCCCAAGAAACTGGGCGAATGTCTCGAGTGAGGTGACGCACTGTGCGGGCAGGTTCATACCCTTCACCGACGAAGCCCGAGATGAGGGGAATCATTCACGAATATAAAAATGGTCAAATCTCCCTCGTCGACGCGTTACAACTCATGTCTGGCGAGGAATCCAAGGGGCCAATCCGGACTCATCCCGCTGCTAATCGGGAAAAACTGCTGTCGGTCCTCGGAGAACTGGATAGTCTGGTTGGGTTGCACCAGGTCAAGCGTACGGTGCGCGAGATCTTCGCGTTGCTCTACATGCAAGAGCGCAGAAACGAGTATCGGTTGAACACGGATCCGATTGTCCTGCACATGGTCTTTAAGGGGAACCCAGGAACCGGAAAGACGACGGTTGCGAGGCTCCTCGCTCAGATGTTTCGGGAAGTGGGTGTACTCGAGAAGGGGCACCTGGTCGAGGTTGAGCGCGCCGACCTTGTCGGCGAATACATCGGGCATACGGCGCAAAAGGCGCGCGAACACATCAAGAAAGCGCTCGGGGGAGTGCTATTCATCGATGAAGCTTACTCGCTGGCTCGCGGTGGGGAAAAAGACTTCGGGCGGGAAGCCATCGATTGTTTGGTCAAGGGCATGGAGGACTACAGGAACCAATTCATCGCCATCATCGCGGGGTATGAAGATGAGATGGATTGGTTTCTAAGCACAAATCCCGGGTTGCCGAGCCGCTTCCCCATTCACCTCGAATTCCCGGATTACGACGTCAAATCCCTTTTGGAAATTGCGCGGCGCATGGCCAAGGATCGCCAATACAACCTGAGCCCAGAAGCGGAACTCAAGCTTCACCTGCACCTGAGGTCCTTGTTTACAAGCGGGAAGTTTCGTCACTTTAGCAACGCTCGCTGGGTGCGTAATACGATGGAACGCGCAATTCGCAACCACGCGGTGCGACTGTTTGACGAACCGACCCTCACTCGGGGTCAAGTGATGACCCTGATACCCCAAGACTTCACCTGGGAGGCGGACTCACAATGAAACGAGGCGTCATCGTTGGCATGGCGAATGCGGGAAAGACGCTCTTTTGTACCCGGTTCGCCGAGTTTCTCGGGTTGCGCGACGTGCAGTGGGTGATAGAGCGGACGGACGGACGAACCGAGTCGAAGCGAGTCACCCTGTCGAGAACCGACACCTTTGTAGACGACACGAGCGGGAAGACCCGCTTCCTGCAATCCATGTGCTTGGAGATTCCGTGGCGAGGACGCAGGCGCAGGATGCTCATCACG
>JAJZAV010000233.1 GCA_021799255.1 Bacillota bacterium
TGAGAGAATTAGGATCGCAGGAAACCCCCTTCACACCGGCAAACGGACCGTGTTCCTCGGGGGCCACGCGATGAAAGCGAATAGTCTCTACCGTTCGGCTGGATTGCGAAGTTCAATCGGTTCGGCAGACGGACTATTCCCAGTCGACTGAACGCTGGCGTCGGACATCGTGCGCATCGTGGTCACCTGTGCCATCTGCGGTTGAGGGGTGGGCGCGCTCTGCGACGTGCGCTCATCCGCTTTCATGGCCGCAGAAACTTCATCAGACAGACCGCGAGTGGCTTCCTTGAACTCCCGTAACGACTTGCCAAAGGCTTTCCCGAGTTCGGGTAACTTGCTAGGCCCAAAGACGAGTACCAAAACGATAACAATAAGGATTAAACCGGATATTCCGACATTAGCAAAATTCAATTAATATCACCTGCCCGTTATTGGTGCATCAGGTCAGCGCACAGCTGCCTAATGTAACTATCATGATACACCCGCCAGGGGATAGCGGCAAGACAAGCGAAATCAGTCGGACATACCGCGGCTATCACGTTTCTCGGTCGAAAAGACTGGATCCACGCGACGTCTGCCTCGTCTCGCAACACAACGACCTTTGGCAATGCGGATCCTTTATATCCCTCTACCAGAATGATATCCACAAATTCTCCAGAAATCTCTATGAAATCTTGTACTTTTTTCACCATGATGTCCGGATTGTCCCCATCGGGTTCTTGGGTCACTCTCCATAGGCTTTCGCCACCACCGGCCACCACGGTGTAGCGAGCCCCCTTCGCGGCGTATCGCGTCGTGTCGCTCCCCTGCTTCTCCCAATCCGGAGGCCCCTTGCGCTCACCCTCGAAGCCATCGCCGTGCATTCCCTCGTGCTTTAGCACCGCGACGGAGAAGCCCATCTGTGTCCAGCCCGCAACGAGGTCCTCCCCGACGGTGGTCTTCCCCGCGTTGTGCCTGCCAACCAGGGAAATGATGACGGGCTTTTGTTGCCGGCCAGACAATGATGCATCAAGCTCTGAACCGTCAAGCATTGAGCCATCCGCCCGCGCCTTGCCGCGCAATGTCCGCCTTCGTAAAACGCCAGTTTGCGAGCGCTCGCGGAAGAAGCACGTCGAAGGCCGTCCACTTGTCGTGAATCACCGCACCGGGCAGCCCGAAGATCACCGTTTGACCCACATAGGCAACCATCATCATGGAACCCGGGAGCATGGGAGTCCCCTGCGTCACCACCTCATCCGCCACTCTGCGGATGGCCCCGGGAGATCTATCGTCCGGGTCGACGGACATGCCCCCCGTCACGCAAACTAAGGTGGCCCCGCCTGCCACCGCTGATTGGATAGCCCCGACGATGTCTTCCATTTCGTCCCCGACGATGGCCTGATTCTCAACCGACATGCCAAACGAAGCGAATTTTTCCCGCAGGACCGGGCCGAACGCGTCGGTTACCCGCCCGGACTGCACCTCACTGCCCGTCGTCACGATGGAAATGCGCTGCGGCAAGTACGGCCACACCTCGACGAGCTTGGCGTTCCCTACCGTGCGTTCCATTTCCTCCATCAGGGAGACGCGAAACGTGAGCGGTATGGGCCGAACCCCGGCGACGGACTGCCCCGCCTTGACGGCGATGAACGGAACTCGGGTGGTGAGAGAAACGTCCTCTATCATGTTGACGGCAAATACCTTGTCGACGTCGACAAACAGCATGCCGTCCTCCTCCGCCTTGAAGACCACCTTGCCCTCGTGCGGAGCCGTGGTCAATATCCCTCTCCCTGCGGTGAGATTCGCCATCCTCACGGCCGCGTCGTCCTCGTGCATCTCGTCGTCGCCGAGTTCCAGCACGTACACGTGGCGCTTTCCCATATCCAGCAGGCGAGGGACATCCTCTTCTTGCACGACGTGCCCCTTAGAAAACGCGATGCCTTTGAATTCGCCTGGAATAATACGCGTCAAATCGTGAGCGAGACGCAACCCAATCGCTTCTTCCACGGGAACTTCCCTCTTCATCCGTGCGTCGCCTCCCTCGTCCAAATCTCGTAATCCTGCGGAGTGTGAACGGGCCGAGTCCACCACTCGGGCCAATTCTCCTCGGATGCGTCGACAAATGCCAACCGCAGGGCCGAAAGCACCGACATGAGGCGTTTCTCGCCCCGCTTACCCGCGTCCTCAAACGCCATCCCGGCCCGCGCATCATACACCCCTAATAAAGGCTGCGGTCTATCTTCCCGCCTGACGAGGACCCCGTCCACCCTTTCGCCTTGCTCCTCCAACTGCCGGAATCGACGAACGCAAAATCGGAGAACTTCGGGCGAAAGCCCTGGTACGTCTCCCGGCGCCAGCAGCACTAGGTCGGCATCGCCCACGAGTCTCCATGCATCGGCGATGGCCGCGAGGGGTCCTCGCGAAGGCATGAAGTCGTAGACGAGGCGCAACGAATCGTCGCTGCGCGCAAGCTCCAAAGCTGCGCTTGAAGCCGACGGGGCAACAAGCACCAGCGTGTCGTGACACACGTCCTTCGCGGCCCGCACCACTGCCCCGAGAACCGTTCCTTCGGTCGGATGCGGGAGGGCGAGCTTGTCCGAACCCATGCGCCGACTTTCTCCTCCGGCAAGCACCATGCACAGGCATCTCGGTCCATCGTTGTTCAACGGGAACTGCCTCCATAGCCTGCAGCGTCACGGCACGAAAACACGTCGCGCTCCGTCGCCACGTAATCCATGGGGGCGTCGTAATCCTCGTAAGGCACGTCATCCTGCACCTGAAACGAATAGGCCACACCGATGCGGGTTCCGCGGACGCTCCTGTTCGCGAACAGCCTATCGTAGTAACCGCCACCGTAGCCGGTGCGGTGCCCAGCGGGATCGAACGCGAGACCGGGGACAAGGAAGACCCGGATGACGGATGATGTCAACATCTCGCCCTCCTCGGGCTCGGGGACGCCGAAGCCGGACGCACGAAACCGGGTGCTATCAACCACCCGGATGAACCGCAGTTCTCTTCCGTCCACGACGGGATAGGCCGTGACCCATCCTTGCTGGCGCAACCGGCTCGCTAACGGATGGAGATTGATCTCGTTTCTCATCGATGCGTAGAGGGCCACGGAAGGTAAAACGTTCTCATCCACCGCAGGCGGTCCATCTTCACCGTGGCGCACAATCCCGAGCGAACCGAGAAGCCTCTCCAAGGAATCGCAGATGGCGCTTGAAAAGGCGGACTGTTCGCTCGAGGTCAACGCTTCGCGCTTTGCCATCATGGCACGGCGTAACTCAGACTTCGAAAGCACTCGAAAATATCCCTCCGCTTCACGTTCCTATGATACCGCCGGAGGGCTTGAGAAACCAACTTCAATGGATGGCGGGGACGACGTCTTTAGGCTTCTTTCGTGTACAGCCCGCCGAGATAAAAGAGGAACGGCGCACCGATGGTGGCCCAGAGGCCCATCAAAAGATCGCGCGCCGCGGCAAACATGGTGTACGACGGCTCGGTTGTGCTCGTAACCCACAGGAATACGGCCCACTTAAACAGGAGATACAATGCGGCCAGCCCGGCTATGCCAATGATGGCGGCGCACACCCGCTTCCACCACGCCCTGTCCATCTGAAGCTTCATGAACCTCTCCTCAACGACGGCCCCCACCCCGACACCTAACAGGATTGCGGCGTACTCGAAAGACGCGGGGCCACTGCGAAAAAGAATTCCAAGGAAAGGCACCACGGCGGCAAACGCGAGACGGATGGCAAACGTGTACTGGCGATACGTCCACCACTTGCCGACGGACCAGCCTAGAAGCCCGAAGACGAGGCCCAGCGCCCAGCCGACGAGAATATCCACAGGCCAGTGCAAACCCAGATAGAGTCGAGACGCTCCAATGCCGGCGATGAGGACGACTGACAGCCACCAAAACCACCGACGCCGGATGGATCTCGAGGCGAGCATCCAAAACGTGGCGGATCCCTGCGCGTGGCCGCTCGGAAAAGAGTATCCGGTGCCCGTTGAGACGAGTAGAGATCTTACGCCTGGCAGACCGACGGGGCGTGCCACCGAAACCGCGTCCTTCAGCCACGTGTTCACGTACATGGAGCTAAGGAAGACGTAAGCCACGCGCAGTCCGATGGTTCGGTTCACAGACCAAAAGAGAATGGGCAGAACGAGCACGTAGAACCATTCCGTGCCGAGGTACGTCAAATAGGACGCGACTTTGTCCAATACTGGGGTGTGGAAAGACTGCGCCCACAAGAGCAGGTGGTACTGCCAAACGTATCCGACGGGAAGCGGTAGAGTCGTAGAAGACAAACGCATCGACCTCCTTGATTGCTGTGCGTGGGGCAGCTCTAGTACACTCTTACTTGTCTACATCGACGGGATGCACACACGTCCATGGTTTGTTGGTCTGTCCACTGATTTGTATGAAGTTAAGGGGACTACCTATGATACTTGTTCAAGCAAGTCACATTGCAAAGCAGTTTGACGGCAAGGAAGTTCTGAAAGATGCGTCCCTCGTGGTTCAGTCCGGGGAGCGCGTGGGATTCATCGGCAACAACGGCGCCGGCAAGTCCACCTTGCTGCGCATCCTCATCGGAGAATACGCTGCGGACTCGGGTTCGGTCAGCCTCGCGAAGGGTGCGACCATGGGCTACGTCGCCCAGTTTCGCGTCACGGACGATTCGGTGAGCGTGTTTGATTTTGCCGCGGAGTCGTTCGCGGACCTGTTTGCCATGGAAGTTCGACTGCGCGCCATGGAAACAGAGATGGCGAAACCGGACGTGCATGGGGACGAAGCCGTCTTTCGCAAGCTGACGGAGGACTACGACGTCCTTCGCCACGAGTTTGAAGACAGAGGCGGGTATGGAGCTGAGGCCCGGATTCGGCGCGTTCTCGACGGACTCCAGTTTCCGAAGGAGGTTCATCGGCTTCCTGTGGGCGTTTTGAGCGGCGGGCAAAAGACCCGCCTGGCCCTGGCCAAGCTGCTGGTTTCCGAACCGGACGTCCTGGTTCTGGACGAGCCCACCAACTACCTCGACACCGACACGATGGATTGGCTCGAATCCTACCTGATCTCGTATCGCGGTGCCGTGCTCTTGGTGTCTCACGATAGGTATTTTCTCGATCACGTTGCCACCTCCATCGTCGAGCTCGAAAACGGCTGCACCACTTCGTACACCGGCAATTACGAGTCGTACATGGAGCAGAAGTCCGCGAACCTTGAGGCGGACATCAAGCGGTACGAGGCGCAGCAGGAGGAGATCAAGCGCATTGAAACCTTCGTGCAAAAGAACATCGTGCGCGCCAGCACCACGAAACGGGCCCAAAGCCGGCGCAAGCTGCTAGAGAAAATGGTCCGCCTGGAACGGCCCTCTGAGAACACGCCGAAGCTCGCGCTGCGCTTCACGTGTGATCGCGAGAGCGGCAAGGACGTGCTTACATCCGAAGGATTAGTCTTCGGATACCCGGACAAGCCGATGACGGGTTCCCCCTTGGATTTGTACGTCGCCCGCGGGCAGCGTCTCGCGATTCTCGGTCCAAACGGGATAGGCAAGACGACCCTCTTGCGCACGCTCGTGGGGGAACTACAGCCCATCTCCGGAGACGTTCATTGGGGCCAGCACGTGAGCCTCGGCTACTACGATCAGGAGCAGACCCACCTCATCGAATCAAAGACGGTCCTCGATCTCATTTGGGATGAACACCCTTCCCTCGACATCACCACGATTCGAACCGCCCTCGGGCGCTTTTTGTTTCGCGGCGAAAGCGTCAACTCTCCCGTCGCGACCCTATCGGGGGGAGAGAAGAGCCGGCTTGCGCTCTGCCAGCTCATGATGCGCCAACCGAACGTGTTGGTAATGGACGAACCGACGAACCACCTGGATCTGCTGGCGAAAGAGGTCCTCGAGGATGCGCTCGAGGACTACGAGGGAACCATCCTCATGGTCTCCCACGATAGGTACTTCATCGACGCCATCGCCACGCACATCCTCACGCTCGACGCAGACGCTCATAAGCTCTATATCGGCAACTACAGCGAGTACGTGCAAAAGCGCAACGAAGACGAAAAGTGGGCGCAGGAGAGCGAGCTAGAGAACGTCCCGAGTTCGGGCGCGAAGGGCAGGGCGGCAGGCGCCCGCGACGTGCCATCCAACGTTGCCGAAACGTCCGCGGGGATGGCCGAAAAGCCGCGCGTGGTAAGATCCGCCGACGTTCGCCGACTGAGGGAGAAAATCGAGGCGTGCGAAACTCGCATTGCAAAGCTCGAAGCGCGGCAAGCCGAGATTGGTGAGTTGTTCCTGAATCCGGATACGATGCGCGATGGCGACAAGGTGGCCAGCCTGCAGGACGAGCTG
>JAJZAV010000234.1 GCA_021799255.1 Bacillota bacterium
GGGCCGCCGCAACCGCGTCGCCTGTCTCTTCTATCTCGCTCGGATAGGGATCCTTCAACTCAAGAATGCGCGTTGGCAGGCTGTGTGCGGTGAATACGACCATGACGTCAGCGGGATCGTCGAATTGGGCCAGCGCGGCTTTCACGCGGCGAGCGAGCGCGTTCAGGTAGTGTGGTTCCAGGTGCCAGTCGCGCACGTGTCTTAGTTGCAAAGAATCACAACGGGACGCGGCCTCGTCGGCACTCTTTTGGTATTCTCCGACGCTCATCACCGAGTAATGAGGGGCGAGCACCAGCGTGACGGCTTCGCGGATGCCATCATTCGCCATCTGGCCGACGGCATCCTCGATGAAGGGAGTCGTGTGTTTCATCCCGAGGTAGAGCTTGCACGGGCGATTCGACCATCCGTTTACCCTGTCCTCAACCCCCTGTGCCTGCTGTCTGGTGATTTCGTTTAAGGGCGAAACTCCGCCAATGGCTTCGTATCGACGGATCAAGTCGTCAAGTTGCTCCGGAGTCGGCTTGTGGCCGTGGCGGATGTGCGTGTAGTACGCCTCGACTTCACTCATTTCGGCAGGGGTGCCGTAAGCCATGACGAGAAGCCCGAACGGATTTGTCATTGTCTGTCACCTCGTTCCAAGTTGAAGGCTCTGTAAGTTAGTTCCGGCCAGCGCCGAGTCGACTCCTGCTGTAGTCGTGCACAAACTCAGTTAACCGTCGTAACGTGTCCGGGTTCACGGGCGGGGTGTGGTGAACGAGGCTTTGGCCGAGATTGAAGATGAACCCCGGTTCCATGGTGGCCTGGTCCAAAATCTCTCGCGTCTTCTCTTCAATGACGGACCATGGTGCAAAGAGAACCGTGGAGTCGAGGTTGCCCTGAAACGCGACTCGCCCGGACGTCCGACTACGCGCCTCTGCGACGGGGACTCGCCAATCTAGCCCGAGAACGTCGGCTCCGGATTCGGACAAGGGCTCCAGCAACTGTCCGTTCGTCCCAACGAAGTAGATGGTGGGAACGCCAAGTTTGGACAGGGCAGAGAACACGCGCTTCATGGTCGGGAGAAGATACCGTCGATAGTCCGCAGGGGCGAGGCTTCCTGCCCAACTGTCAAATAGCTGAACTGCCGCTGCTCCTGCCTTAACCTGTGCGGTGAGGAATTCGATGATCATGTCGCCGAGCTTATCCATGAGGGACTGCCAAACATCGTCGTGGCTCCACATCAACTGTTTTGTGAACACGTAATTGCGCGATGGTCCGCCCTCCACCATATAGCTGGCCAGCGTAAAGGGCGCTCCAGCGAAGCCAATCAAAGGAACCGACAAGCTACCCTTTAGCAGTTCTATGGATTCGAGAACGTACGGCAGTTGTTGTTTGGTGTCGAGATGCCTTAGCTTGTCCACGTCGGCTTTGGAGCGGATGGGCGAAGCGATGACGGGGCCAACGTTCTCCTTGATCTCGACGGTGACACCCATGGCCTCAATGGGCACCATGATGTCGGAGAACAAAATAGCAGCATCCACTCCGAGTTGTTCCACGGGCAAAGACGTAACTTGCTGACATACTCGAGGATTGCGAACAATGTCCATCAGCGAATAGCGCTTGCGAAGTTCTTGATATTCTGGCTGGTAACGGCCAGCTTGCCGCATGAACCATACCGGCACCGCATCGGTAGGCTGTTTTCGACAAGCAGCCAGGAAAGAAGTTGTCAATATGAGTACACATCCTTCGTCGCGAGTCCCAGTTGCTTCGCTCTTGTTATACCTGTTGACGCTTGTCGCTGCAACCGTATTGTACAATTAGAAGCAACAAGACGTCTGTGAAATCCCTTGCCATAACAGCTATAATAATTTAAGTAACGAATTGTTTGCCGTCTCCTCGACGACCGTCTCGGAGGACTCCGTGCGGGGAGTGACAACGAATGCTTAAGGGAGGTTATCACGATGAGCTTAGAACTCGACTTTTATCAAATGATGATTCAGCCGATGCGCGACGAATTAACGCAGATTGGCTTTACCGAACTGAAAACCGCCGAGGACGTGGATCAGGTTTTCAAAAGTCAAACGGGGACCACCCTTGTGGTTGTGAACTCGGTTTGCGGTTGTGCTGGAGGCATTGCGCGACCAGCTGTTGCCATGGCGCTCACAAACGCTCGTCGCCCCGACCATTTGGTCACCGTTTTCGCCGGACAGGACAAGGAAGCGACTTCGAGGGCCCGCGAGTTCTTCGAAGGATTGCCGCCTTCTTCACCGTCCATGTTCCTGTTCAAGGATGGTCGTTTGGTAGGGGCTCTGCACAGGTCCGACATCGAAGGGATGAGCCCCGAGCACGTGTCCTCTAGGCTGCGACAACTGTTTGACGAGCACTGCGAAGTGGCTTCCGTAAACTAAAGTTATCTTGTCCGTCGAGGGCGGTCCGTAGTGCGGACCGCCCTTACTTCGTAGGGACGCGCATGATATCCCGGCGAGATGGGGGAGCAAAGGGATGAGGGTTGTCGTTTGTCCAGACTCGTTCAAGGGCAGCGTCCTTGCCGAGGACGCTGCGTGCGCGATAGAGAGCGGGCTTCGCCGGGTTTTATCGGATATTGAGGTCACGCGTCTGCCCATGGCCGATGGAGGCGAGGGCACCGGCGATGCTCTCGTCAGGGCCGCGGGAGGACTATCTGTTCTACGAACAACTTGGGATCCTCTTTCGCGACCGTGCACCGCTACGCTCCGATGGATCTCGAAGAATCGTGCCATCGTGGAATTGGCTGACGCGTCTGGGTACAATCGCTTGACTGACGCACAGAGAACCGAGCAGAATGCGCTGAGGGCTTCAACTTACGGAACGGGAAGGCTGATCAAAGACGCGCTGGATGCGCAAGCCGACGAGATCTATCTGACGCTCGGCGGAAGTGCCACGTCCGATGCAGGATATGGAATTTTTGGCGCTCTCGGCGGCATCGCTCGTGACAAGAACGGATTACGCCTATCAACTCACCGTGCTGAGACGCTGGCAGACGTGCATTCCCTTGATGTAGGTGGACTCCATCCGCGTCTGCGAGAGGTGACCATCACCGTCGCCTGCGATGTGGACAATCCGTTGTGCGACGTCGGTGGGGCCGCGTTCGTTTACGGTCCGCAGAAGGGATTAACCCCGGGTTCGGTGGCAGAGAGGGACGGCGAAATCGCGTCGTTCGCGAGCTTGGTGGAACGCGTTTCGGGGCTATCGGGGTTGCTGCGAGGTGTTCCCGGCCTGGGCGCGGCGGGCGGGGCGGCCTTGCCCCTCGTGGCGTTTGCAAATGCGCGACTGGTCCCTGGGGCCGTCTTGGTCGCGGAGGCCGTCTTTTTGGAGGCCGCTATCGCCAACGCGGATTTGGTCGTTACCGGCGAGGGAAGCTTCGATGAACAGTCCATGCACGGCAAGGTAGTCGCCGAGGTGGCAAGGTTGGCAAGAAAGCACCAAAAACCATGCGCCGTCATTGCCGGACGGGTCGATGACGCATATTTGGATCCAAAGGCATCGGGTGTTGCCGCTGTGATGGAAGCGAGCCCAAGACATGCGAGCGTAGAAGAGATCAGCCAGCACTCAAAAGCGTGGTTGGAAGAGGCGGCCGCTCGTTTTCTGGACTCCTTTTGGCCCATGCTCTCCAACCAATCGCACGGGGTGGACGAGGTGGGGGAATGAGCCAGTTTCGAGTCGTGCCACTGGGAGATAGCGCCATCTTGGTTGTAGCGGGCGAGGGGATATCGAATGAGTCCAGTAAACGCGTGTACGCTGCGCTGGATAGACTCGAGGATGCGTTCCACGAGGTGGTCCTGAGCTGGGTTCCCGCCTACGCCACCCTTCTCGGACGCATCAATCCGCGCAAGCACCGCGCCACACAAATCGCTAAGCGGATTGAGTCGTATCTGAACCTTCCCGCGAACGAAGAAAAGGCTTTGGATGAGATGGACGGCCCTTCGGCGCACAATCATGCGATTGTGGAGATTCCCGTGTGCTACGGCGGCGAGTACGGCCCAGACCTCGACGAAGTGGCTACCGGACTGTCCATGGCTCCGTCGTCGGTGGTGAGCCTACATAGCGGGACGCTGTATCGGGTTGCCATGATGGGTTTCATGCCGGGCTTCGCCTACTTGACGGGGATGCCTGATTCCATCGCGTTTCCCCGAAAGTCCATCCCTAGAGTACGGGTTCCTGCAGGCAGCGTTGGCATTGGCGGGATGCAGACGGGAGTGTATCCTCTCACTTCTCCTGGAGGATGGCAGATCATTGGAAGGACGCCCAAACGGTTGTTTCGACCTTCGGAATCTGACTCGACCGTTCTCCACACTGGTGATCACGTTCGCTTTGTCCCGATTTCTCCTGCGGAATTTAGGGAACAGGAACGCAGTGAAGAGGGTCTCGGTGACAACGACCATCATGGGAAGTCCATCCGAATACAAACGGCCAGAACAGCGAGAACCGTACGGATTGAGAAACCGGGTCTATTCACAACCATCCAGGACCTTGGACGCGGCGGACATGAGCAGGTCGGGGTATCCAAAGCGGGAGCAATGGACTTCTTCGCCGCATCCGTAGCCAATCTGCTCATCGGCAATCCTGCCAACGCCGCCGTTCTGGAATGCACCCTTGTCGGACCGCATCTGCGCTTTCACTGCGACGCGATGGTGGCGGTTACCGGAGCCAATCTCCTTCCGCACGTCAACGGCAGGCCAATGCCGATGTGGCAGTCGGTGCGTGTCACCAAGGGGTCCGAATTGGTGTTCGCAGGATATCACAGCGGAGTGAGAGCCTACATCGCAATAGAGGGAGGCGTGGACGTTCCCGAAGTGATGGGAAGCAGAGCGACGGACGTCGGCGCGGGTATCGGCGGCCTGTTGGGCCGGATTCTCGCACAAGGAGACGAGCTTGCCCTTTCGAATAGTGCATCCGTTGCGCCCATTCGCGCGGGAAGAATGCTTCATCCCAGCCTGCGCCCCACGTACGACAAAGCAGTGACGGTCTCTTTTATGACGTCCTGCGCACCATCGGCGCTTCCCTCCTCCTTGGTATCCTCCTTTGCGAAATCCGCCCATCGCGTGTTGCCCCAATCGGACAGGAAAGGGATCCGGTTTGAAGGTTGGTCCTTGATAGAAGGACCTGCGACCGACGGCAAAAGCGTCGTATCGGAACCGGTTTTGATGGGAACCATTCAGTGCCCAGAGGGAGGGTCTCCCGTGGTTCTCATGGCTGACGCACAGACGGTCGGTGGATATCCCACGTTGGGGACCGTGGCGACGGTGGATCTTCCGCGACTGGCGCAAGCCCCACCTGGCTCCGTGGTTCATTTTGAGTGGACGACGGAAGAGGAGGCATTATCCCGCCTCCTCGCAGCGTACCGAGTGCTTGAGTGGTTGTCGCTCGCAAACGGGGCGAGTGGCTCGTGATTGAGATTGATCCGGTCGAGGTCCCTAGCTGATGGTGTAGACCACTTTAAGACTCGTCGAAATGCTTTGTGTACCAGGGGAGAGCACTGCGCTCGACGCCATCGCGTTGCTGCTCGCGGCGAAAATGGGAAAGATCCCCGCGTTTTGTTGCGAGGCGTCGACGGAAGATACCCCAGTGATGGTGACGCCGAGCTTCTTCGCGATGCTCTGTGCTTGCGATCTTGCGTTGTCCAACGCGAGGGCGTACAACGACTGTTGAAACTTCGATGGGTTTGAGACGGTGTAGCTCACGTTGTTGATTTGGTTTGCGCCATACTTCACGAGCAGGTCAACGACTGAGCCAACCTTGGCGAGCTCTTTCACGGTGATACTGACGTTGTTATTCGTGGTGAACCCGACTATCGATTGCTGTCCATTCGCGCCCGGTTTACCATAATTCGGGTTTAGGTTATACCACTGCGTCTGGATGTCCGATGCGGGGATTTGGTCTTTCTCTAACGCCATCATGACTTTTTTCATGGCTTGGTTATTGCGTTGTTCCGCTTGGGCCGCCGTGCTGCCTTTTGTCAACACCCCCGCGCTGATAACGGCGCTGTCCGGGCTGACATCCTCGCTTGCCGTACCTACGACCGTAATGGTTCCTGCTTGGGCAGAATTCTGCAACGTGGACGGATTTGTGGTTGTTGCGGCGTGAGTCAAAGCGATGGAGAAGCCGGTGAGGATGACGCCCACGGACACTACCGACAATATCCACTTGTGTTTCATGGTCAAGTCCCCTTTCGTCCTTGCGTTCCGTTGAATGCTGATGGGCAACTGAGCGTTGATGGGCAAACGCGAACCGAACGACTTTGTAACCGCACATGGAAGCAGGCGCCATCACTACCAAAGACGAATTTCGCAACTTTGTGTGACAAGCAGGGAGA
>JAJZAV010000235.1 GCA_021799255.1 Bacillota bacterium
ATTCGCCCGAGGGCTGCTCGACCGAAGACGTATCGGTGGAGCAGCCTTTGTTTTGATCTTTTACCTCGCCATGGGGATGACGCGCGTTCTCCCGCGCGAGGCCGCCGCCACACGCCCGGTCGCCACTTCCCACGCGTTCTCCCCTGTGACATCGCAATCCTTTGTCCCTGACATGCCGTGATTCCTGCATCTACAGAGGCGAAAGGAGGATGGTTCGCTTGAGTCATTTGTTGAGCGTTGCACAGGGATGGATGAGCATAGGGGTGAAGGTCGGCGTGGTCGTTTGGCTGATGATGGCGAGAAGCGGTTACGGCAAGTTCCTATCGTGGTTGTCCACCCACACGACGAGCGCGGAGCGAAGTGTGCTCAAACAGTTGGGCACCGAAGCCGTACACTTTGCGAAGATGGAGTTTTCGGATCTTCCGAAGGAGGCCCAACTCGAAAGGGCCGTGCACTACGTCACCTCGGCTGCCCATGCGCTCGGCATGAAAACAAACGAGTCGCAAATTCGGGCGGTCGTGGCGTGGGGGATCAATGAACTGGCAGCGGCGTCAAAACTAACCTTGGCGGCACCGGGCACAAACAGCCTGCTGGAGCCGAAATCGGCGCAATCGGCAGACGACTAAAACAGCGGAAGCAACAAAAAGGGGGTCCGCGGCGACGCGGATCCCCTTTGGGACATATGCGGGTTAATCGGGATCGACAGCCCTCATTGGGTTTTCTTAATGCAGGGCGTTGGGGGCGTTCGTTTGCTCCGAGATGCGGCTCAGCGCGTCGCCGGCCTCGTTGACGTGAATGTCGACGGTGGCCAAATCGCCGATGGAACAAATTCCGACCAGATTTCCTGAAGCATCCACCACGGGCAACCGACGAATCTGATGAGTCGCCATCAAATCCGCCGCTTCATGCGCATCTGTGTCGGATGTGCAAGTAATGACCTGGTTGGTCATGCATTCCTTCACGTTGGCGTTCATCTTGTTGGACGCGACGGCTTTGATAGCGATATCTCTGTCCGTGATGATCCCAACCGGTTTCGTCCCTTCGCACACTGGAACGGATCCGCAATTCACGCTTTTCATGATCTGGGCTGCTTTTTGTATGGGGTCGTTTGGAGTTACCCATTGAATCTGCGAGGTCATGAATTCTTTTACCTTCACGAGGAGATCCCCCTTTAACGAATGTGGTGTACAACACATTCAGCATGCCCGCGGGGCAGGGTCGTTATGACGGTATATCTTCCAATCTCCAGGCTGCAACGTCGTGTAACGCCACGTATACGCCCCACGATCCCGCGACGAAGCGCAGGGCGTTCTCCAACGGATCCGCAGTCCCTGTCGGAAGAGGGATGCCTGCCATGCCGCAGATGGCCCACGCCAAAAACAACAATCCCAACGCCAGAGCCGTCGCGCTGGCGTAGCGCATCCTTTGTCGAGCGAAAAACAAGAACACCACCGCAAAACCGCTGTTGACGAGGTTTTCGGTGTGCGTGAGTGCGATGTAGTCTCCAATGCTGTGAAACCACCAGCCCATCATGGCGAGAACTGCGAAAGTCCATCCAAGCAGGCGGTTATAAACGATGGAATACATGTCACCGTCCCCCGTCCATTTACACAAGTTGTCCTGTTGAATTTCTATGAGACAACCCTGGAAATCATACGTCCGCTGGCGAATATCGAGGCACGGTGAATCGCATCCTAGGTCGTGGAGGTGGTTCTGCGTGGGGCAAAAAAAGGTGGATGACAACTCGTTTGACAATACGACCCCGCTATGGCGCGAAACTCCTTTGGATCACTGGTCTTCGTCTATCGATCCGGTCATCATGTCCGGTGACGAGTGGGTCAAGGGAGACAGGGACCCGGGAGCCGAGCGCATCAAGGAGGAACATGGCGGCACGGTCATTCGGGAACGGTTTATGCACCCGATGCACGATACGGCCTACGGGTTGGATGACGACATCGATATGGCGCAGGACGAGCCATAACAGGATTGGAAGGAGAAAGCACCATGCAGCAATTGTCGGTGCAGATGCAACAATTACAGCGCCAGTTTGGCCACCTATGCCAGGAGATGTTAGGCCTCCAATCTGTCATGAATCAGATTGCCTCGCAACTTCAATCCGTCGAAGGAGGGGTTCCCGGCATCCCAAGTTACAGAGGAACGGGTGGGTCTCCTGGTTTGCCCTCAGGTCTCTCACCGGCCCATGCGCAGCCGAGCGTCCAACCACCAATCTCGCCGTATGGGTCTGCGAGTCGGGAAAGCCCTTATGGCGCTCGGGGGTCGGCGGGGATGAGATCCACGTCGCAAAGCGTCGCGGGGGAGAGCGGTGTGCCCACGTATTTCGCAACCGCATTGCCACCGTCGTTGCAGAACAATGCGCCTGCCGCGTCCTTGATTGAGCCTCTTGGAGCAAACACCACATGGACGAGTGCAACAGCGATTTCTTCGGTCGGCAGGCAGTCCGAATACAGCGCTTACGGTCGTGATTTTACTAGCGCTCAACCTTGGATAAAAGAGACCCCTTAATTTGCGGTGGCTAATCCAAAAGAGCGAGAGCGAGGGCTCTCGCTCATGCGCGTCTCGGGTGTATGATACGTACAGGTATCATGATTGATTTTGAGGAGGTAACCCAACAAATTGGTCACCAAATCAGCACTCGCGGCGCTCGCGGTAGGTTTATGCACCAGTCTTGCGGTCGTGCCCGTCATGGCACAGAATCAGAATGCGACAACGAACGTAACCGTGAATCCTACACAGCCTAAGGCAAGCATTCCCGAAACGGCGATTGGGCTTAATACGGCCGTGTGGGATCCGAATCTGATGGATGCAAGCATTCCTTCCATGCTTAGGTCTGCCGGAATCAAGGTACTAAGGTATCCGGGAGGCAGCACATCGGATATTTACCAGTGGAAAACCAATTCCATCACCAAAGGTCAATCTTCTTCGATAGTTGCGAAGGACAACTTTAAAAACTTCATGAAGTTGGTTCGTAAGTCTCGGGCGCAGGCCATGATTACGGTGAACTACGGAACGAATCCCGCCGGAACCGGCCCAGCTTCCCCTGCATACGCGGCAGCGTGGGTGAAGTATGCAAACGTTACCCACCACGACAATGTGAAGTATTGGGAAATCGGCAACGAGATTTATGGAGACGGGTTCTATGGCAGCTCGTGGGAGGCGGACTTGCACAAGGACAAAGGTCCCGCAGCATACGCCAAATACGCGCTGCAGTTCATCGACGCTATGAAGAAGGTGGACCCCTCCATCAAAATCGGGATCGTTGTTACAGCTCCTGGGAACTGGCCTGATGGACAAACACCGAGTTGGAATAATACGGTGCTTAAGGCGATTGGGGATAAAATCGATTTTGTCGATGTTCATTGGTACGCACAGCAACCGGGTCACGAAAGTGATGCGGGTCTCTTAGCCTCGACGACGACCATCCCAGGCATGGTGCAAACGTTGAAGAACGAAATTCAGCGCGATGCCAAAGGGAACGCGAAAAACGTGCAGATTATGACCACGGAAACCAACTCGGTCGCCTACAATCCTGGAAAGCAAAGCGTTTCGGTGGTCAATGCGCTGTTCTTGGTTAAAGACTACGCGACGTGGTTGTCGGAAGGGGTTGCCAACGTCGATTGGTGGGATCTACATAATTCCATTACTACGGGAACCAACAATTCACCGGCTCTCTACGGAAACACAAACTATGGGGACTACGGGGTCCTTTCGTCTGGGACATCGTCGGGTGCACTGAAGGAGCCTCCCGCCAATACCCCATTTCCTGCCTACTACGCGCTCGAGATGCTTCATCACTTCATTGTCCCCGGAGATTCGTTTGTGAGTGCCTCGTCGTCGAATTCGGACATCGTTGCGTATGGGGCAAGGCAGGGGAGCAAGAGCGTGTCGGCTGTCGTACTGAATCAGAGTCCGGACACATCCCATGCGGTGAGCGTCGACGTTAAGGGATGGAAGATTGGGCACAAGGTCAACCTTTATACTTACGGAGAGAACACGAAGAGCATCCAGATAGGCACTGCAAAAGTCGTAGCTGGAAACATACAGATTGTACTTCCGCCGTACACGATGGTCGTCGTGCGCGCGGCAAAAGCGTAGCATTGGTTAAAACGGTGATGTTTTCACAGAAAACTCGGGTGTGACAAAGGTGGAGAACGTGCGGGAAGCGACGGGCGCAAGGCGCAAGGTTACTTGGATCATGGTCATCGTGCTGGCGGTAGCGGCTTGCCTCTACTTGTTGTGGGCTTTGTTGTGGCCGAAGCCACCCCATGTAAACGAATACGTCGTGCGTCGGCAAACGCTACAAAACCAAATTTTTACGTCTGGATTTGTGCGGCCTCGAATGCGGCAAGTGATCAACATGACGAGCCTTGGGGCCTCCTTCTCCAGCTTCGCTGTTCCCATCGGGGCAAGCGTGAAACCGAACGAGGTTCTCATACACACCAGTAATCAAGCCGCGTTGGCCGCGTGGAAGTCGGCGCAAGCCGCCGTCAATGCGGCCTCACAGCAGGTGAAAAGTGCGACCTCCGGCCTGCTGACGGGGCAAATCGTCGCTGGGGAACAATTGGGGAGCGCACAGACCTCTCTGGCTCAGGCAAAAGAGCAAGCCGCTTCGGCGAAAGCGGCCTACGAAGCTACTCTCGTTCGGGCGGCTTTCCGAGGAGTGGTGCTATCGGAGAACCCTGACGGCATTGACATCAATGGGAACCCGGCTCCCCTGATGGAGGTGGTCTCGAGGGATCGCATGGTGTCGGTGGAACTCTCTCAGTTAGACGCTACCGAAATCCGGGTCGGTCAACGCGCCACCATCACCTGCGATGCGTATCCGAACCGCGAATGGCAAGCGCAGGTATCTTACAAGGCAGGTTTTGCGGCCCAGACATCGTCGGGGGGATACCAGGTCGAAGTGGACATGACGCCAAGGCAGTCCTTTTCGATTCCCTACGGGTACCAGGTGAATGCAACCGTGACAGCTAGCGCCAGACGCTCCGTACCGGTGATTCCGTACGCCGCGTTGGTCCAGAATGGCGCCGTATACGACGTGTTTGTGGTGCAAGGTCACCACGTGCGTGAGATTCCGGTGACCCTCGGCATCACCTCGAATCAAGTTGTACAGGTCACTCATGGTCTGTCGGTGGGGGACGCGGTGGTGGTCAATCCCCCCTCGGGCCTCGTGAGCGGACAAAAGGTGATTGTATCTTGATTGAGTTGCAGGATGTAACCAAAAGATATGTTGTCGGTCGAGAGGAAATCTCGGTGCTGCAGGACGTCACTTTGACCATCCACGATGGGGCATTCGTCTCCATCATGGGCCCTTCCGGGAGCGGCAAGTCGACCATGATGCACATCATGGGCTGCCTCGACGTGCCGTCATCCGGCAGGTACCTGCTTGATGGACGGCGGATGGATGAGTTGTCGCCGACGGAGATGGCTCATGTCCGGAACCGAAAGATTGGATTTGTGTTTCAGAATTTTCATCTTTTGCCTCGCATGACCGCGCTCCAGAACGTGGAGTTACCCATGGCCTATGCTGGTGTTGGTCGCGCGAAGAGGCGAAAGGAAGCAGAGCGCCGGCTCGCCGAAGTCGGGCTGGAGAATCGGCTTACGCATCTCCCAAGCGCGCTTTCTGGCGGTCAGCGTCAGCGGGTGGCCATCGCGCGCGCCCTGGTCAACGAACCCAGCGTGCTCTTGGCCGACGAGCCCACGGGCGCTTTGGATAGCAGCACTGGACAGGACATCATGAGTCTCTTTCAGTCCCTAAACAAGACAGGAGTGACCGTTGTGGTGATTACTCACGATCCGTCCGTCGCCGAGTACGCAGGACGCATGGTACGTCTCTTTGACGGGAGGATTGTGGCAGATCATGTAGCCGGAGGGTCACGTCCATGAGTCTTATGGAAATGTTCGGATTTGCCATTTCGTCACTTCTCGTCAACAAGCTGCGCTCCATCCTCACCATGCTTGGTATTTTCATCGGCGTGGCAAGTATCTTGGCCATCATGGCCATCGGCAGCGGGGGAACCAAAGCGATAGTTTCCACTTTGGAGAGCGCCCGGCTGCAAGAGACGATTCAGATTATCCCCACGGAGGTTTTGTCCCCCGGAATTCCTCAGCCAGGGCAGGTTCTTAACTTCACCCAGTCCGACTTCAACCTTGCGCGCCAGTTTTCCGGCGTCGAAAATGTCTATTACACCTTGTACGGGCAAGCCACCATCGGAGCGGCGAGTCAAACGGTGAACGCGTCGGTGGAAGCGGGACCCGACTTCTTGGACGAAATTGGACATTTTGCCGTCGTCA
>JAJZAV010000236.1 GCA_021799255.1 Bacillota bacterium
CGACTTCAGCGAAGGACAATCGCCGCAAAAGCCGTCCGGTTCCCACGGCGGTAACAACGTGAACGCCACGCGTAGCCAGTTTTCTTAGACTTGGCAGATCAAAATGATCCAGATGAGCGTGCGACAGCAAAATCACGTCGACGTTCGCTGCTATGTCATCCAGCGTGATGGCGGGCGGCGTATACCGCTTCGGCCCGACGAGAAAGCCGCCGACGCCGACGCCCACCTGATCCGAAAAGACGGGATCCGTTAGCACCCTCAAGCCATTCACGCGCATATACACCGTTGAGTGTCCTATCCACGTAGCATAAATACCATCGTCGTCCCAAACGTCAAGATTTGGTCGCAATTGGACGACCTGCGCTTTCGGTCTCGGAAACTCCCGACGCATCCTCTGGTACTGCACAAAGAACCATGCCGCGACGAAGGCCAGTGCTATCACAACTATCAAAATGGCTCCGACGAGCAACGCCATCATCCACTCCTCACTCGCAGTTTCGTCCGCGTCTATTGTACTACGGACAGACAGGCTCGCATGATAAGGTGGATTGTGGTTCAAGATCCACTTGTGCTTTCTCTTCCCACCTGGGCATGATACAATGGCGAACGACGTGAAATGACATAGTGTCAGTTTGGTGGGGGGAAGCAATTCTGGTTTGAAACGCCCCCAAAGAGGAGGGTTGCACCGTGTTTGTTTCCCGCTACGCTGGAACCATCCATCGCCTTCGGTGGTTCATTCTCGCGCTCTGGATTGTGGGTAGCGTCGCTTCCTTCATGTTCCTACCCAACCTAACAAAGGTTGTCGCCCAAAAGGGAAACAGCTACCTCCCATCCACAGCCCCATCCGTTGTAGCGGCAAATTGGATGAAGCAGATTGATCCTTCATCTCAGACTCCGTCGTCAACCATCGTAGCCATCCAAAACCCTCACGGTTTGACGAAGGAAGACACGGCGTATTTTAATCGCATCCTAGAGACGATGAACGCGCACAAAAAGGCCTATCACATCGCCACCGTAACGGCCGCGTTCAACACCAACAAAAATGCATCTTCCTCTTTCAAGAGCAAGGACGGAACCACGCTGATTGCCATCATCGGCACGCGCCACGGCGTAGGGCAACCCGCCAATTCAAGCGCCTTTACAGCCATCGACAATGCCTTTGTGAAACCTCCAGGCGGCGCGCATATCTACGTTACCGGAGACGCTAAAATCCAACAAGATGACATGACCATCTCTCAACAAGGGGTGAGCAAGAGCGGCCTCGTTACGGTGATCCTCGTTCTTGTCATCTTGCTTCTGGTCTTTCGATCCGTCGTCTCACCCATCATCACTTTACTATCTATTGGAATGTCTTTCATTTTCACCTCCGGCATCGTCGGGTGGCTGGCGAACCTGGGGATGCCCGCATCGACCTTCACCCAAACCTTTCTCATCGCCATCCTTTTTGGGGCGGGAACTGACTACTCCATTATCATGATGATGCGGTTTCGGGAAGAGATGATGCACGGCCACCCATCGCGGGTACAGGCGCTTGAGGCGACTCTGCGGGCGGTTTCCAAGACGATTCTATTCAGCGGTCTCACCGTCTTCCTGTCGTTTGCCATCCTCTACTTCGCGAAATTCGGGCTGTACCGAAGCGCGGTGGGCGTCTCCGTTGGCATGCTCGTCACGCTCGTAACCTGCCTCGTGTTCATTCCCGCGATGCTCTCCCTCCTCGGGCCGCATCTGTTTTGGCCACGCCGTCCAAAGGTCGGGGAATCTCATCCTCCCTTTCGCTTCTGGGGCTGGTCCGGCGGCGTATCCATACGCCGGCCCTGGACTGTGCTTCTCATTCTGATTATTGTGCTGACCCCAGTCGGCTTATTGTTCACGGACCATCGAACGTTCGATCCGATGACGGACATTCCGCAGGCCCCCTCCGTCAAAGGCTTCCATGCCATCGCGAAGGCGTTTGGCGAAGGCAAGATCATGCCCGTGGACATCGTCCTAAAGACGGACGCAAACCTGCGCACGCCGCAGGGGCTAACGACCATCCAACAGTTGACCGAAACCCTTTCGTCGATGCCCTACGTCACAGGCGTAGACAGCGCGACCGAACCCACGGGTTCCGTCATTACTTCGTTTCAAATGGGGAATCAAGACTTAACCGTCTCTAAAAACCTCTCAAAAGTGGAGAACGGGCTTAGGCAATTGAACCAAGGCCTCGGTTCGGCCACCCGGCAGTCCGCAAACGGAATCAGTGGCGTAAATAAGCTCAAATCCGGGTCACAACAGGTGACGAGCGGGATTTCCAAAGTCCAACAGGGCATTGGCAAGGTCGCTTCTAGCATGAATGCGGTAGCTGCGGGCGCGGGCAGAGTCGCGAGTGGAGTTTCCGCGTTCGGAACATCCACAGGCAAGCTGGCAAACGGACTCACGGCGCTCGCCAGGGGAACAGGGCAACTGAACCAAGGAACTTCCCAGATGAGTCAAGGCGTTGGAAGTTTGACGTCGGGAGCCAATTCTCTCGCGAGTGGTCAGAAAGATCTCCAGAGTTACGCGTCACAGCTCGCAAATGCGCTCGCCGCTTGGGCCAAGGCGAATCCGGCCGCGGCCGCACAGCCTTCCTGGCAACAGATCATGGCTTTGGCAAAAGGACTCTCTGCCGGAGAAACCAAGGCGACGGCCGGTGCGCAAAACCTCGCCAACGGGCTCGGTGCGTTGAACGCGTCGTCTGCCCAGTTGGCCAAAGCATCGGCGTCAATAAATCAGGCCACAGGAAAGCTTGCTGCCGGGGCGAAGCGGTTGGCGCAGGCGACGCCCCAGTTAGTTACTGGGACGACGAACCTCGCGAAAGGCCTGAACTCGTTGTCGGCCGGAACCCAAGTTCTGGCGACGAGCACCGGCAAACTCGCGGCTGGAAGCGGGCAGGTGACGAGCGGGATCGGCAAGCTTGGAAGCGGAATGCAAACGATGATTAATGGCACGGCTCGAACGAAGTCCGCGGTCTCGAAGCTGCAAAGTGGAGTCGCGCAGATCAACCAGTACTTAAAGGAAACGGGTCGGGCCAGCACCAAGCAAAACCCGGGCTTCTACATTCCGCAATCCACCATCGACCACAACAGTCAACTCAAGCAGGCGATGAACGCCTATATCTCGCCAAACGGACACATCGCCAAGTTCTCGGTCACGATGTCCTTGAATCCGTACTCGACGAAGGCTCTGGAACAAGTGCCCGGATTGATTCAGGCTGCAAAAACCGCGCTCATGTCGAGCCCTGTCCATTCGGGATCCATCCTGGCCACTGGCGCGACGGCCACACAAACGGACTTAAATAGCGTGTCGTCGTCCGACTTCGTGCGGACCATCACCATCGTTCTCGTGGCCATCACCATCTTGCTCATGATCATGCTGGGCAGCGTGATTACTCCCCTCTACATCATCACGTCGCTCGGAGGGACTTACTTCGTCAGCATGGGCCTCTTGCAAACGCTGGTGATTCACGTGTTGCACAAGCCTGGCTTGTCGTGGGTGGATCCGTTCTTCGTATTCTTGCTGCTGGTGGCCTTGGGCGTGGACTACAGCATCTTCCTAATGTCTCGTTACGAGGAGGAGATTCCCAAAGCCAGCGACATAGCCAGCGCCATGCTCACGGCAATGAAGCGCATGGGAGGGGTCATCTTCTCCGCCATGTTCATCATGGCGGGTACCTTCGGTTCCCTGTCCGCGTCGGGAGTCACGTCTTTGATAGAGATTGCGGCAGGCGTAGTCATTGGGCTTCTCGTATACACCGTCATTTTCCTTGCCTTCTTCGTTCCTGCGGCCGCGGCCGTGGTAGGGGGCGGACATTTCTGGCCGTTTAAAACGGGAGCTTCCAAACGTAGACTCCCGTCGGCGATGGAGGCAATTGAAGGCGAATGACTCACACGCCGCGTTCTTAGCAAACGGCTGCGTGTCGGCTTATCCGGTGTCCCCAACACCGAGATAAGCCGATTTTTTCATTGGGGGTTGTGAGCGCAGAAAATCGGAGGGGTTTTGGCGCAACGGCGGGAGGATCTTGCGTGCTGGTTTTATCAACGGCATCCTTGTCAACGACAGAAGATGTGGTGACCTATCTGCAGGATCTCCGGTTTAGACCAGATCCAAGGGCTAGTTGCCGTCGCCGGATTGAAGTAATACGTGGCGCCGTCGGCCGGATCCCAACCACTCAGCGCGTCAGCAACCGCTTTGTAAGCCTCCGCGTTTGGCGTCAGGTTAATCTGCCCGTCCTGCACCGACGTGAAGGCCTGAGGTTGGTAGATTATGGATGGAATTGACTTTGGGAACTTTGGACTGCGCAGGCGGTTCAGCACGACGGCTGCGACTGCGACCTGCCCGATAAACGGTTCTCCCCGGGCCTCTGCATACACTACGTGGGCGAGCAACGTCTGGTCCGCCGGACTGACCCCACCGATGGGCCCAGTCGGAGTCGCCGATACAGGAGCGGCGGCTTGCCCGCTAGGTTGTCCGCCTGGAGGCTGAGGCGAGGTGTTCCCAGCAGTCCCAGCCCCAGCACCCGTGGATCCGGTCGACCCTGGACTCGTGGATCCTGTGGACCCAGAATTCGTGGATCCGGCAGACCCAGAATTCGTCGATCCGTTGGACCCGGAGGTGGATGATAACCCCGAGGTGGAACTCGTGATAGGCTGGTAGTGCCACGCTTTGGTCGCATTTACCAGCATAATCTTGGTGGGCATATCGACGACACCGGTCGGTTTCATGCCAAACGCGTATTGGAAGTCTCGAACGGCCCAATACGTGCTCCAGCCAAAGACTCCGTTTACGCTGTGATGATAATACCCGAGGAAGCCAAGCCGGCTTTGCAGTTCGTCCACGTCGTAACCCTGTGACCCGTGGACCAAGGTCTGATTGGTAAAGGCTTGCGCAGGGGGAGACTCGACGGCGCACAGCGACAATTGCGCCAGTACGGTTCCCGCGAGCATCCATTTCGAAAATCGGTAACGTGCCACAACCTGACACTCCTTCCCGACTGTCACCGTGTTCCTTTCATACTTTGCCATCGTAGGTTTCCGCACAAGTCGCAAAGGTATTCACGTATACGCTTCACACGCCCGACGTGAAACACACCCCGGTTAGGCCGACTGTTGAAATCCTGTAAAATTTTCATAGAGTGTTTGTCAAGTCGCGAAATTTGTCGCACTTTGGGTGTCTATTGCGTCTATCATTGACGGATAGAGGGTTGATAGACTCATGAATTGTGCGACAAGGCGTTTTACGCGGCGTCTATCCCACTTTCCAGCAACCCCATGAATTTACGCTTCGCTTAAGCATTGCCGAGCATTGAAGGTTCCCATCCAGTCTCACGCTAGTAATCGTTCAAGGGAGGATCCCATCCTGATGTCTGCTCGATTCTCTCGCGCCCTTATCGCCACGTTTGCATCCTTTCTCGTACTCGGGGCCGTCGGCCAAGCCCTCGCGTCCGAGGTCGCACAATCACAGATCCCCTACACTCCTCAAGGCTGGCCCACCGCTTACGGGGACTCAACGACAAGCACACCGGTGACGAACGGCGTGACGCACATTGCTCATCAGTTCTCTACGCTCGGCGGGCCGCTGGTGGCCAATGTTCTCGCAGTGAACCTGAATAACCCAAACGTCAAGTTGGGAGTCGTTTTGGCGAACAATCAGGTGTACAGCAACGATGAAACGTTGACGTCGATGGCAAATAGGACAGGGGCCGTCGGGGGTATCAACGGCGACTTCTTCGAAATGGGCAATTCGGGTCGCCCCGAGAACCTTGTCATGTCAAATGGCCAAGTCCTTCAAAGCCAACTGCCTGGAGGGTACGTCGTGGTCGGCGTTACCAAAAGCGGCCAGGTCACCATCGGACCGCAGACCTTTACAGGGTCGGCCACCGTCACGTCCTCGGTCTACTCCCAGAGCCCAACGGTTCAAAGTGGGGGTACAAGAGCGAGCGCGGGGCAGAACACCACGGTCACACAAAGTACATACGGAACGTCGTCCGGGGCATCAACGGGAACCACAAGTGGAATCGGATCGTTCCCCATCGGTGCCGTGAATCGCCCGGGTCTCGCCACCAGCACTCAGTTGGGGCTCATCACTCCGGCTATGGGCAGCCTGGTCTACGTCAAGAGCGACTCGGTCGCATACCTGGCTCCGGTGGTCGGAAAGCCACAAACGTTCACGGTGGCGGGCATACAAATCGGGGTGAAGGCCATCCCGCC
>JAJZAV010000237.1 GCA_021799255.1 Bacillota bacterium
GTACGCTCACCGGATACAATTCGGCGGAGAGAATAAACGTGGTTGTGTTGGGTCCGAATTCCGCGAAGAAGTAACTGATCCCGTATAGAATCAAGAATGGTAAAATCGTCGAGGTAATCCCCGGAATGATGCCCATTGCCAAGAATGCCATACCCATGATGGCAAAACCAATCAGTTGCAGCCTCTTGTGCCCTATCCTGTCTATCTTCGCCACCGCCAACGCGTAGCCCGGAACTGCAGCGATTGCGAACACAATCAGCGTCCACGCTTCACTTTGGATCAGGCTTGCGTGCGGAGCCACCGAATTCATAATGAGTGGGGTCGAAATGGAATTCCCGTAGTACGCATAATCAAACAGGAACCAGGTGCCCGCGGTGCCGAGCAGCGTGATCAGCATTTTCCGATTCGTAATGAACTCCCTGAAACTCATGCGGACGGGTACTGGTCTCGATGCGGCGGGTGAATGCTCAGACCCGGCAATTTGCCCATGCGTGTACGCCCGAAGTTGATGAGCCGCGTCTTCAGTACGCCCAAGCACCTGCGACTGAAATCGAGGCGACTCAGGCATTTTCCGTCTCGCGTAGATCACGCTGAGAGCGGGAAGCGCGCCAAGGCCGAGCATGATGCGCCAAGCGAGATCGTGATTAATGCCAGTCGCAAGCAAAGTAATGGCGACCATGGGCCCGGCGATGAGACCGAGCGCTTGCATGGAGAAGACCATTCCGACTAACTTGCCTCTATCGCGAACGTTCGCGTACTCACTCATAATCACAGCACTAATCGGGTAATCCCCGCCAACTCCCAACCCGAGGAAGAAACGACAGGCGATGAGCCAAGTAATGTTGGGTGAAAAAGCGGTCAAAATGGCACCAACAGACATAATGGCGGCAACGAGGCCGTAAAGCTTCTTTCGTCCCAATATGTCTGCCAAACGTCCGAAGATGAATGCACCGAGGAAATTGGCAAACAACGTTGTGCTTCCCACGAGTCCGACCATGGTGCCCGTCAGATGCCACTCGTCTTTGATGAGAACCAAAGCGGCTCCGATGATGAACAAATCATAAGCATCCGTGAAAAATCCGAGTCCCGAAATAACCATGGCACGCAAATGAAAGAGACTTAGCGGCGCCTCATCTAGAGATTTCTCGATGGTTTGGTTGGACATGTGGCTCCATCCCGTGTGTCGACCACATACACAGGTGAATCTTCACCTTCTTTTATGGACTTTGAGACCTCAAGTTACCTACTACTCTTACGCTACTCTTACGCCACATCTATGGTAGCAGGCGATTGTAAAGCCTTTGTAAAGACAACGTAAATTTCTCATGATTAATTGACAGAATTCGCGCTGATGGCTCACTTCAAGTACCATTCGCATCGTTGCGCCCCCGTATTCAAGAGGAATTCGCGAGGAGCCATAAGACTTACGCGCCATTAGAAAAACGGCCAAATATGTGCAAGAAAATGGGGGTCGAAACGCAGATTAATGCGAGTAATGCGCTGGAGAGAAAACAAGATGTTAAGGGCCCGATGCCTCTTTCTCGTCTTGAGGGTCTAGCAACGTGAAAAAGCGGCAATCTGTGTAGTCAGCTTGATTGCCACTCTTGTACTTCGAGAGAATGGAACAGTTTAAACAAACGGCCAAAGGACACTCTCGACCTTCATGAAGACGATACGCCTTGGTAAAGACATGCATCGAACCATCCTCAATTGCCTCAATAACCGCAGGGATCTTTGGAGTAAAGGCTTGCCGTACGCTGCAAAACACCATCGGAGCGACACCTCTCGACTCTGTGCGTAGTTGTGCGATGCTCGTGCTAAACCCCTCGGGCGTGCATTCCAATCTCTGTAATGAAGATAACCAACTTCGTTACAGTCTTCAAGTAGGTAAACAAAAAATTTACCGACCTAGTCCCGCAGGTAGAGCACGAGCATATCCCGTCGAAACACGCGGAGTCCAACCACGGCAAGGGCAATCCCGATGGCCCCGACGATGATGGCAGCGTGAGTGACCCACAGCGTGGTAAGCGAAAACGTAAGCCAGCCTAACAGGAAAGGCACGATGAGCAATCCAATTGCCAAGACGCTGACCATGTATGCGGCCCTCTGCTCACCCACCCGCAGGGCTACGAAGGTACCTACGACCGAGACGTACAGACTTAGGGCTGCCGTAACGGCGAACACGGAGACGCGTCCGATTGGAAGGCCCAGGTAGAGCCAATTCCACCCGCCCCCGCCAATCAAGGCCGTCACCACTAACTGGATGAACACCGCGGAAAGGGCGACGACATAGCCGACTAACGATGAGACAAGTATCTTTGCGCCGAATATGGCATAGTTGGATAGCCTTGTCGTCAAAAGGTAGTCCAGCGTGTGCCCGACACGTTCATGCAGCACCATGTCCGGTGCGGTCTGAGCCACCACGATGGCGGTCGCCAGCAGGACGTAGACTAAACGGATCATCACCAAAAGCAGAGAATTTGCGGCGATGATGTGCCCGTGGTGTTTCGCTAGTGCCAGCGTCGGCAGGACTCCCATGGCCAAGATGGCCACGGCGAAAACCACCGAGAAACGTCGATTGCCAAACAGCTCCGATGTCTCTTTCCACATCATTGTGGTCAGATCACCCATTTGTTTCTCCTCCAACTAAGCGCAAGTATTGTTCCTCCAGCGACACCTGCTCCGGAACCACCGCTCTGATCCCGATGCCTTCATGAACGAGGGCTATCACGATGCCCTCAATGTCCGCAGGCCCCGCCACGCTCACGCGCCATTCGTCTCCGCCCAACGGACTTAATCGTGCTCCGCCCGGCAGGCTCAGGGTCCTGACCTTGTCTGAATTAGCGCCGGAGAGCCGCAACCGGAAATTCGGCAACGATTGCTCGCCTAGTTCATTCGGGTCTCCGATGGCAAGCAGGCGCCCATTTTGCATGATGGCAACACGACTGCAGATCCGCTGAGCCTCGGCCAAAAGGTGCGTGCACAGAAAGATGGTCCTCCCAGACTCTTGCGCGAGGGAAACCAACAGTTCTCTGACCATGACGATGTTTGCCGGATCCAGTCCAGCCGTCGGTTCGTCTAAGATGAGGATCTCAGGTTCCGACATGAGCGCCCTCGCCAGGCCCAGTTTTTGACGCATGCCTTTGCTGAACCCTGAGACCTTGTCGTTGCGCCTATCCCACAGGTCGACCCGATGCAATGCCTCATCGACTCGCTGGCGTCCCAGAGCGGCGTCGAGGCGCGCCACCTTAGCCGCGAATAGAAGGTTTTGCCGGGCAGAGAGCCTCTCATAGAGGCCGACGTTATCGAGCATGACGCCGCAGCGGGATCTGACCTGTTCTCCTTGCAAAATCGGGTCTAGCCCCAAGACGCGCACAGAGCCCGAAGACGGCCTCAGCATGCCCACCATCATTCGCACGGTGGTCGTTTTGCCGGCGCCGTTCGGACCCAGAAATCCGAACACCGCACCGCGTGAGACGTTGAATTCGAGATTGGAAACCGCAGCCCGCGAGCCAAAATTGCGGGACAGTCCGCGACATTCGATGACTTGACTGTCCACGAGTTCATCTCCATTCACTCGTCTTTTAATCCTCTTTCAAACCATTTGTTTCATCCGTATCCGTTTCTGTCGGTGATGCCCCTTTTTTCAAGCGCCCGGCCCGTTTTGCCGCATCTCTCAGCAGAAACTCAATGTGTGCGTTGACGCTGCGAAACTCGTCATTCGCCCAGCGTTCGAGAACTTCGTACAACTGCGGATCAAGCCTGAGAGGATACTGTTTTTTTGGCATCGTCGACTCCTAATACAGTGTTCCTGTGTTAATGACCGGTTGCGAGGCCCTTTCCGAAGTGATGGATACCATCAGGTTGTTAACCATGTTGGCCTTGCGCTCTTCGTCCAACTCGACAACTCCGTCCTCCTCCAGCTTTCGAATCGCCATCTTGACCATGCCTACGGCGGCTTCTACAATCATCTCCCGAGCCGCCACAATTGCCGTCGCCTGTTGCCTCTGCAGCATCGCCCCCGCAATCTCAGACGCGTAGGTCAGATGGGTCAATCGTGCCTCCATCACCTTTACCCCGGACACTTCCAGGCGTTCTTGCAACTCGCTCTGCAAAACCTCCGCAATCTCACTGGTGTGCTCGCGCAGAGAATAGCCGCCCTTCCCATAAGTGTCGTATGGGTACTGACTGGCGACATGCCGAATCCCCGCCTCGCTCTGGACCTGTACGAAGTTCAGGTAATCGTCCACTTCGAACAAGGCGGCCGCCGTGTCGATGACCTTGAACACCACGACCGCTGCAATCTCCACCGGGTTCCCGTCCTTGTCGTTGACCGTCAATCGCTCACTGTTGAAGTTTCTTACCCGAAGCGAGACCGTCCGCCTAGTGGACAGGGGAACGGTCAGCCAAAGACCACTCTTGTGCAGCGTTCCAAGATATCCGCCGAAAAACACAACGGCTTTTGCCTGGTTCGGTTGCACAACGACGATGCCTGACAAGATAACGAGAGCAATGACGTACAAGAGAACCACGGCCCAAGTAGGTGCATGATGGAGCGAATGGATTGCAAAGTAAATGAGAAACGCAGCGACCAACAACCCGATAAACCCGTTCACACGTGGGGCTTTTCGTTCCGTTACCAACGTGTTCATTCCCCCAGACCATATCAAAGTGATATCACTGTTATATCACACTTTGTCAGGGAACACGAGCGCACGGATCACTCATTGCAGGTAAGCTTCCGCCAGCACAAAGCGTGAATCTCACTTTTGGTTCTCTGACGCGAACTCCGATAGGGCTTGCTCGAGCCAGGATTTCGCCTCATGGTAGAGAATCGGGTTATTCTGGGATGTGTAGTAGGCGAGCGCCGCGACCGCCTGCGATACCACCCACCCGCGGGCCCTGGCCCATGTGGCATCGTCCGTCGGAAGCGCCTCGCGGAACGCCTCGCGCGCTGCAGGCGAGTGCAGCTTCCACGCGACCATCACATCGCACGCCGGATCGCCAACGCCCATGGTCCCCCAATCGATCACGCCGCAAATCCGACCATCCCGCACGAGCCAGTTGCGCACGTCCAGATCGCCGTGATGCCAAACGGGGCGGCCGTTCCACGGCGGCGCCGCAAGCGCGGACTCCCATACGGAGGACACCAGCGGATTCCCATCAAACCGCGCAAGCCAATAGCGGAACTCCTCGTCCCGTTGGGCTAAAGGAATGCCGCGGCCCGGCGGCCCGCCCGATGGTGGGACTCGCTGCAGGGCTGCGACGAAGGCAGCGAGATCGCGCGCTGCCTGAATAGTGTCGATTTCCTCCAGGGGGATGGTCTCGCCCTCGACCCACGTATGGATCTCCCAAAACCATGGATATTCGGCAGTCGGTTGTCCTTCGGCAATCGGCACAGGGGTCACTAGCGGCACCAAGGGCGCAAGCTTCGGCAGCCAGACAAACTCGCGACCTCCTGGTGCCGTCGGCCCCTCCCGTCGCGCAAGCCGAACGGAATACTCGTCGCCTAGCCGAAAGATGGCGTTCACCGTACCAGACGGCTCAACCCTCCGCAAGGGTAGCCCTGCCCACTGGGGGAACTGGGCGGCAAGCAGGCGATGCACCAGGCCCTCATCAATCTCCAATTCATCAACATGCATCCTTTCGGCCATGTCGCACCCCCTTCTCAAGATTGACTCGTTGCACACCATGGCTTCAATTTAGCATTGTTTGATATTCCGAAGGAAAAAGGGGGGCATACAATATGCCCCCCTCGTGCGAAACGGCGATGAGTCCGTTACTTCCTGGACACGGTCCAGTTTCCGGCCAACAAACCATCGACGGCAATGGTCTGCGCCCCAGCGGTCACCGTGAGCTTCTGACCGCTCACGCTCCAGTTCAACCCGTCCCCTTGATGGCCTGTGTATGCTGTCCACGATGCGCCGCCATCAGTCGTCACCAGCATGTACAGGAACTGAGTCGTCGTGGATTGCTGCGTCGCCTGACCATAGACGGGAATGAACCCGACTTGTGGAGAGAAGAAGATGGGGTAGTCGCCGTTACGGTAACCATTCTGGTATGCACTCGGGATGGGCAGCTTTTGCTCCGTCCAAGTAGCACCGCCATCATGTGTCACAAACAAATCGGGCGTCACGTTGTAAGCCGGCGAGTTGTTCAGCAGATATCCGGTTTTTTCGTTGATAAATGAAAGAGA